>JANPLI010000144.1:0-16143 GCA_031426455.1 Hymenobacteraceae bacterium | reverse complement strand
ATTAGGTTTGGAGACGGGGCTGAGCTAGCGCAGGTGGAGAGCCGATGGTCCCGACGGGACTATCATTCGGTAGTTGAGACATTTAGCAAAAAGAAGGCGGTCCCGAAGGGACTACCGGCCGCCGGGAAGGGAGTCCCTTCGGGACCGCCTGTTACCCCTAAAAAACACCTTGGCTCCCGAACGATAGCCCCTTCGGGGCCGCACGAAGCCGTCTCAGAATCATCCGTCCTTCTCCCGGTAAGAGCGTATAAAAAAAGCCCGACCGAAATCGGCCGGGCTTTCAAATTTAGCGTCTACAACCCCTCAAAGTCAAACCCCTCCAGATACTTCGTAGTAAAGTCTCCCGCGGCAAACCCGGGGTCGTCCATTAGCCGGAGGTGGAAGGGGATGGTGGTTTTCACGCCTTCCACCACAAACTCGCTCAGGGCGCGCTTCATCGTGCTGATGACCTCCTCGCGGCTCTGGCCCCGGCAGATCAGCTTGGCAATCATCGAATCGTAGTTCGGCGGGATGGTGTAGCCGGCGTACACGTGCGTATCCACGCGGACGCCGTGCCCGCCGGGAATGTGCAGCACCGTGATGCGGCCCGGCGAGGGGCGGAAATTGTTGCCGGGGTCTTCGGCATTGATGCGGCACTCCATCGCGAACAGATGCGGCTCGTAGTTCTTGCCGCTGATCGGAACGCCCGCTGCTACTTTAATCTGCTCCTTAATCAGGTCGTAGTCAATAACTTCTTCCGTCACGGGGTGTTCCACCTGAATCCGGGTGTTCATCTCCATAAAGTAGAAGTTGCGGTGCTTATCGACCAGAAATTCGATGGTGCCGACGCCTTCGTAGCCGATGGCCGACGCGCCTTTCACGGCTGCTTCGCCCATTGCGGCGCGCAGCTCCGGGGTGATGAACGGCGACGGTGCCTCTTCCACCAGCTTCTGGTGACGCCGCTGAATCGAGCAGTCGCGCTCTGAAAGGTGGCACACCTTACCGTACTGATCGCCAACCACCTGGATTTCGATATGGCGCGGCTCCTCGACGAATTTTTCGAGGTACATCCCGTCATTCCCGAACGCCGCCGCCGACTCGGTGCGGGCGTCGTTCCAGTGCTTCTCGAACTCCTCCTCGGCCCGGATGATGCGCATTCCCCGGCCCCCACCGCCGGCCGTGGCCTTGATGATCACCGGATAGCCCATCGCGTTGGCAATCTCGATGCCCTGCTCCAGCGAGTCGAGCAGCCCGTCGGAGCCAGGAATGGTGGGCACCCCGGCGGTCTTCATCGTGTCCTTGGCGTTCGCCTTGTCGCCCATCGAGTGAATCATCTCCGGCGAGGCACCGATGAACTTGATGCCCGATTCGCGGCAGATACGCGAAAACTCCGCGTTCTCGCTCAGGAACCCGTAACCGGGGTGGATGGCGTCGGCGGCGGTGATCTCGGCGGCCGAAATCAGCGCCGGAATGCTTAGGTAGCTCTGCGACGAGGCGGGCGGGCCGATGCAGACGGCTTCGTCGGCGAACCGGACGTGGAGCGAGTCACGGTCAGCGGTGGAATAGACGGCCACCGTCTTGATGCCCATCTCTTTGCAGGTGCGAATGACCCGCAGCGCGATTTCGCCCCGGTTGGCGATCAGGATTTTCTTGAACACGATTGGCAGGGGTGGGCGCGCGGCCCACGGTTGAGAAGGTCAGCGATAAAAAAAGTTTTGTCATTGCGAGCGGAGCGAAGCAATCCACGGCGTTTGAGCGCACGCGCCGAGTAAACGGAGATTGCTTCGTTCCTCGCAATGACAAATGCAGGGAAGCGGGCGACGGGCTACGCCGCTTCGATCAGAAACAGCGGCTGGTCGTACTCTACCGGCGAGGCGTTCTCGACCAGCACTTTCACGATGCGCCCGCCCTGTTCGGCTTCGATTTCGTTGAAAAGCTTCATCGCTTCGATGATGCAGATGATCTGGCCTTTCTCCACCACATCGCCCACGCTGGCGAAGGGGGGCTGGTCTGGTCCGCCGGAGCGGTAGAACGTGCCGATCATCGGGGCTTTGAGCGGCGTGCCGGTTGCCGCGGCCGCCACCGGAGCAGCAGCCGGGGCGGGGGCGGCCGCTGCCGGAGCAATAGCCGCCGCTGCCGGCATCTGGAGCATTTGTGGCGGCGCGGCGTGGTGTTGCAGGTGCTGCATCGGCTGGCTTTCGCTGCTGCCGCCCACCATTTTGATCTTCTGCGTCGGCTCGCGCTGGATCGACAGCTTGAAGTCTTCGGTTTCGATGTTGACCTTGTTGAGGCCCGACTTCGCGATGAAGTCAATCAGTTCCTGCAGTTCTTTCGGCTTCATCGGCGCGTTTTTCTTCGGGTTGGAGGAGGAGGTCGAGGGGTCGGGGCTATTTGACTCTTTCGGCATATTCGTAGGTGCGGGTATCCACCTTGATTACTTCGTCCTGGTCAATGAAAAGCGGCACTTTCACGCGGGCGCCTGTTTCCACGGTGGCCTGTTTCATCGTGTTGGTAGCCGTATCGCCGCGCAGACCCGGCTCGGTGTAGGTGATTTTCAGCACCACGAACGGCGGTAGTTCGGCCGTCAGGGGCAACTCGTTTTCGGCGTGGAACAGGATCGTTACCTCCTGGCCGTCCTTCATCAGGTCGGCGAAGGGCACCATTTCTTCCGGCAGGGTGACCTGCGAAAAATCCTCCGAGTTCATAAAGTTGTAGCCGAACTCGTCCTTGTACAGGAACTGGTGGGCGCGCTGCTCGACGCGCGCCGTCGTTACCGTGACGCCCGCCGTGAACGTGGGGTCGATGACCTTACCGGTCTTGATATTCTTGAGCTTGGTACGCACGAAGGCCGGCCCTTTGCCCGGCTTGACGTGCTGAAACTCGGTGATGACGAACAGGTTGCCGTTATATTCGAGGCAGAGGCCGTTGCGGAAATCGGCGGTAGTGGCCATTTCTGGTTCTTTGAAGTAGCGCCGACTGCTGGTCGGCGAGGGGTTGATGGGTAAAGATAGCGCGGGCTAACGTCGCGCGGACTGGTTTTCGGCGCTAGGTTTTCGGCGTGCCGTCATAGGCCCAGCGCAGGTACACGGCGCCCCAGGTGAAGCCGCCGCCGAACGCGGACAGAATCAGCCGGTCGCCTTTTTTCAGCTGCGATTCATAATCCCAGAGGCAGAGCGGAATCGTGCCCCCGGTAGTGTTGCCGTAGCGCTCGATATTGAGCATCACTTTTTCCGGGCCGATGCCCATCCGCTGGGCCGTGGCGTTGATGATGCGCAGGTTTGCCTGGTGCGGCACGAGCCAGGTCACATCGTGGTGCGTAAGCTGGTTGCGCTCCATTACCTCCGCCGATACGTCCGCCATATTCTTGACGGCGAATTTGAACACCGCCGCGCCTTCCTGATGCACGAAATGCTCGCGGCGCGCCACGGTATCGGCCGAAGGCGGGTAACGGGAACCGCCGGCTTTCTGGTACAGGTAGGGCGCCCCGATGCCGTCAGAGTGCAGGCAGTGGTCGAGAATGCCGTAGCCGTCGGTGTTCGGTTCGAGCATCACGGCCCCGGCGCCGTCGCCGAACAGCACGCAGGTGTTGCGGTCGGTATAATCGACGATGGCCGACATCTTGTCGGCTCCCACGATGATAACCTTCCGGTAACGGCCTGATTCCACGAACATTGCCCCGGTGGTCAGGGCATAGAGGAAGCCCGAACAGGCGGCTTCGATGTCGTAAGAAAAGGCTTTGGTGATGCCCGCCTGGTCGCAGATGATGTTGGCAGTAGCCGGGAAAATCATATCCGGCGTCACGGTGGCGCAGATCAGCAGATCGACTTCCTCCGGCGCGGTGTTGGTTTTGCGCAGCAGCTCCCGGACGGCTTCCACCGCCATTACGCTGGTTCCCTGGTCCTCACCTTTCAGAATATGGCGCTCGCGGATGCCCGTACGGCTCACGATCCACTCATCGTTGGTGTCCACCATTTGCTCCAATTCCTGATTGGTCAGCACGTAGGGCGGCAGATAGCCACTCACGCCGGTGATGGCAGCAGTAGGACGAATCATCAGGGGCACGAACAGAGCAGCAGGCAGAGAAAGGAGCTAAGCGCGGGCAAATCCAGTTTTCGCGCCCCCAAACTTACGGCCGCAAGCCCGAATGACCTTGCGGCGGGCCCGGCCTTGGGGCAACGTGCTGCAAATGGGGGCGACGGCGGCGTAAGGTTTAAGCCGGCGTGGCGCTTGGGCTGTTGTACACCCGCCGGAAGCGGTCCAGCAGCCCGGCCGCGCCCATCTGGTGGCCGAGTTTTACCATATTACAGGCCGCCAGCGGCGACGATACCCCGTGCCCGATCACTACGTTGCCATTCACGCCCAGAATGGGCGAGCCGCCCATTGTTTCGTAGTTGAAACGGGCGAAATAGGCGTCCGTCAGGCCGCGCTCTACCACCATTCCGTGCAGGGATTCGGCCAGTTTCAGCACGATATTGCCGGTGAAGCCGTCGCAGACGACGACATCGCACTTGTCCTGAAAAATATCCCGGCCCTCGATGTTGCCAACGAATCGCAGCGTCGGATTGACTTTCAGCAACTGATACGCTTCCTGCGCCACCATCGAGCCTTTACCTTCTTCTTCGCCTATATTGAGCAGGCCCACGCGTGGCTCCGCGATATTGAGCACGTAGCGGGCGTAAATCGAACCGATTTCGGCGAACTGATCCAGCATTTCCGGCTTGCAGTCAGCGTTGGCGCCCACGTCCAGAATCACGCCCGTGCCGCCGTTCAACTGCGGAAAAAACGAGGCTATCGGCGGACGCTTGACGCCCGGCAGGGCCTTCACGCTGAAGAGCGCGCCCACCATCATCGCGCCGGTATTGCCGGCCGAGCAAAACGCCACGGCTTCGCCAGCGCGCAGCAGGCGGTAGCCCACGGCAATGCTGGAGTCCGGTTTCTGGGCAAGGGCTTTCGTGGGGTGTTCGCCCATCTCGATCACCTCCGGCGCGTGAACCAGCAGTAGGCGTGGATGATGCGCTTCGGCGCCGAGCTGTTGCAGGCAGGCTTCGAGCACCGGCTGATCGCCAATGAGCAGAATGCCAGCTTCGTCCGGCAGTGCCCGTAGGGCCATCAGCGCCCCCTCGACGATAGCCGCCGGGGCGAAATCACCACCCATCGCATCCAGGGCAATCTTCATTCAGGTTAAGCGTCAGGCTGAAGGGCAGGAAAATAAAGGCTCCGCGCCGGGGCGCCCAAAAGTAGGCGGCAGGCAGCGCAAGCACAAAGAAAGCAAATCGGCCGGTCGCAGCCGCCTCAGCAACGGGGCCGAGGTGGGCTATGACCGGCCGACAGGAACCATTCCGGGCGGAAACGGCAGCGCCGTTACGCGGCTGCGGCCGGGGCGAAGTCCTTGATGACCACTTCACCATTCTTATACAGATCGCCATCGACCACGTAGGCGTGGTGGCGGCGATGCACTTCGCCGGTGGAGGCGCAGGTGCTCAACTGGGTGGGTGTCAGGCGGTGGTGCGAGCGACGCTTGTCGCGGCGGGTTTTGGAGATTCGGGACTTAGGGTGAGCCATCGGAATTACGCGAAATCAGGCTGAAAAAAAAGAACAAGCGGGTGCCGGAGCAGCCCGTAAAAAACACTAGTTAAGGTGGCGGAGCGCGGCCCAGCGGGGGTCGAGCGGGGGCTGAGGGGCCGCATCGGCGTCGGGCGAATCATCGGATTCATTGTCGGTGGAAACCGAGTGAATCAGGCGCGTATCGGTCAATTCGGCGGCGAGGCCGGCGGCGGCATCGGCTTCAGCGTCGGCCGTCACGAAGCGCGGGTGCAGCTTTTTCATCGGCAGGGCCGTGGCCACGTAGTCGAACAGGTGCTGGGCCAGCGGCACGGCCTGCGTTTCGGGGCCGATTTGCAGGATGTCGTCGGCTAGCTCTTCGGTAGTTTCCCCGAACCGCACGTGCAGCGTTTCCTCAGCATCGAGGGTCTGGTCGAATTCGTCGAGCGAGCGGTCGCACACCAGACGCACGGCGCCCGCGAGGTGAAAGCGGAGCGTCAGCAGGCGGTCGGAGCGGTCCACGTCAAGCGTCACGGCCACTTGCCCCCCCAGAATCAGCTCCTGCTCAAAGCTCGCGAAGAACGCATCGTCCAGCACGTAGTCGAGCGTTGTCCGTTTATTCACGGGCAGGCTCGGCAGGTTCAGGACGTAAAGCGGGAGTTTTTTCACAACGAAAAAGAGGCGGGCAACGCACCCCAGGTGCGGTTGCCGACACAAACGGCCCGCGCGCTGAATAGGCGAGTGGGCCGTTTGAAGGGGCAAAAGTACGACTTGGCGCGGGTATGGGCAAATGCGGGGGCAGGAATGCCGCTGCCACCCGGCGAGGGCGGAAGACCGGACTGGCGGCGGCGCCTCAGTTCGCGAACTCGCTCATAAACTTGATCCGCATCAGCCGCAACTCTTCTTCGGTGTAGTCGTCGGTGCCGAGCTCCTTGACGGCCAGGGCGATGGAGTCGTCCGAGGCGTTCATAAAGTAGTCGTACACCTCGTCCTGGCGGTCATCGTCGATCAGCTCGTTGATGTAGTAGTTCAGGTTCAGGCGGGTGCCGGAGTAGCAGATATGCTCGATCTCCTCAACCAGTTCCGGCATCGTCATTCCCTTGGCGCGAGCCACTTCATCCAGCGCCATCTTCTTGTCGATTTGCTGGAGGATGTAGATTTTGTTCTTAGATGAGTTGGCCGACGACTTGATCACCACGTCCTTCGCCGTGATAATCTCGTTCTCTTCGACGTACTGCTTGATCAGCGCCACGAAGGCCTGACCGAATTTCTGCACCTTGCCCTGGCCTACGCCGCCTACCTGGGCCAGCTCGTTGGGCGTCGTGGGGTACACGGTGGCCATCTCCTTGAGGCTGGGGTCCTGAAACAGGACGTAAGGCGGCAGATTCAGCTCTTTGGCCTTCTTCTTCCGCAGCGCCTTCAGCATTTCGAAGAGCGTCTCGTCGTGGCCGGCGGCCTGCTGCACTTCTTCAGTTTTTTCCTGCTCCTCAATCTCCTCGTCGAAATTGTGGTCACGGGCCACCAGCACCGAGTGCGGCGCGTCGATGAATGCTTCCCCCTTCGCCGTGATGTGCACGACCCCAACCAGCGAGTCGATATCCTTTCGCAAGTAGTCGTTCAGCAGCAGGTGCCGCAGCAGCGACTGCCAGTACGCGGCGTCCTGGTGCTGACCGGCGCCGAAGAGCGGCAGCTGGTCGTGGCCATAGGAATCGATGTGCGGCGAGTGCAGCCCCATCAGCACGTGCGCGACGTGTTCCATCCCGAAGCGCTCCTGCGTGGCGACCACTGCTTGCAGCGCCAGCACGGCTTCGGCCTGGGCCTCGGTTTTCTCCTTCGGATGCAGGCAGTTGTCGCAGAAGCCGCAGTCTTTTTCGAGCGCCTCGCCAAAATAGTGCAGCAACTGGCGGCGGCGGCAGACCGATGAATCGGCGAACGACGCCATTTCGTGGAGCAACAGACGCGAGTTGTCGCGCTCGGTCACGGGCTTGTCCTTGTTGAACTTCTCGAGCTTGACGATATCGTCGTAGGAATAGAACAGCAGGCAGTTACCCTCCAGGCCGTCGCGCCCGCCGCGCCCGGTTTCCTGGTAGTAGCCCTCGATGGACTTGGGCGTGTCGAAGTGAATCACGAATCGCACGTCGGGCTTGTCGATGCCCATTCCGAAGGCGATGGTGGCCACAATCACGTCGGTATCCTCGTTCAGAAACGCGTCCTGGTTCCGGACGCGCGTGGCGGGGTCGAGGCCGGCGTGGTAGGGCAGGGCTTTCACGTCGTTCACCCGCAGCAGTTCGGCAATCTCATCGACTTTTTTGCGCGACAGGCAATAGACGATGCCCGACTTGCCTTTGTGCTTCTGGATATACTGAACCAGCTGCTTCTTAGTCTGGTGTTTCGGACGGACTTCGTAGTAGAGGTTGTGGCGGTTGAACGACGATTTGAAAACCGACGCCTCGTCCATATGCAGGTTTTTCTGAATGTCGAGCTGCACTTTCGGCGTGGCCGTGGCCGTGAGGGCGATCAGCGGCACATCGGCGCCCAATTCATCCACGATAGAGCGGATGCGGCGGTATTCGGGCCGGAAGTCATGGCCCCATTCCGAGATGCAGTGCGCTTCGTCGATGGCCACGAACGAGAGCTTCGACTGCTGCAAAAACTCCAGCGTTTCGGGTTTCGTCAGCGATTCCGGGGCTACGTAGAGCAGCTTCACTTCGCCCGAAATCACGTCGCGCTGCACCCGGCGCATTTCCGTTTTCGAAAGCGTCGAGTTATAGACCTGCGCGTTGACGCCGAACGCCGAAAGCTGATCTACCTGATTTTTCATCAGCGCAATCAGCGGCGAGATGACGATGGCCGTGCCGTCGAGCACCAGCGCCGGCAACTGGTAGCACAGGCTTTTACCCGCGCCGGTGGGCATAATGACGAAGGTGTTGCGGCCAGCTAAAATATTCAGAATAATGGCCTCCTGGTTGCCGCGGAACTGGCCGAAGCCGAAGACGACCTTCAATTTATCTTTGAGCCGCGCCACCAGGGCAGGGTCGGGGGCGGCGTAGGTAGTAAGCAGGGGAGCAGGTTGAACGTCAGGAGCGACGAGGGTACTATTCATAAGAGCATATTCCATTGCACGATAAGCGAAAGGCAACGGCTGGGGCAAGGCCCGGCGCGCAACGGATAAGCGAAGCTAACACACAAAAGCAGGTGAGCCAAGTTGAACAGCTGCGCCGGGCCGCCCGTCGGGTCCTGCTGGCCGAAGCCGACGCCGTGCGCGCGGCAGCCGAACAGGTAGATGCCGGTTTCACGGGCTGTGCCCAGGCCATTCTGGCACTGGGCCCCGCGGGGCGGGTGGTCGTCACGGGGGTGGGTAAAAGCGCCCACATCGGCACCAAGCTGGTGGCTACCTTCAACTCCACGGGTACGCCGGCGCTTTTTATGCACGCCGCCGACGCCATTCACGGTGACCTGGGAATGATTCAGCCCCAGGACCTGGTGCTGTGCATCTCCAAATCCGGTGATACGCCCGAAATCAAGGTGCTGGTGCCCTTGCTCAAGCGGCAGGGTGCCCGGCTGGCGGCCCTGGTGAGTAACACGGCGTCGTACCTGGCGCGTTCGGCGGATTTTATTTTAAACGCTCACGTGGCCCGCGAAGCCTGCCCGCACGACTTGGCGCCGACCACCAGCACCACCGTGGCGCTGGCCGTGGGCGATGCGCTGGCCGTGGCCCTGCTCGAAGCCCGCCAGTTTTCGGCGCAGGACTTTGCCCATCTGCACCCCGGCGGTGCGCTGGGCAAGCGCCTCTACCTGCGCGTCGGCGACCTGTCGCCCCAGAACGCCCGGCCCGTCGTGACGCCTGCCGCGCCGCTGCGCGAGGTCATCATTGCCATTTCGGCCGGGCGCCTGGGGGCTACGGCCGTGCAGGAAGCCACCGAACACGCTCCGCTCGTGGGCATCATCACTGACGGCGACCTGCGCCGGATGCTGGCCACCACCACGCACCTCGACGCCGTGACCGCGCACCAGATTATGACCCCTAACCCGATCACGGTAGCGGCTGACACGCTGGCGATTGAGGCATTGGCGTTACTACGCGAACGCAATATCACGCAACTCGTGGTGACGGACGGCGGTACGTTTGCGGGCTTCCTGCACCTGCACGATTTGTTGCGGGAAGGGCTGGTGTAAGCGTGGCGATCCAACCGCCTGGCTGCCCGATACGTTTAGGGCGCGCGGCTACCTGGCCGTTTTTTCTGATTTATGCAGCTTTTTTTCCGTGCGGCCCGGCCTGTATTGATGTTGCTGGGCGTGCTCCCGTTGGGCTACCGGGCTAATGCTCAGACTCCCGTTCCGTCCTCGCAAACGGTATCCGCCGACTCGCTCCGCGCTGCTGGGCAGGCGCCCGATTCGACCCATTCCTTTCTCGATCGGGTACTCGATGTATTCGAGTTCGACATTAACCACCGGGCTGCGGCCGAACGCGGCGCTTACCCGACCCGGCTCGTGCTGGCGCCGATCATCTCTTACGCCCCCGAAACGAGTTGGGGGGCCGGCGTGGGCGCTAAGTTTCTCTTCAAGCCGCGCGGCGTGGGCGCCGATACGCGTACCTCGAACATCCCCATCTCGGTACAGTACACGCTGAACAATCAGTTTGTTTTGTATTCAGGCTATACGGTTTTTTTCAACCACGAAAATTACCTGCTCAAAGGGAACGTCGAGCATTCGAGCTTTCCGCGCCTCTTTTATGGGGTAGGCAACCACACGCCCCTCTCGAACGAAGAGGTGTACGATTACCGCTACACGCTCGTCGAGCCACTGCTGCTGCGGCGTGTGGCGGGTAAGCTTTTCGTGGGTGGAGGTCTGCGGCACGTGCGGGTGAGCGATGTGCGCCTCGCCGACAATGGCCTGTTAATCAAAAGCGAAACAGATGGCGAGCCCGTGTCGGGGGCGCGTGGCTCGCGCAGTTCGGGCCTTGAGACGGCCCTTACCTACGACACCCGCGACAACGTGCTGAACGCCCAGCGCGGTATTCTGGCCGAAGTCACCCACGGCTGGTATGGCCAGAAACTCGGTGGCCAGTACCGTTACGAACTCACCAAAGTGGACCTGCGGCAGTACTTCCGCCCTTTTGCCGGCCGTAAACACGTGGTGGCCTATCAACTCTATGGCTACTTCGCCACTGGTCTCGTACCGCTGATGGAACTGGGCGCGCTGGGCGGCGGCGACCTGATGCGCGGCTACTACGAAGGCCGTTATCTGGACCGCAACTACGCTGCTGCTCAGGTGGAGTACCGGCTTCCGCTCACGCACCGGTTTGGCTTGGTGGGCTTCGTAAGCGCTGGCCGCGTGGCGCCCCGCCTCCGGGATTTCGCGCTCGGGGGCCTGCATCCCGCTGTGGGCACGGGCCTGCGTTTCAAACTCGTAAAAGCGGAAAACCTGAACCTGCGCTTCGACGCGGCCCTCGGCGACAGCGGTGGCACCTTTTATTTCAATGTGGCGGAAGCCTTCTAAAAAGTTTTATAATTAATTACTGGCCGGGCTTGAAATTTTGGGGCATAGCCAGGAAATCGCTTTGCTTTGCATCTCGCAACGGTTTCTCCAGGCAGTGCCAAAAACCAGAAGGCAAGCCTTTAGCGCTACTACGCGAGCGCAACATCACGCAACTCGTGGTAACGGGGTGGTACGTTTGCCGGCTTGCTGCACCTGCACGATTTGCTGCGGGAAGGGCTTGTGCAGGAGCAGCCCTTGACATTTGTAAATTCACTTCGATGATTCAGCCCCTTCATTCCATCGGCGAAGCCGGTAGTATTCTGTTGCCTTTGGCGCTGTTACAGGCTTGCGGCATCCGCGACCGCGTGGAGGTAGAGGTGCGGGATGGCGCCATCGTGCTGAGGCCAGTCGATCCTGATCCGCGTGCCGGCTGGGACGAAGCCTTCCAACAGGCGCGTGCGGCCGGGTGGGAGCCGGAAAGCGATCTGTTTGCGGGAATGGCTAATACGTTCGACGAAACTGACTGGACCTGGGATGGCACCGAAGAATCCACTGCCGAATCGCTTTGAGGTCTGGCTCGTTGAACTGGACCCGGTGCGCGGCTCCGAAATCGCCAAGACCCGGCCCTGCGTGGTCGTTTCGCCGGATGTGGCCAACCGCCAGTTGCGCACGGTGCTGGTAGCACCTCTCACCTCTACCGTTCGGCACCTGCCGATCCGCGTGGCGACTATTTTCGATGGGCAACCCGGCGAGATGGCCTTCGACCAGTTGCGGGCCGTAGATCGTAGTCGGCTCCGCCGATGCCTGGGTACGCTCGATCACTCGACGGCCCTGGCTGCCTGTCTTACCTTGCAGCAATTGTTCGCTTATTGAAAGCTAATCGCGCGTTTCGTTTTTTATTTTCTTATGACGACCCCCTCCTCGTCAACCTACCTCGTTGTGATGGCCGGCGGCATTGGCTCCCGGTTCTGGCCGTTTTCGCGCACGGCGCACCCTAAGCAGTTTCACGACGTGCTGGGTCTCGGCCGTTCGATGCTGCAACTCACCGTGGACCGCTTCGCCAGCATCTGTCCCATCGAAAACGTGTACGTGGTGACGAACCGCGACTACGTGCCGCTCGTCCGGGAACACCTGCCGCAATTGGCTGATCATCAGGTATTGGGCGAGCCCGTGGGCCGCAACACGGCGCCCTGCATCGCCTACGCCTGCTACAAGATTGCCGCCCTGGACCCCCACGCCACCATCGTCGTCTCGCCCGCCGACCACGTGGTGCTGCGCGAGGAAGCCTTCAGCGCCACCATCCGCGAGGCGCTGGCGGCGGCTTCCACGCGGGCGATTCTGCTCACGCTCGGCATCAAGCCGTCACGCCCCGATACTGGCTACGGCTACATTCAGTTCGTGGACTCGGCCGACGCTACCAGCGGGAGCGGGCAGGTTCATAAAGTGAAGACGTTCACCGAAAAGCCGAATGCCGAGCTGGCGAAGATGTTCGTTTCGTCGGGCGAGTTTCTGTGGAATTCCGGCCTCTTCATCTGGAGCGTGCAGGCGGCGTTGGCGGGTTTGCGCACGTATCTGTCGGAAATCAGCGACGTGTTCGACGAGGGCGTCGGGTTGTACGGTACGCCCGCCGAAGCGGCTTTTATCGATACGGCGTACTCGCGCTGCCGCAATGTCAGCATCGATTACGGGCTGATGGAAAAAGCCGATAATGTGTACGTACTGCCCGCCGATTTCGGCTGGAGCGACCTCGGCACCTGGGATTCGCTCTACGCGCTCTCGCAAAAAGACGAAGCCGCCAATGTGGTGAACGGCGACGTGCTGCTCTACGATACCACGGGCTGCGTCATCAAAACGCCTGTCGGGCGTCTGGTAGTCGTGCAGGGGCTGAAAGACTGCATCGTGGCCGAATACGACAACGTGCTGCTGATCTGCCGCCGCGAAGACGAACAGCGCGTCAAGGAGTTCGTGGCCGACGTGAAGGCGCGGAAAGGCGCGGGGTATTATTGAGGCGGCGGCTCAGTACGCCTCTTTGTCGGTGGGGAAGGCCTGGGCTTTCACGTCGGCCACGTACTGACCCACGGCTTCGTGGATGGCGGTGCCCAACTCGGCGTAGCGGCGCAGAAAGCGGGGCTTGAACTCGGTGGTCAGGCCCAGCATATCGTGCACCACGAGTACCTGGCCGTCCACGCCCGGCCCGGCACCGATGCCGATGACGGGAATTTTGACTTCGGCCGCCACCCGGGTCGCCAGCGCGGCCGGAATTTTCTCCAGCACCAGCGCGAAGCAGCCCAGTTCCTGCAAGAGGTGGGCGTCTTCGAGCAGCTTCTGGGCTTCGGCTTCTTCCTTGGCGCGCACCGTGTAGGTGCCGAATTTGTAGATACTCTGCGGCGTGAGGCCCAGGTGGCCCATCACGGGGATGCCGGCCGTCAGGATGCGGGTGATGGACTCGGCCACTTCGCCGCCGCCTTCCAGCTTCACGGCGTGGCCGCCGGATTCTTTCATAATCCGGATCGCCGAGCGCAGCGCCTCCCGCGACGAACCCTGATACGAGCCGAACGGCATATCCACCACCACCAGCGCCCGTTTCACGCCGCGCACTACCCCGGCGGCGTGGTAAATCATCTGGTCGAGGGTGATGGGCAGCGTGGTTTCGTGGCCGGCCATTACGTTGGACGCCGAATCGCCGACGAGCAGCACATCGGTGCCGGCCGTATCGAGTAGGCGGGCCATTGAATAGTCGTAGGCCGTCAGCATCGCGATTTTCTCGCCCCGCTCCTTCATCGTGAGCAGGTGATGCGTAGTGACGCGCTTAACGTCCGGGTTAGCGTGGACAGACATTGGGGGATTAAGTCGGAGTGGTTTGAGCGGGCAAAGGTGGCGCCGCGCAACGCTTTCGGCCCGAGATACGCCGGACCGGGTGGCTCCGTTACTCAGTCCAAAAAGTCACTTAGTCACTCAGTCCACTCAGTCACTCAGTCGCCTAACGGTTCTGGTAGCTGCGGTTGCGGGTCAGTTTGAGGTCGCGCAGGGTGCCGGAATTGACGCTCAGGTTGATCAGGTACGAAGCGTACTGCCCCAGCGGTACCCAGCTGGCCGTCAGTACCCAGCAGTGCAGGTCGCGGCTGAAATCGAAGGTGGGAATGACGAGCTTGCGGTTCACCAGGTCGTAGCCGCCCCGGTACCGGATCTCGAATTTCTTCGTCAGTTTCACCGAGCCGGAGGCCGAAATCGAGTAGCTGAGCGTTTGCTCGTTGGGTCGGGGGCCGCGCGGCAGGTTAGGCGTCCGGTAGTTGAGCACGAACCCGGCGTTCACGGTCCAGGGTAGTTCGAAGGGCAGGTAGTCGTAGCTCAGGGTGCCGTCGTTGCCGAGCGGCACGACGGCCGGCGCCAGCGGGTTCGAGTTAGGCATCGGCCCCGTGCCCGCCCGTCGCGCCGCCTTCGCGCCTGGCGCCGCCCGACTGGCGGGGTTGAAATCGAACGACAGGTTGGCGCTGAAGTTTTCGATGCGCGCCAGTTTGAAACCGGGGCCTTCGACCAGGTAACGGTTCAGCACGCGGCCCGCGGTATCGCGCTGGTAGGCATTGAGCGAGGTCGAAAGCCCCAGGTTGAGCAGCCCGAACGGCCGCGCGTTCAGACTGGCCGAAATGGGAGCGAGGTTGAGCGAGTCGGCCAGCAGGTTATAGCCCGTGGACAGGTTGATGGTGTTGATGAGCGTGACCTTGCGCAGGGTCTTGCTGGTATCGCCGGCGCCGGGTTTGACTTTCATCTCGATCACGTCGCTCAGTGAAAAACTCAGCGTGCTGGAGCGCCCGCCAGCGGGCGTGTTGGCGTAGCGGGGCAGGTCGCGGAGTTGGCCCGCCGGGCTGGTGCGCACCCCGCGCTGGTAGTACCCGAACGACGGGTCGCCGTAGTTGGGGCTGTAACCGAACGAGATCGTCGGCGTCAGTTGCTGGCGAATGACCTGCACCCGCCACGACTTCGGCAGCTGCGCGTAGGCGTAAATATTGGTCGAGGCGCCGAGGTTGAAACTGTACTGATAGAGCCGGTAGAAGCCCGCCGTGGTATCGACGCGCACCTGCCGCGCATCGGGCAGGTAGGTGTACGAAAAGCGCCGGAACGACCAGCTTTCGTTGTAAGTCACGCCCGGCGAAAGGTTGATGTGCGCCACCTGGTAGGTGCCCAGCCCGATGGTGAGGTTGTGGCGCACGGCGGGGGTATTGTTGCGCAGAATGGCGCTCAGGCCGTCGCGCTGAAGCGTCAGCGGGCGCTCGGCGGTACGGGCGTTGGCGATTTGCTCATTGTTCAGGCCGGGCACCGAGCTGGGGGCCAGCGTGGTGGAAAAACCGATGCCGCCGTCGAGCGAGTAGCCGACTGTCAGGTTGTTGAACACGCGCCGACCGGTGCGCCGGGCCAGAAACGCCAGCGGCGTCTGGCGGGCCATACCCAGCGTGAACTGGGGCAGCTGGAAAGTCATCGAGGCGGGCCTGGTTTCGGTGGCGGCTACCTGCGACTGATTGGCCGTGATCGTGTAATTGAACGGCGAGTTGGGGATGGTTTTGGAGTAGGAGATATTGCTGTTGAAAGTGTTGGCCAGCCGGTTCTGCACCGACGTGTTCACCTGCCCCCGGTAAAAGCCCGTCGAGCCGGCATTGACGCTGGCCGTGAACGCGCCGCCGCCGGGCCGCTGCACCGGCGAATGGGCCCACTGCACGTTGATGGCGTCGGGCACCCGCACGATGGGGGCGTTGAGGTCGGCGCCCACGATGGTCGTCTGGGCCGGGTTCCGCAGGTAGGAAAGCGTGAAATTGCCCTGGTACCGGTATCGTTTGATGTAGGTGGCTTCCGTGGCGACCCGGTAGCCGCCGAGCGTGTAGAAATCGCCCACCACTTTCACGCCCAGGCTCGGCGATGCGGCCCAGTAAAAGCCGCCGTTCGAGAGGTAGAAGCCGCGTAAGGCGCTTTCGCCGTAGGCCGGAATGATGATACCCGACGCGCGTTTCTGGGGCGTGGGAAAGAAGCCGAACAGAAAGCCCAGCGGCGTGGGAATATCAGCCACCACCAGGTTGAACGGCCCGGTGATGATTTTCTGGCCCGGCACCACCTTCATTTTCTGCGAGGCGATGTAGAAGTGCGGGTGCTCCAGGT
>JANPLI010000143.1:0-15718 GCA_031426455.1 Hymenobacteraceae bacterium | reverse complement strand
ATGATTACCCTGGCCGGGGCGATGTCCACGGCCGAGCTGGGCATTCAGCTCGCGGAGCTGATCCGGCAGGACAAGGTGCAGATCATTTCCTGCACCGGCGCCAACCTCGAAGAAGACATCTTCAACCTGGTGGCCCACGATTTCTACGAGCGCGTGCCGAACTACCGCGACCTGACCGCCGCCGACGAGCAGGCGCTGCTGGAACGTCATATGAACCGCGTGACGGACACCTGCATCCCCGAAGAGGAAGCGATGCGTCGCCTCGAACACACCGTACTGAAGCATTGGGTGGAAGCCGACGAGAAGGGCGAGCGCCACTTCCCGCACGAGTTTTTCTACAAGATCCTGAAGTCCGGCGACCTGGAGCAGTACTACCAGATCGACCCAAAGCACTCGTGGATGCTGGCCGCAGCCGAGAAAAACCTGCCCATTATCTGCCCCGGTTGGGAGGATTCGACGCTCGGCAACATTTTCGCCGGGCACGTCATCAGCGGCGACGTGAAGAACGTCCACACGGTGCGCACGGGCATCGAGTATATGATCTTCCTGGCCGACTGGTACACCCGCAACGCCACCGAGGAAAGCACGGTCGGCTTCTTCCAGATCGGCGGCGGCATTGCCGGCGACTTCCCGATCTGCGTCGTGCCGATGCTGCACCAGGACCTGGGCCGCACCAGCGTACCGCTGTGGGGCTATTTCTGCCAGATTTCGGACTCTACCACGTCCTACGGCTCGTATTCCGGCGCCGTGCCGAACGAGAAGATCACCTGGGGCAAGCTGGGCGAGAAGACGCCGAAATACATCATCGAAAGCGACGCGACGATTGTAGCGCCGCTGATTTTCGCGATGCTGCTGGGGCAGTAGCAGAAATGCTTCCCGGAACCGTCAGCACCGCTCATTACTTCACCCGCCAATGAAACTCACCGTCATCGTACACGCTGCCGAAGAAGGCGGCTACTGGGCCGAAGTACCGGCGCTGAAAGGCTGCTACACGCAGGGCGAAACGTTAGAGGAGATCGAGGCGAATGCGCGGGAAGCCATCGAGGGGTGGCTCGAGGTGGCGAATGAGGGACCAATAGACGAGGCCCCGCAGCCGGTGTTCCGGCGACTGGAAGTAGTGGTTTAGCGTTCGGAATTGAAAACGGTTTCCGGAAAAACGCTGGCTCGCCTGGTGCAGCAGCACGGCTGGTTGCTGCTGCGGGTGCGCGGCAGCCACCACGTATTTGCCCGCGCCGACGGCACCGGCCGGCTGGTTATTCCGGTTCACGGCAATGATGACCTTAAATAAGGCATCCAGCGGGCGCTGATGCAGGAAGCCGGACTGACCGAAGCCGATCTATAAAAAAACCGCCCGCTGGACGCAAGTTCAGCGGGCGGTCTGGTGAGGTAGTGGTGGTGATGATAGGAGAGGGGGGCGGGTAAGCACCACCTCACTACCCCACCACCCCACCACCACTTTCTGCGTCGGGGTCGGTCAGGTCGGCGTTGGTGCCCTGGGCGTCGAGGTCGTTGAAGGTGAAGTCCTGGCCGGCGATGCGCTGGTCGCGGCGCACGTTGTTGCCGTCTTCGGTCAGCAGGTTTTCGACCGACGATTCGCCGCTGGCGCCGGTGTCGGAGGTACGGGGGCGATTGGCCTGGGTCAGGATACGGGCTTCGTCGGCGGCTTCGCGTTCGGCGGCATCGGCGTAGGCGTCGAGGCGGTCGTTATCGGCAGTGTCGTCGTGGTCGGGGGCATTATCGTCGTCGTCATCCAGTGGCATATCCTCGTTGAGGCCGCGCACGGGGCGCCCTTCGGCGGTCGAGCGCATATTGTCGGCGGGTTGGATGTCGGCATCGGCGCGGGAATTCACCGAGACGGCCGTTACGCCATCTTCGGAATCGGTGCCGTAGCCTTCCTTGCCGTCGCGGTTGCCGAAGCCGCCGCGCGCATTCTCGTTTTTGGGCGGATCAGCGCCAGGAATATGGAAGCCGGCTTGCAGGTCGGCATCCTCGTTTTCTTCGGGCAGCACCCGAATCGGGCGGCTTTCGGCGGGGTCTTGCGGGGCGGAATGTTTGGCGGTGGCCATTGGAAGCGGGGTTGATGTTGGCTTCCGTGTACTACGAATCGGGCGGCGGGGTTGAGCGGGGGGGAATTTGAGCCAGCGCCCACGCCCTCGCCGGGGAGGCAGTAAGCGCTACGCGCCCGCTTCCCTGCGCGCCTTACGGCTCGTGCTTCCCCTTTGGCCCCGCCCCCACCTGGCGGGGCGCTTTCCGGTTAGCCCACCGCGCCAGCTCGGATTCGGCAGCGGGGGGCAAGGGCAAAGCGGGGCCAGCCGACTAGTTGTTCTCGTAGATGATCTCTACCCAGCGGTTGCCGTTCCAGACCAGCAGAATGGTGTCTTCCACCCCAAAGGCGCGGTTGCCGCCCGTGTTGATGTTGCCCGACTGGTTGGTGTCGACGATGCTGAACGTGCCGGCAGCGCATTCGAGCAGCAGCATCTGGCCGGTTTGCAAGCCGTTGGTGAGGGTGATGGCGGTGTTGAAGGGACCGGGGGACGAGACGCGGATATAGGTGCGGTTGCCGACCGTGATGGTGGTAGCGCCCACCCCGATGGTGGCCGTGCCCTCGCGCAGCGTCAGGCCGCCGTTCACGTCGAGGGTGGTATTGGGGTCGGTGGTGCCGAGGCCCACGTTGCCGCCCGATTCCATAAACAGGCGCCCGTCGGCCTGCCCGGTTTCGGCCAGGTTGAGGCTGCTGCTGCTCAGGTTCCAGTGCCATTTGTCGGTGCCGAGGTTGTCGCGGAACAGCAGCAGATCCGGGCCGGCGGCCTGAATGGTGAGCGGGTAGCTGGGGGTCGCGGAGGTACCGATGCCTACTCTGCCATTAGTAAAGGTCAGCGCGTGGCCGCCCTGCGCGATGGAGGTGGCGCCGGTCAGGGTGCCGCCGAGGGCCACGTTGGTGCCGGTGCGGGTCAGGCCGTTAGAGGCCGTCGTGCTTTCGGTGATGGGCAGGGTGGCGCTGTTCAGGTTGCCGCCGGCGTCGGTCGTCACCACGCGGGTGCCGGTGCCGGTGAGGCTGCCCAGCGTCACGGTGCCATTGACGCTGGTGGCGCCGTTCGGGCGGCCAATCGTCACGGCGCCGGCCGTGGCCGAGGTGCCGATGTTGGTCGCGGACGTGCTGGTGCCGCCGTTGATGGTGGTGGTGCCTCTGATAGCGGTAGTGCCCGTAATACTGGTGGCCGCCATGGTGGTGGCGGCGATCAGGTTGATGCTGCCGCCGTTGATGGTGGTGGCGCCCGCCGGGTTGCCTACGTTCACGGCGCCGGAGCCGGTGCCTACGTTCACGGCGCCGGAGCCGGCGATGGTGAGCGGATTGGCGTCGGTCGTGCCGATGGTAGTCGCGCTGCTCAGTTGGCCTCCGAGGCGCACTTCGAGGCCGTTCAGCGTCAGGCCATTGGAGGCGGTGGTGCCTTCGCTGACAGGCGCATCGACGCGGCTGAGGTTGCCGCTGGCGTCGGTCCTCACGAAACCGGCTGCCGTTAGGCTACGGATCCGGACCCCGCCATCGACATCGAGCTGCGTACTGGGCTGCGTCGTGTTGATGCCTACGCGGTTGAAGTTATTCCAGTAGAGCGCGATGCGCCTTAAGGAGGGGCTATTGAAGGTGCCCAGCACCCCGCCGTTCAAGCCGTAGAGCGCGGGGCCCTCAATGCTCAGTCCGTTGAAGTCCTTGCCCGCACCATACCACCCCAGGCCGTGGTTGACGTCGGAGGCGTTGGCGCCACGCAGTAGGATCTCGCGGTCGTTGAGGCTCACCGCCGACCCCACGTTCACGGCCGCCGTGCCCACCAGCGTGTGGGCGCCGAGGTTCAGGTTCTGGGTGGCGGTGTGGTTGCCGAGGTTGTCGCCGGGCAGCGTCACGGTGTTGCCGCCGCTGATGCTCAGGCTCTGGCCGCTGAGGTTCAGCGTCTGATTGGTAACGGCCGAGGTCTGCACGGTATTGTCAGGGAAGCGGATGCCGCCCGTCGTGGTGTAAATCTGACCAGCCACTTCCAGCGGCTGCGTGGGTGCGGTGGTGCCGATCCCCACTTTGCCGTCGGGCAGAATGCGCACCCCAGCCGCACCGCCGCCGGTGAGCAGGTGCGGGCCGAGGTTCAGGGCCCGTGTGGCGATGTGGTTGCCGAGGTCATCGCCCAAAGCCGCCGTGTCGGCGCCGGCCAGCAGTTTGCCGGTAGCGTCTACCGTCAGTACGCGGGTACCGGTGCCGGCCAACGCCTCCAGCGACAGCGTACCTTGGCGGAAGGTGGCCGCCTGCGGGGGCGTAGTGCCGGCCACGTAGGTGGCAAAGACAAAGTCGCGCCCGCTGCCGAAGCTCGACACGCCACCCACGTACGCATTAGGACCCGTGTGCCAGGCCGAATTGGCCCCGGCGCTGGTCAGCCCAATCGTGTACTCCTGCCCGCTCACCACACCGATGCCCGGCGGTAGCGTCCAGGTGAGGTACCCCGACTGGGCCAAGGTGAAGCCGGCCCTCGTCGTATACAGGAGCAGGCCGCCGAGGCCCTGGCCGGCGTACAGGTTCAGCGTCAGGGTATCGGTCGGAGCCGTCAGAAAAACTTCGGTCAGCACCTTGGTGAGCTGGCCGCTCGTGCCCGCCGTAAACGACTGCCATTCTTCGCCGGGAGAGGCAAAGCGGATGTTGCCGAACGCCTGGGCTTGGTCGATCGCTTCCGGCAGGCGGCTGCGGCTCGTCACCGTCAGCCCCAGCGTGTCGGCCGCGATGGTGGTCGGCTGGTTCAGTACGCCGCCGAGTTGTAAGGTTCCGCCAGCCGTACGGGTCAGGCCGTTGGAGGCGCTGACGGGTGTGCTAACGGCCTGTAGCAACTGCCACCCGCCCTCATAGTACCACAGCCCGGCCCGGCCATCGGTCTGGTACACGATCAGCCCCTGCGGCGGGCTGCTGATCGCCACGCGCGCCACCGAATCGAGGCGCGGAATGAGGATGCCCTTATCGCTGGCGGCGATGTCGAGGGCGGCCTTGGCATTGGGGGCGGTGGTGCCGATGCCGATGCTGCCCGTCTGGGCCAGTACGGAAAGCGGGGCGGCCAGCAGCAGAGCAGCCAGCAAACGGAAGAAGTAACGGTTTTGCATCGAAAATGAGCCGGGGATGGAAATGAGTCCGGCAAAATTCCGACTCCGTTCCAGGCCCTGCACTAGCATTCTGATGCTAGTACCGCCGTCACCGCCGCCGCGCGGCCAACCCCGCTTTCGAGGTCACCTGGAGCTTGCCATACACCGTGCGGATGTGCGAGCGGACGGTGTTGAGCGAGATGCCCAGCCGGTCGCCGATCTGCTGATAGGTCAGCCCTTCGTCAATGGCTTGTACCAGTTGGAGTTCCCGCGCCGTGAGGGTTTCGGCAGGGGAGGGGGTGGGCTGAAAATGCCGTACCACGTGCCGCGCAATCGCCGGCGACATCGGCGAGCCGCCCGCCAGTACTTCCAGCAGCGCCCGGCGGATGTCGGCCAGCGGGGTGCTTTTGAGGAGGTAGCCCACGGCCCCGGCGCACAGGGCCTGGAAGAGGCGCGGGGCGTCGTCGTACACGGTGAGGAGTACGACATCGGCGTGCGGGAGCTGTTGCCGAATTAGCTTGATGCCGTCGATACCCGAAATACCGGGCAAGCCGATATCACTCAATACCAAGCGGGGGGCGGGCACCGTAGCGGGCAGTTCGGCCAGGAATTCTTCGACCGACCCCGCCGCCAGCACGCACCGAAAATCGGGCTGGGCGTTCAGAAACGTCACCAGCCCCTGCCGAATGGCGGGCTGGTCTTCAATCAGGGCAACCGGCGTGGTGGAGTGCATCAGGCCACAAAATTACCGGGGTGCTGGCGGGCGGCCTATCGCATTCTGATGCGGGTAAAAGGGTACACCTAGCACTTCGCACCTAGCACCTCGCACTTCGCACTTCGCACTTCGCACCTAGCACCTCCTACACCTTCACCCACGCCTGCACCGCAAAGCCGCCCGTGGGCATTGACCCGACCGTGGCGCCACCGCCCGCTTCGACGGCGCGGCGTTCGATGTTGCGCAGGCCGTGGCCGGCGGCGTAGGCCGAAGCACCGGCGGGTTTGGCGGCAGCGCCGAGGCCGTTGTCCTGCACCTGCAACCGCAGCTGGTGGTCGAGCAGGGTCACGTCAATCGTTACCTCCGTGGCGGCGGCGTGTTTGACGATGTTGTGCAGGCTTTCCTTGAAGATGAGGTACACATTGCGCCGCGCCAGCACCGGGAGCGGGGGCAGGGGCTGGTCGGCGGGGGGCAGGTGGATACGGACCCGGATGCCCGCGGCGGGCAACACCTGATTGGCGTGGTCGCGGAGGCGGTCGAAGAGGTTGGCGAGCGGGTCGTTGTGGGCGTCAAGGGCCCAGACCACATCGTTGAGCAAGCCCACGGCGGTGCGGCACGCCAGGGCTACCTCGTCGAGCTGGCGGCGCTGCTGGTCGGGGTCGCCCACCAGGCCCTCGCGGATGAGGGCGCTCTGGATACTGATCTGACTCAGCAGGCTCCCCACGTCGTCGTGCAGATCGGCGGCGAGTTGGGTGCGCAAGGTCTGCTCGCGCTGGCGTTGGCGGCGACGCAGGCGCCACACACCGCCGCCCAGGAGCAATACGGCCAGCCCGCCGGCAGCGGTAGTGGCCGCGTTTTGCTGACGGCGGCGGAGGGCGGCGATTTCAGCATTTTGTTCCAGTTGGCGGGCACGGGCTTCGAGCTGGTCCGTTTCGTAACCCACGCGTAACTCCTGGGCCAGTTGGGCGTTGGCGGTGGTCTGGCGGAGGCTGTCGTCGTGGCGTTCGCGCAGCAGCAGGGCGTAAGCGCGGGGCAGGTCGTGGCGGGCTATTGCCAGCGTCCGCAGCAGTTGACAGGCATCGGCGGTGTATTCGGGGTTGAAGCGGCCAGGTTCGAGCGCCAGGGCGCGCTCGGCCCAGCGGGTAGCCTCCCCCGCGCGGCCCTGGTTGTGGAAGAACGTAGCGGCCCGCACCAGTTGGTAGCCCAGCTCGCCCAGGTCGCCGACGGGTTCGAGCGCGGCCACGGCCCGGCGGAAGTACCACTCGGCCGAGTCTGGGCGGTGGAGGCGTTCGTAGGTTACGGCCAAGCCATTATAGACGTTGTAGAGGCGCCCCGGCAGCAGGAATTGCTGCAGCACCTGGCCTTCGGCGCGGTAGTAGGCCAGGGCAGCGGTCAAGCTGTCGGCTTGCAGCGCCAGGGCGGCCAGTCCACTCAGCATGGCGGCCATGTCCTTATGCGGCCCGCGCTGCCGCTGCAGCGCGTAGCCCTGCCGCTGCAAGCGTGTGGCGGCGGCCACATCGTTCTGATAATAAGCTGAAAGTGCCAGCGTGGCCAGCGCCGACACTTGGTTGGGCACGTCGCCGAGGCGTCGGCTCAGGGCCAGGCCCCGGTAGCCGAACCACGCCGCCGAGTCGTGGGCGCCGCGCCGCTGATAGGCCGTTGCGCTCGTGAGCAGCGCCTGCACCTGGGTGGCCGAGTCAAGCGTGGCGGCCAGGGCGCGGGCCTGCCGCAGGTAACGGGCGCTTTGGTCGTAACGGTTGAGGGCGGCGCAAAGAGTGCCGAGTTGGAGCAGAGTGGTGGTGCGGTCAGGCGCGGTACCACGCGTGGTCAGCACGGCCGCCGCTTCGCGCAGCAGCGGGGCGGCCGTCACGGGCTGGCCCACCTGCAGGTAGTGAGTACCGCGCAGCAGCGTGGCGCGCGCGGCGCGCACGGAGTCTGGCAGGCGGCGGGCCAGTGTTTCGGCGGCCTCGGCATAACGCAGCGTCCCGGCCGAATCGAGCGCCACTCCAAACGCCGCACTCACCCGCAGCCACGCATCCACGCGCTGCACGGGGGTGTGGGCGGCGTGCACCAGCGCCCGCAACGAATCGGGTGGGGGCGGCAGGGCCGGCGCCGCCGAAGCGGCCAGGGGCAATAGCAACAGAAAGCCAGTCAGGCGCATCGGCAGCAATACCCGTGCAACACGGGCGGGGCAAAGAAACAACGAGAAAATCTATCGGCGCGATGCGGCGGTCAGCCCTTGACCGCCGCAGACGCGCGGACTCGTTGCCGCTGCGCGGGAGTAAAGCAACCTTACAACCGGTGGCGGAGCAGGAACCCGTTGGCGTCGAAATCGCGCGCGGCGGTGGCTTTTTGCTTGACCATGAGGCGGTCGGGCACGGCCTCGAAGTGGTTGGCATCGCCGGCGGGGTACACGCGCAGCCAGGTGGGGGCGCCCACGTTGGGGGCACGGACCAACGAAAAACCCGCCGGGTGGGGCGGGTTTTTCGTTTAGCGCTTCATCAGGTTCGAAATCAAGCCCGCCAGTACTAGGTAGACCAGAAGACAGCTGAGGCCGATCGCAATGACCGCTACGTACCGGATGGGCTTCGTTAGGGTGTCCCGGCGAAATATACTGTAGCTCGCCATCGTCCCTGCCACTCCGATCAAGCCGCCGAGCGCCCCGCCCATAAAGAGCAACAGCACCGGCAGCCCGCCGAGCGCGTACTCGAACCACGGCAGTTGCGCTACTACCCGGTGCTTGGCGCCATTGATTTCCAGCACCGGTACCATATCCGGAAACGACGGTTTGGGAAAGGCCCGAACAACATCAAGCTCAGCCACCGGAATGAGAAAGGGCTTGCCTTTTTCTGGCGCCTGTTCCAGTAAAACGCCGTCTTTGAAAAGCGAGGAGCGCCCCGTCCAGGGGGAGGTATCCAGTTGAAAAGCAGCGCCGGGGAAATCGGCTAACGAGAAGTGATAGGTCATTTTTGTAAAGGGTTACGAAACGGCTAACCGTGAGTGATCCAGTGGTTTAGTATGGCGAGCGCCGCAAAATGACGAAGCGGCTGTTTGAGTTGGCTTTCTTTGCCCGGCGCTTCAGCGCCGGGATGCACCCCCTTTTAGGAGGGCTTTAGCCCTGTTTTCGGGGCTAAAGTCCCGCCGGTGAACGAAGGTAACCCGCCGCCCCGGCGCTAAAGCGCCGGGCTACGGAAGGGCTTCAACTAACTTATAACAGCTTCTAATCCACCGGACGAAGCCCCGGCCGGGCTGGTGAAATAATTACTGCGGTAGCTCGCCTTCCGCTTTCCCCCGCGTGCCCGTATTCAAAATAGCCCGTGCTTGCTTGTACTCCTTGAACAGTGCCGGGTTGAGCGTCTCGAAGACGGCCATCGCCAGGTCGAGTTCATAGACCTGCTGCATCTGGGCGACGTGGACTTCCTCGTAGGTGGCGTTGGCGTTTTTGCGGGCGTCGAGCAGGGTTTGGGTGCCGGGCAGGCCGTCGGTGAAGGTCTTGACGGCCGCGCCGACGGTGGCCAGGTACGCGCCGTCGAGGCCGCTGTCGGCCAGGGTGGGGGCCTGCGCGAGCGCGGCCGTCAGAATCTGCTGGCCGACGCCGGCCTGTAGTTGCGGGCGCAGCGCTTTGAACGCCGAGCGGCCGATGGTGACGAGGCCGAGGGTGGTGATGTCGTTGGCGCGGCCGGCGAGCAGGCGCATCGGGCCGCTGAGGGCGAAGATGTGCTTCTGGAACTCCTTCATCTGCTTGTTGCGGCGGCGGGTGACTTCGGTGGTCACCACTTTGGTCTGGCCGGCCTTGCCCAGCAGGGCGGGGTGGCCGGCGATGACGTCCTGCGCTTCTTTTTTGGCCAGCTTGCTCTGGCCGATGGCGCTGAGCTGGGTGGTGAGCTACGGCACGAGGACACCAATCATCCGAAGCTGGTCCTGACGATAATCTTCCATACGGGTACGGCGAGGGGGGTTAAGGGAAACGAGGTGCGGGATTGCCGGGGCAAGACAGGGCACAGGCAGGAATCCGTTATTGTCGGGTCGCTTTTCTTTTCGCGGGAGAAGCCATCGAAGGCCCTGCGCGCGTCATTCGGCTTACGGCCCGGCCGTTCGGACGAGCGGCCGGGCCATTCCGGCAGCCTGTCGGGGCGTGCGGACGCCCGCCGCGCGGATTCGGAGGCACTGGTAGCGGTTTCGGGGCAACCGGAAGCAGTTTCGGGGCGACCGGAAGCGGCTTCGGACGTACTGCGGGTGATTTCGGAAGTGTAGGGAGCGGCTTCGGACGTACTGCCGGTCAATTTGGCAGGTACTGGTTGAGCAATGAACAATGAACAGCCAAAAACCAATAACTGTAGGACTTACGCAAACGCAGTAAATTGAGGCCAAAAGATGAAAGTCACCGCCCAGCTTTACGGTCAATTTCTGCTCAGTAGCCAAGTCAACTACACGAGCACTTATTTAGCCGACCACCTGGCCGGCCTGACGCACGATAATGTGACGTATTTCTTGAAAACCCAGCGATTCGCGCCGCGTCAGGTCTGGCAAAAAGTACGTCATTTGCTCACCTTAAGCGACAACGGATATGTCATTTTTGATGACACGGTGCTCAACAAAGAACACAGTCGTCATATTGAGTTGGTTCGGCGGCAATATAGTGGCAATGCCAAGGGGGTCATTCGGGGTATCGGCGTGGTCAACTGTCTGTATGTCAATCCAGACACCCAGCAGTTCTGGCTGATCGATTACCGGGTTTTTCAGCCCGATCACGACGGCAAAACCAAGATCGACCACGTGGTGGAGAAGCTGGCGCAACTCACGCCGCGCGGCGTCCGCTATCGCACCGTGCTGATGGATAGCTGGTATGCGGTAAAGGAAATTTTTAAGTGGGTAATGGCGGCCGGGAAGATTTTTTATTGTCCCATCAAATCCAATCGCAAAGTGGATGATTCGGGGGGCACCCACCCCTATCAACCCGTTTCCTACCTGAGTTGGTCGGCCGACGAAGTCGCGCACGGCAAGCCGATCAAGGTCTTTGGGATGCCCCAGGCCACACATTTCCGACTGTTCCGCGTCCTGGTGTCTACCCACCAGACGGACTACCTCATCACCAATGAGTTAGCACAGCACGACACGGCCGCCGCCGAACAAAAAAGCGGGATCCGGTGGATGGTTGAGCAGTTTCACCGCGAGATTAAACAGGTCACGGGCGTCGAGTGCTGTCAGTGTCGAAAGGGCCGAAGCCAACGCAACCACCTGGCCGTCGCCGCCTTGACGTGGACGCGGCTCAAGCAGGTGGCCTATGAGGTCAAAAAGACCGTCTATCAGCTCAAACAGGGCTTGCTGGAGGAATACCTGAAACAAGAACTGCGTGAGCCAAGGCTGGCTTTTGCGTAAGTCCTAAACTGTAAACCAAAAACCAACAACTGTAAACCAAAAACCCTTACGCGTTGGCTTTCCGCAGCACCTCAGCCACCTCGTGGTGGTGTTCGCGCAGGGCGTCGGCCCGGGGGGGGGGGCGCCCCAGCGGTCCACGGGGGCGGGCGCCACGCCGCGCTCCAGCAGGTACCGGACGGCGTTGGCGGGCTTTTCGGCCGCAGGCCCGGCCTTGTTTCGCGGCTGAACGATCCAAGCGGGTGGCTTGAGCCAAGTCTTTTGCTCCGCCTCCTTTTCCCGTCTCATACAGGTATCCCAAATAAGCCTGCCCAGGACTTTCGTCTGTTTATCAGTAGCTTGGCTTATAGCTTGCAGCTTGCAGCTGGCCCCTTAGTTGAGCTGCCCGATGGTCCAGTTCACGCCGTCGGAGAAGACGATGATCGTCTTGCCTGACGCGTTGGTGGGGAGCGTGTACGACGCGAAACTCCCGCTCCCGCTGCCGTTGAAGAGCAGGCCCGCCGCCGTCGTCAGCACGGCCGCGTTGGTAGCGGAATTGTTGCGCAGGAGGTAGATCCGGCCCGCGCAGGTGGCGGGGTCGGGGAGGCGGAAGTTGTTGTTGGGGCTGGCGGCGGGCGCCAGCCCCAGGTACGACGAGTTCGATGCCCCCAGCAGCGTCGGGGTGCCTACGGCGCCACTGGCCAGGCCCGTCACGGGCGTCGTGGCGATGGTGCCGGCCACCGTCACGTCGCCCGCATTGCTGATGCTGATGCCGTTGGTGCCGCCGTTGCCCACCAGCCGGTTGGCGCCCAGGTTCAGTGCCTGCGTGGCCGTGTGGTTGCCCAGATTGTCGGTCAGCGTGGCGGGGTCGATACTCCCCAGCGAGCCATTGGCGCCCTGCGCCACGAGCAGGGGTGCCGTCCCAATCGAGTAGGCTTGCAGGGTGTTGCCGGAGAAGTTGACCACGTAGGCACGGGTGCCCGCCGCGTTCACCGTTACGCTGGTGGGCTCTGAGCCGGTGGCCACGGCCGCCCCCACCGCTACGGGGGCCACGGCGGGGTTACTGATGTCGTAGGCTTGCAGGTTGTCGCTGTTTCGATTGACCACGTAAGCGCGGATGCCCGCCGGGTGCACCGCCACGCTTTGGGGACCGGCGCCGGTGGCCACGGCTGCGCCCACCGCCACCGGGGTCACGGCGGGGTTGCTGACGTCGTAAGCTTGCAAGGTATTGCCGATGAAATGGACCACGTAGGCGCGGGTGCCAGCCGCGTTCACCGCCACGCTGATGGGCCGGGTGCCGGTGGCCACAGCCGCCCCCACGGCTACGGGGGCCACGGCGGGGTTGCTGATGTCCAAGGCTTGCAGGGTGTTGCCGAAGTAATTGAGTACGTAGGCGCGGGTGCCCGCCGCGTTCACCGCCACGCTGAGTGGGGTGTTCCCGGTAACCACGGCAGCCCCCACGGCCACGGGGGCCACGGCGGGGTTGCTGATGTCGTAGGCTTGCAGGGTGTTGCTGCCGGCAGTGACCACGTAGGCGCGGGTGCCCACCGCGTTCACCACCACGCCGGCAGGGCTGGCGCCCGTGCCCACAGCCGCCCCCACGGCTACGGGCGCCACGGCGAGGTTGCTGATGTCATACGCTTGCAGGGTGTTGCTGTTTTGATTGACCACATAGGCGCGGGTGCCCGCCGCGTTTACCACCACGCCGTAGGGGGCGGCCCCGGTGGTCACGGCCGCCCCCACGGCCACGGGTGCCCCGGCGGGGTTGCTGACATTGTAAGCCTGCAAGGTGTTGCTGCTTCGATTGATCACGTAGGCGCGGGTGCCCGCCGCGTTCACCGCCACGCTCCAGGGGTTGGTGCCGGTGGCCACAGCCGCGCCCACGGCCACCGGCTGCTGCGGGCTGCTGGCCGTGGAGCCAAACGGTGGCGGCTGGGTGAGTAGGGTGCCGTCGTCGGCCAGGGTCACGAGGCGACCGGGGCCGGTGCCCGCCAGCGCCGCTACCTTCACGGCGCCCGTGCTGCTGACGGCCACGCCGCTGGTGCCGCCGTTGCCCACCAGTTGGTTGGTGCCCAGGTTCAGCGGTTGGGTGGCGGTGTGGTTGCCGAGGTTGTCGGCCTGATTACCCGCTTTCAGAAACTGCCAGCTTCCCTGAAAGTACCAGATGCCCGCGCGGCCGTCGGTCTGGTACACGATCAGCCCCTGCGGCGGGGCGCTGATACCGGTGCGTTGCACTGAATCGAGGCGCGGAATGAGCAGCCCCTTATCGGAGGCGGCGATTTCCAACGCCGCTTTGGCGTCGGGGGCGGTGGTGCCGATGCCCGTCTGGGCGGCGGCTCCAAAACCGAGGATGGCTAGACTGGCCGTGACCAAAACCGGACGAAAAGCGGAGCGGGGAGGCATACGTGAGGAGGGGGGGATGATAATGGATAAAAAGCCTGTTGCGCCGGTGATTCAGCACCGTATTCGCTCCAAAAATAAAGGGTAAACCGCCGTGCGCATTTTCTCACGGCAGTTTACCCTTTAATGTTGGTAGGCATCGTTTTACCTCATTGGCAATACGCTTTCTGAGGACGCGTTGCTCCCGGTTAATACTCCCGGTTACGCTCCTTTCCCCGCCGCCCGCAGTACCTCGGCTACCTCGTGGTGGTGTTCGCGGATGGCGTCGTCGAGGGGGGTGCCGCCCCAGCGGTCCACGGGGGCGGGCGCCACGCCGCGCTCCAGCAGGTACCGGACGGCATTGGCGGGCTTTTTGGCCGCAGGCCCGGCCTTATTTCGCGGCTGAACGATCCAAGCGGATGGCTTGAGCCAAGTCTTTTGCCCCGCCTCCTTTCCCCGTCTCATACAGGTATCCCAAATAAGCCTGCCCCAGGCTTTTGCTTGTTTATCAGTGGCTTGGCTTGTAGCTTGAAGTTTATAGCTGGCCCCTTAGTTGAGCTGCCCGATGGTCCAGTTCGCGCCGTCGTTGAACAGGATCAGGGTTTTGCCGGCCGAGTTGGTATTAAGCGTGTACGTAGCAAAGCCCGCGCTGCCGCTGCCGTTGAAGAGCTGGCCGGCGGCCGTCGTCAGGATGGCCGTAAACGACCCGCTGTTGTTGCGGAGCACGTACATGCGGCCGGCGCAGGTGGCGGGGTCGGGCAGGCGGTAGTTGTTGTTGGTGCCGCTGGCCGGCGACAGCCCCAGGTACGACGAGTTGGACGCGTTGAGCAGCGTGGGCGCGGCAGCGGTGCCCCCCAAAACGCCGGTCACGGGCGTCGTGGCGATGGTACCGCTCACTTGCAGCGTGCTGGCCGGCTGGTTGGTGCCGATACCCACGCGGCCATTGATTTCGGTGCCGCCTTCGGCCCAGATTTTCACTTTCCGGTTGGCAGCTGTCGTTCCCGCTCCCACAACGTCGAGCGCATCCGCCGTGAACGTCTGGTAGCCGATCTTGCCCGCATTGACTTCCTTGCTGGCCACGTTACCGCCCAGTTCCAGCGTGCTGGCATTGTTGATCTGGGCGTTACCGTTGATTTCCAGCAGCGAATTGGTTGCCACCGACGTGGTGCCGATTCCTACCTTGCCCGCCGCATTCCAGTAGAGCGCGTTGGTGCGGGTGCCGCTTTGGTTGGTGCCCAGCAGGCCGCCGCTAAACCCGTAGAGGGCAGGGCCATCCACGCTCACCCCATTCCAGAGCTTGCCGGCGCCGTAGAAGCCCAGGCCGTGGTTGGGGTCGGGGCTGGCGGGCGTGCCGCGCAGCAGCACGTCGTTGGCGGTGTTGAGGTACAGGTTGGTGGTGGCGGTGTGGTTGCCGAGGTTATCGGCCAGCGTGGTGGGATCCACACTTCCCAGCGAGCCATCGGTGCCCTGGGCGAGCAGCAGCGGTGCGCCCCCAATCGTATAGGCTTGCAGGGTATTGCTGCTGATATGGACCACGTAGGCGCGGGTGCCCGCCGCATTCACCACCACGCTGTAAGGGCCGCTGTTAGTGGCCACGGCCGTCCCCACGGCCAGGGGCCCCACGGCGGCATTGCTGATGTCGTAGGCTTGCAGGGTGTTGTTGGCGAAATTGATTACGTAGGCGCGGGTGCCCGCCACGTTCACCGCTATGCTGTAAGGTTGGCCGCCGGTGGCCGCCGCCACGCCCACGGCCACGGGGGCAATGGCGGCGTTGCTGATGTCGTAGGCTTGCAGAGAGGTGCTAAAGAAATTGACCACGTAGGCACGGGTGCCTGCTGCGTTCACCGCTATGTTGCTGGGGCCGCTGCCAGTGGGCACGGCCGCGCCCACGGCCACGGGGGCCACGGCGGGGTTGCTGATATCGTAGGCCTGCAGGGTGGAACTGCCGCTATTGACTACGTAAGCGCGGGTGCCCGCCGCGTTCACCGCCACGCTGATGGGGTTGGTGCCCGTGGTCACGGCTGTGCCCACGGCCACGGGCGCAGTTGCGGGGTTTCTGCTGTCGTAGGCTTGCAGGGAGGTGCTACCGGTACAGACCACGTAGGCGCGGGTGCCCGCCGCGTTTACCGTCACGCTGCTGGGGTTGGCCCCCGTGGCCAC
>JANPLI010000142.1:0-45892 GCA_031426455.1 Hymenobacteraceae bacterium | reverse complement strand
CGGCTGGCCATCGTGGGCGGCGAAACGGAGGCTACTCGCGTGGAAACGCTCCTGCAAACGGCGCGCGTGGTAGCCGAAATTGTAGGATGAGTGGAGGTGCGAGGTGCGTAGTGCGAGGTGCGAGGTGCGAGGTCTGAGGTGCAAGGTCCCAGGTAAATAGTACGTCCGTGTCATCGACACCACCAACCTCAGACTTCGCACTTCGCACCTCGCACTTCGCACCTATAACCTCCACTCTTCCTACAATTTCGGCTTCCACGCGCGCCGTTTGCAGGAGCGTTTCCACGCGAGTAGCCTCCGTTTCGCCGCCCACGATGGCCAGCCGGCGGACGCGGCGCGCGCCCCCGAGGCGCAGTTCGCGGTAGCGGATCAGGTCCGTGACGACGCGCCGGCCCACCAGCGCCGCCACCGCCCAGGCGCCGCCCAGCACGATGAGCGCCTTCGAGAAACGCCAGGCGTCGAGGAAGTTCGACACGGCCGAGATCAACACTGTGCCCACCACCACGCCCCGCGTCAGGCGGCCGGTAGTGCCCCGGTTTGGGCTACCGTCGGCGGGGCCGTCGTAGGCGCCGCTGAGGTAGGCGCTCGTCAGCCAGACGGCGATGTAGGCGGGTACGGCTACCAGCAGGTACTGCGGGGGGTAGGGCGTCCGGACGTACTTGTGGTTCGCCTCCCAGTACGTTTTCAACAGCGCCATTCCGCCGAAAATCAGACCTGCGTCCAGCGCCACGGGCAGCGCGGCCACCGCCGCCCGCCGCAGGACCGCCGCCGTGGCCCGCACCACAATGGCGAGGTTGATGAGCGCGCCGAAGGCGGTCGCGTAGCGCGGGGCGAAGTGCTTACGGGCGAAAATGGCCATCGCCCGGTAGAACACCCGGACGTAATTGACGGTCGTGCGCTTCGTGCTTTCGCCCTTGTAATGGATGATGCGGGCGCCGGGGAAGTAGTAGTTCGTCCAGCCGCCCAACTGAAGGCGGTACGAGAGGTCGATGTCCTCGCCGTACATAAAATACGCCTCGTCGAGCAGGCCCACGGCATCGAGCGCCGCCGTGCGCATCCACATAAAAGCGCCGCTGAGCACGTCGATGGGGTGCGTTTCGTGTTCCGGCAGGTAGCCCAGGTGGTAGCCGGCGAATAGCGGCGAGCGCGGGAACAGCCCCGCCAGGCCGAAAATCTTGCTGAACGCCACCCACGGCGTGGGCAGCCCGCGCTTCGACTCGGGCAGAAACCGGCCGTGGCCGTCGAGCATCCGCACGCCCAGCCCCCCGCAGGCCGGGTGCGCGGCCATAAAGCCGAGGCAGGCGCGGAAGGTATCGTCCTCGACCACCGTGTCCGGGTTCAGCAGCAGGCAGTGCCGCCCGCGCGCCAGCCGCAGCGCCTGATTATTTGCCTTGGAGAACCCGACGTTTTCGGCGTTGGCGATGCAGTAAACTTCCGGGAAACGGGCGCGGGTCATCGCCACGGAATCGTCGTGCGAGACGTTATCCACGACGTACACTTCCACCGTCAGGTCCGGCCCGGCGGCGGCCCGGCGCACGCTCAACAGCGTCTGTTCCAGGAAGTAGGCGACGTTGTAGGAAACGATGACCACCGTCAAGTCGAGGTCGCGGGTTCCCGGCGACGGCGGCAGTGCTGACGGGGAATCCGGACCGATGATCATTCGCCCGCAAATATCGGCAGCGCGGGCCGGGCGCAGGCAACGGGCGTCGCCCTAACTTTTCGGTACTGGAATCGACAACATTGGCGGCGGAACCGGCGCTTCCATCGCAGCACTTGCCCCCGCTATTGGGCCAACCCGGCGCGCCCTACTGATTATACGCCGAGCGCCGCCCCGGCACCCGGTACAGTTCGAACCCCGCCCAGAGGTAGAGCAGGAAACTGACCAGCAGCAGGGGGGTGCGGATGGTGTTGAGCGCGTTCCAGGCGGCGCGAGTGGCGGGCCAGTCGGGCGGCAGCGCGGCGGGGTCCCAGGCCAGCATCGTGCGGTGGAGCGGCAGCAGCGTCACGGCGCCGAACACCCCCACCGCTACCCCGAAGAGCAGCCAGGCCAGGAGCGTCAGCAGCCAGAAAGGGGTTTGCCGGCGCTCCCAGAGCGTCACGAGCGGGTAAAGCGGCAGCAGCAGCGTCAGCACACTGAGGCCCACCACGCCCGTGGGCCAGCCCGTGAACTGGCGCACTAACCCCTGCTGGACGGCGGCGTAGGCGGGGCCATTGAGCAGGGCCAGCGTCGGCCCCACCCCCTGCTCGAATGCATAGGCCAGCCCGGCCAGCAGGCCCGTACCGAACGTGTACGTGAAGTGCGCCAGGCGCAGGGCGGGAAGCAGAGGGCGCATCATTCGGAAGGGCGACCGGGAGCAACGGCGCGCTTGATGAACCCCGCCGGGCTTTCGTAACCTTTGGCGCCTTCGCCCCGACCTTTGCCCGCCCTTTTCCCCGCTGCTGATGCCACCAATGCCGCTTCCTTCGCTGCCCCGCTGGCGCCAGCGCCTGCAAAGTTTCGAGCGGGCTTTTGCCGTCCTGACGCGTGCCCTGGCCGTGCCTGCCCCCTCAGAACTGGAGCGGATGGGCACCGTGCAGGCCTTCGAGTTCACGTTTGAGCTGGGCTGGAAAACCTTGCAGGATTACCTGCGGGCGCAGGCCGTAGAGGCTAATTTTCCGCGTGACGTGATCAAGAAAGCCACCCGCTACGGGCTGCTGGCCGACGGCGAGACGTGGCTCGATATGCTGGAAAAGCGCAACCTGATGGCAGCCAGCTACGACACAGCGAACGCAATCGAAGCCGTGCGGCTGATTCGGACGGCGTACTACCCGGCGCTGCGGCAATTGCAGGAAAGCCTAACGCAGGTAGCCTGAACGGCAAAAAAGCAGCTGACTAAACCCCCACCCGCACGAACTGCCAGGCCCCCAACGCCGCCGCTGCCAGCCAGACCAAAATCATCACCCAGCCGAAGGGCAGCGCAAACCCGGAAATCAGCAGCCGTTTTTTGAGCAGTGCCTGCGCGATGGCCACCAGCGCCACGAGAATCAGCACCGGGCCCGCAAACATCAGCCCCACGGCGATGCGCCCGGCTACTACTTCCAGCCAGTGCGCTTGCAGCAGCGATTGCGCCTGCTCGCGGGTGCCCAACCAGAAGTTGGCGGCGCCGAACCACGCCAGCAAGGCGCCCGTCAGCACCAGGCACCAACTGATAAAGCCGAGTTGAACCGCGCGGTCGTTCATCGGGGCTGAATCGGCGGGCCAAGCGCTTGTAACCCGCCCCACCCCCGCCCGGCTACCTTTGCCCCCCAAGATGGCCGACCTCCTCCTGATCCTCGATTTTGGCTCCCAATACACCCAGCTCATCGCCCGCCGCGTGCGGGAGCTGAACGTGTACTGCGAGATTCACCCGTACCACAAGCTTCCGCCCCTGACGGCCGACGTGAAGGGCGTCATCCTGAGCGGTTCTCCCTGCTCGGTGCGCCAGCCCGATGCGCCGCTGCCCGACCTGAGCGCGCTGCTGGGGCGGGTGCCGGTGCTGGGCGTCTGCTACGGCGCCCAGTTGCTGGCATTCCTGGCGGGCGGCGACGTGGCCCCGGCCCTGACCCGCGAATACGGCCGCGCCCGCCTCGACACCGTGAACGCCGCCGACCCCCTGCTGACGGGTCTGGCGCCGGGGTCGGTGGTCTGGATGTCGCACGGCGATACGATCACCCGCGTACCGGCTGGCTTCGAGCTGATTGCCGGCACCGAGGCCGTCCCCGTGGCCGCCTACCGCATCGCCGGGCAGCCGACGTGGGGCATTCAGTTTCACCCGGAAGTAACCCATACCGACGACGGCAAGCGCCTGCTCGCCAACTTCGTGCTGGGCATCTGCGGCTGCGCGCCCGACTGGACCCCCGCCCACTTCGTGACCGAAACCGTGGCCGGGCTGCAAGCCAAAATCGGGACGGATAGCGTGCTGCTCGGCCTGAGCGGCGGCGTCGATTCGAGCGTCGCGGCCCTGCTGCTGCACCGCGCCATCGGCCCGCAGTTGCACTGCATTTTCGTGGACAACGGCCTGCTCCGGCACGACGAGTTCGCGCAGGTCCTCCACTCCTACCAGGATCTGGGCCTGAACGTGACCGGCGTCGATGCCCGCCCGGAATTCTACGCCGCCCTGGCCGGCCTTACCGACCCCGAAGCCAAGCGCAAGGCCATCGGCCGGACGTTCATCGAGGTTTTCGACCGCGAAGCCACCCGCGTCGGGGCCGAGGCCAAGTGGCTCGCGCAGGGCACGATTTACCCGGACGTGATCGAGTCGATGTCCGTCAACGGGCCGTCGGTCACCATCAAAAGCCACCACAACGTGGGCGGCCTGCCGGAGCGGATGCACCTCAAAATCGTGGAGCCGCTGCGCGCCCTCTTCAAGGACGAGGTGCGCCGCGTGGGCGCCGAGTTGGGGTTGCCGCCGCTGATTCTGCACCGCCACCCGTTCCCCGGTCCCGGCCTGGGCATCCGAATTCTGGGCGACGTGACGGCCGAAAAAGTCCGCATCCTGCAACAGGCCGACGACATCTTTATTCAGCACCTGCGCCGCGCAGGCCTCTACGAGCGCACCTGGCAAGCCGGCGCGATCCTGCTGCCGGTCCAGACGGTAGGCGTGATGGGCGACGAACGCACCTACGAGCGCGTCGTGGCCCTGCGCGCCGTCACGAGCGTGGACGGAATGACCGCCGACTGGGCGCACCTGCCCTACGAGTTCCTGGCCGACGTATCGAATGCCATCATCAATCAGGTGAAGGGCGTGAACCGCGTGGTGTACGATATTTCGTCGAAACCCCCGGCTACTATCGAATGGGAATGATGCCTACTCTTTTGCTTTCCGAACCCCGCCCCCGAACCGGGCTGACGCTGGCCTGCCTGCTGGCCTGCCTGTTTACACTACCCGCAGCGGCGCAGAAAAAACCGACTTCGGCGCCCCCCCCCCCTCCGCCCACCTACCGCGCCGCCGAACCGTGGGTGCCCAAGCCCGGCCCCGGCCCCAACACCGTGGCGCCCCCCGGCACGGAAGCGGCGATGCGCCGCTACACGCGCGGCAAAGACCTGCTGGAAGCCAAGAAATACCTACTGGCGATGACGGAGTTTCAGTCGCTGATCGTCACGACGGTCGCCACGCCCGGCCCGGTAACCGGCGCCGCCACCTACCTCTGGGCGGTGGCGGCGCTCTACTCCGACCACGGCCGCGACGCCCAACCGGTGCTGGCGGCGCTCCGGCAGCGCCTGCCCGATTGGGGCGGCACCCCCGACGTAGTCCTTTTGCAGGCCCGAATCGCCGAAGCTCTCGGCGACCGCGCCCGCGCCCGGGAAATCCTGCGCGAGATGCCTCCCGGCAAGCTTCAGGTAGAGCGGGATGCGCTGCTCGAACAGCTCGGCGTGGGTTCCGGCACGGCTCCGGTGGCTTCCGCCACCATCAAGCCCGTGACCGGCACCTTGCGGGTAGCCGCCCTGCTGCCGCTCAACCTCACCGACCCCGATGCCGCCCGGCGCACGGTCTTCGCGCAGGAACTGTACGCCGGGCTGACCCTGGCCGCCGACTCGTTACGCGGCCAGGGCCAGGACGTGCAGGTGCTGGCCTACGATCTGGCCAACGACACCGCCGCCGCCACTACCCTGGTGCAGCAATATGCCCTGACCGACGCCCACCTGATCGTGGGGCCGATTTACAAAGCCCCGGCCCGCATCATTGCCCGCGAAGCGGCCAAGCATCAGATTCCCATCGTGAACCCGTTGTCGGAAGACGGCGCGTTGCTTGATGCCGGGCCCTCGTTTTATCTGTACCGGCCGTCTGTTCAGCCGCAGGCGCGCACGGCGGCGCGCCTGGCCTACGAGCGGTTCGAGCCGAAAACGGCCGTACTGGTAGCGGAGGACACCAAAGACGACGCGGCGTTCGCGGAAGCGTTTCGGGCCGAATATCAGCGCCTCGGCGGCACCGTGGTGCAGCAGGAGGTGATCGCCTCGGAAACCTACCGCACCCGAATGACGGAGAAAATCAGCGACTTACCCCTGGACACGACCCAGACCGGCGCCCTGGGGCAGCGCACGGGGGTGCTGGTGGTGGCCTCGGAACAGCGCAACGCCGCCTTGCAGGTGGTGGCCCGCCTGGAGCGCGACAACCTGGCGGTGCCCGTCATCGCGCCGGCCTCGTGGCTCGAACAGCCCGACCTGACATTGCCGCAGCTCGAAGGTCGCAACTTCTATTTCCTGGCGCCCGCGTACCGCCCCACCGAAACGCCCGCCGCCAAACGGTTCCGCCGCGCCTATCAGACCCGTTACCACGTGCCGCCGTCCGAATTCGCCAAAGCGGGCTTTGAGCTGCTCTACACCTTTGCGCCGCTGGTGCGGCAATTTGGCGCCACCGGCCTGCCTACGGGCCTGACGCAGCGCGGCCTGCAACCGGCCCCGCTGTTGCCCACGCTGGGCTATCCGGCTGGCAGCCGGGATAATCAAGCGGTATCGATTCTGCGAATCACGAACCGGCAGGTAGAGGTGGTGAAGTAGCAGCCCCCTCAGCCCTAAAAATGAAAGAGGGCCAGCTTCCGAAGATGGAAGCTGGCCCTCTTTTTTACGCTGGCCTTTGCTTGATCCAGCCTAAGCGCCGGGCTTGAAGCCAGACTTCCTGCCCCCAAAGCCAGGCTAGCAGTGGCAGTACAATGACCACCAGGCGGTTATACTGCCAGGCGGCGCGCCAGTCTAAATGCAAGGCGTGCTGGCAAGCACGAGTCATTCCGCAACCGGGGCACGCCTGATGCAGCAACAACTGGCTCAGGCACAGTGGTGGCCCATCGTCGAAAAAATTAGCAGGGAGGGCTAAAAGCGCCAGCCAACAGCCGATAGATCCGACTACGGTCGCCACCGACCGCCAGTGGGCGATGCTAGAGCTTCGTGGTGTATTCGCCACCGTTCGGCTTGAGATCCCCAGTGATGATTCGCACCAAGTCGATCAGCGCCCAGATCCCGCATCCGCCCAGGGTTAGCAATTGCGCTACTCCAATGCCGGTGTAGCCCAGGTAAAAGCGGTGAATGCCTAGTCCGCCGACCAAAAGAACCAGTATCAACGCAATGACTTGGCTTTTGCCTTCGGCGGCCGGAGCTTCTGATTTCGCAGCAGCCACGGCGGCACGCTTCTCAATTTTCTGCGCCAGCTTGGTCAGACGCTTTTCAGCGCGTGCCTGCTGGGCGGTCGGCAGTTGCTGCACCGCCTGATGGATGGCTGCCTTCTTCGTAGCGGCCGACATCTGAGGCAGCGCCGCGACCACGGCCGGCGTCAGTTCCGTTGAGGCGGAGGCCGACAGCACGGCTTCCGCAGCAGCCTGGTCCGGCGCAGCGACTGGAGCAGCAGCCACCGGGCGGGCGGCCTGGTGTACGGCCCCCGTGCCGGGGCTGAACATATAATACTTACCCGACGAACAGGAAGTGGCGGCGCTCAGGGCGACGCATACGAGCAGCGAATGGAGGATTTTCTTCATCGCAAAAAAAAAGGGGGGTTAAATAACACAAGATGCCTGATGGAATCCTGCGCAAATAACAAACTTTTCACTAACCATTGCGTAAAAGCCGCCGTTTTTTTAATTTTTTCGCTCTTACCTGAAATTTTTCGTTCTTCCCTTGCCCTATCGCCGCCCTCCCGGGGTTGGAAACCGCATCCGGTAGTCGGCGTCCACGTCGCCTTTGGTAATGCGGGCGAGGCGGTTTTTGAGCAGGCGCTTTTTGAGGGCGTTGAGGTAATCGGTGAACAGAACGCCTTCCAGGTGGTCGTACTCGTGCTGGATGACGCGCGCCGTGATGCCATCGAACTCCTCTTCCTGGACCTGGCGCTGGGCGTCCTCATAGCGCAGCCGGATGCGCTCCGGGCGCAGCACCTGCTCGCGGATGCCGGGAATCGAGAGGCACCCCTCATCGAAGCCCCACGGCGTACCCGTTTCGGCCACTTTCTGGGGGTTGATGAAGGCCCGCCGCACGGGCGCCTGCCGGAAACGGGCGTCTTTTTCCTCCGGATCGTTCACCATCGGTGCGGTATCGATCACGAACAGGCGGATGCTTTTGCTGATCTGCGGCGCGGCCAGCCCTACGCCCTGCGCGTGGGCCATCGTCTCGAACATATCAGCAATGAGCGTGTCCAGACCCGGAAAATCGGCCGCAAGGGGCAGCGCACGGGTGCGGAGAACGGCGTCGCCGTAGGCAGTGATGGGGTGAATCATAAAATCGCTAAAGAAGGCAGAACCGGAAATAAGGGAAGGCAGTGCAGGTATTGGCTTGAGGCTTGCGGCTCAAACCGGGTGCAGGCCGTTAGCGCGCTGTTCAAGGAAAGATTGAAGAATGATGGCGGCGCTGATCTTATCGACCGTGGCTTTGTCCTGCCGGGCTTGCCGGCCCAAGCCGCCAGCGCGCATCGTTTGGTGGGCCATCACGGACGTGAAGCGCTCATCGATTTGATAAACCGGCAGTTGCGGAAAGGCCTTCCGCAGCGTCCGGACCAGCCCCACGACGTGCGGCGTGGTATCGGTGGCCAGGCCGTCGAGGTGGCGGGGCATCCCGATCACGAGGGCTTCCACCGGTTCGGCGGCCACGTAGCGCGTCAGCCAGACCAGCAGTTCGTGGGTGGGCACGGTCGTGAGCGGCGATGCGATGAGCTGGGACGGATCGGTCACGGCCACGCCCACGCGCTTGGTGCCGTAATCGAGGGCAAGCAGACGGCTCATTGGGTGACCTGCGGCACAATTAGGGATGGTAAGGCGCCGCCAAACCGCGACGGCACAAAATTACGACAGCCGCCCGCGCGGGCACCTTCCCGAGGCGTGGGGACGTTGGCTCGCCAGCCAGCAGCGGGCAGCGGCGGCGCTCCCGTCGCGCGCTGCCAGGAGGTGCCGAAAAATCAGGGTTTTTTTTCAGCCTTGCCGGAAGTACATTTGTTTGACGCTAATGGATTTCACCCCGCCTTCTGCCGTGCCGCCGCCCGTAGTGCCCCCCGCTGCTTCGCCGGATGCAGTACCCGGCCCTGAACCTCGCCTTTCGCGCGCCCAGGTCCGGCTGCCGCTGCTGATCGGGCTGGCCGCCGCACTGGGCGTGTTGGTGGGCGCCTCCCTGGGTTTCAAACGGGCCGACGGCGTGACCTCGAACCCCCGCGCCACGGCGCGCGGCTACTTCAAGTTCCGGGATGTGCTTTCGTACATCGACCGCGATTACGTGGATACCGTCAACACCGAGGAACTCAGCGAATACGCCGTCCAACGGATGCTGGAGCGCCTAGACCCGCACTCGGTGTACATCCCGACCCGCGATATGGAGCTGGCCAACGCCTACCTCGAAGGCGATTTTGAGGGCGTGGGCGTGGAATTCAACCTTTTCAACGACACCATTTCGGTAGTGGCGCCGCTGGCCGGTGGCCCGGCAGAGGCCGTGGGCATCCAGACCGGCGACCAGGTGATCCGGATCGGCACCGCCGACGTGGCGGGCGTCAACATCACCAACGAACAGGTTTTTGCCAAGCTGCGCGGCGCCCGCAATTCGAAAGTGGTGCTGACCGTCAAGCGCCCCGGCGAGGCCCGCCTGCTCGATTTCACGGTGACCCGCTCGCGCATCGCCAGCACCTCCGTGGACGTCGCGTATATGGTCGATGAGCGCACGGGCTACCTCAAAATCAGCCGGTTTGCCCGCAATACGTATGACGAATTCCGCGAGGCCCTGGCCCGCCTGCGCCGCCGCGGGATGCAACGCCTCGTGCTCGACCTGCGCGGCAACCCCGGCGGCTACCTCGACTGCGCCACCCGCATCGCCGACGAATTCCTGGCCGGCGAGCGCCGTATCGTGTACACCGATGGCAAGGGCGACAAGTACGATACTGAAACGCTGGCCCACAACCCCGGCAATTTCGAGCAGGGGCCACTGGTGGTGCTGCTGGACGAAGGCTCGGCGTCGGCTTCCGAAATCGTGGCGGGGGCCTTGCAGGACAACGACCGCGCGCTCATCGTCGGGCGCCGCTCGTTCGGCAAGGGCCTGGTGCAATTACCTATCGGTCTGCCCGATGGCTCGGAGCTGCGCCTCACCATCTCGCGCTACTATACGCCCGCCGGCCGCTGCATTCAGAAACCTTATAAAGGCGTAGGCTACGACGAGTACGAAGACGAGCTCGCCGTACGCTACCGCAAGGGCGAGGATTTCCACGCCGATTCCACCCGCTTCGACCGCACGCACCCCTACAAAACGCTGCTCCGCGGGCGCACCGTGTACGGCGGAGGCGGCATTATGCCGGACATCTTCGTGGCCCGCGACACCGCCGAAACGTCGGACTACCTGAGCGAGCTGTTCGCCGAAAACATCCCCCGCGAATTTGCCCTGCGCTACTACCAGGCCCACCGCCGCGAGCTAAGCCACCTGAGCTGGAATGCGTTCCGGACGGAGTTCGACGTGACCGACGCGATGCTTCAGGCCGTGGTGAAGGAAGGTCTGGCGGCGCACGTACCGTACAGCAAAGCGGGCCTGGCCCGTGCCCGACCGCTGCTGAGCAATTACCTCAAAGCCTTCATCGCCCGGCCTGCTTTCGGCAATGAAGCCTCCTTCGCCATTCTGCACCAGAAAGACACGGAGTTTCAGGCCGCTCTGCGTCACGTCGAGCAGGCGGGCCAACTGGCTAGTGGGCGTTAACCGGCACCGCCGCGTGAGCGGTCCCTACTCTGGAGGAACGCTGCCTTGCCCACTGCCGGGTTGGAGGTCCATCGACGCGGCGCGGCTGCTTTAGCGTAGCTGGGCGGCTGCCTCGACGGGCAAGAACCGCTCGCGCGGCAAGCCGAGCCATTCCAGCGCCGTGCCGCCGAGCAGGCGGGACTTAACGGCTTCGGAATACGGCATCGACTCGATAAGCCGGCCCGGCTCCAGTTCGCCAAGCGGGAACGGATAATCGGTGCCCAGCGCCACGCGCTCCGGCCCCACAAGCTTGACCAACAGGTCGAACGCCGCCGGGTCGTGCACCAGCGAATCGACGTAGAAGCGCCCCAGGTAGTCGCGCGGATTCACGGCATTATCGACGGCGCACAGGTCGGGCCGCACCTTGAAACCGTGCTCGATCCGACCGATGGACGACGGAAACGACCCGCCGCCGTGCGCGAACGCAATCCGGAGGCGGGGCAGGCGTTCCAGCACCCCCCCGAAAATCAGCGAGCAAATGGCCAGCGAGGCTTCGGCGGGCATCCCCACGAGCCAGGGCAGCCAGTACTTGGGCATCTTTTCCTTCGCCATCATATCCCAGGGATGCACGAAGACGCAGGCGCCCAACTCCTCGGCGGCGGCGAACACCTCGAAAAGGGCGGGCTCGTCGAGGTTCCAGTCGTTGACGTGGGTGCCGATCTGAATTCCGGCCAGGCCCAGCTCCTTCACGCAACGCTCCAGTTCACGCACGGCCAGGTCGGGCGCCTGCATCGGCACCGTACCGAGGCCCACGAAACGGGTCGGGTATTCGGCCACGACGGAGGCGATATGGTCGTTCAGGATCCGGCTCAGGTCCAGCGCGTCCAGCGGTTGCGCCCAGTACGAAAACATCACCGGCACCGTGCTGAGCACCTGCACGTCCACCCCGTGGCCCGCGCAAGCGTGGAGGCGCGGGCGGGGGTCCCACAGGTTGTCCTGCACCTCGCGGAAAAAGCGGTCGTCGATCATCATCCGCGCGCAGCAGGGTGCGTGGTGTTCCATCCGCACAAACCCGCCGTAGCCGTAGCGCTGGCGCAGGTCGGGCCAGGAATGCGGCAGAATATGGGTGTGGATGTCGATCCGAAAAGGTGACGGGCTTGTCATTGCGAGGAACGAAGCAATCTCCAGCGGTTGGGTATACACGTCCTGCAAGCGGCGATTGCTTCGTCGCAAAGCCTGCTCGCAATGACAAAAGCGATAGACTAGGCAGCGGCCGGCAGTTCGGGCTTTTCCATATACGTGCCGCACACCGTGCAGGTACGCCTGGCATCGTCGGCCCAGAAAGCGTTCATAATCAACGGTAATTGCGTCACGATATCGGTCAACTCCGTGAACTCCTCGTGGAGCTTGTGGCCGCAGTTTTCGCAGTACCACTGAAAGCCGTCCAGTTCGCCGGGGCGGCGGTAGCGCTCGATCACCAGCCCGACCGTGTGGGGCGGGCGCTGCGGCGAGTGCGGGACACCGGCGGGGAGCAGGAAAATCTCGTCCTGCCGGATGGGCAAATCCACGGGTTGGCCGTCTTCGATGATTTTCAGCGTGATATCGCCTTCCAGTTGGTAGAAAAACTCCTCCGAATCATCAACGTGGTAATCCTTGCGAGCGTTGGGGCCGCCTACCACCATCACGATAAAGTCGTCGTTGGCCTTGAAAACCTGCTGATTGCCCACCGGCGGCTTCAACAGATGGCGGTGTTCGTCGATCCAGGCGCGGAAATTAAACGGGCGGGTGATCATCGGGCGGTTGCAGGTGGGGGTTGAAGGAATCGGCGGTAGGAGCGCGCTTCCGTACTCGAAACTTACGGCGCCCGCTGCAAACGTTCCGTATCGGGGGCGGCCGCAAGCCCCGTCTGCCTGTAGCCGGATTGTAGCCAAGTGGGCGAAAACCGCCATCCGGTAGCACCTTCGCACCGCCGAACCGGGCACGGCTGTTTCGCCCCCTCCCCTCCTCCTTATCTGCCTCCCCCGTTTTGAATCTTTCCCTTTCCGGCAAAACCGCTTTCGTCGGCGGCGCCACCCAAGGCATCGGCCGCGCCGTAGCTGAAGAATTGGCACTGCTGGGTGCCCGCGTCGTGCTGGCCGCGCGCGACCCCCAGCGCCTGCGCGAAACGGCGATGGCCCTGCCCGCGCCCACCGACGCGCGCCACCTTTGGCTAGCCGCCGACTTTGCCCAGCCGACAGCGCTACTGGCGGCCCTCAACGAACGCCTCGCGGGTCTGGCCGACGATACGATTCACATTCTGGTCAACAATACCGGCGGGCCTTCGGGCGGGGCGACCCTCAGCGCCGGGCCGGACGCCTTTCGGCACACTTTTGAGCAGCACCTGGTGGTGAACCATTTACTGGCCCAGCGACTGGTGCCGGGGATGCGTACGGCCGGGTTCGGACGCATCATCAACATCATCAGCACGTCGGTGAAGGCGCCGCTCCCGAACCTGGGCGTTTCGAACACGGTGCGGGCGGCCGTGGCAAGCTGGGCCAAAACCTTGGCCACCGAACTGGCGCCAGCGGGCATCACCGTTAATAACGTGTTGCCCGGCGCCACCCGCACGGCTCGCCTGGAGGGGCTGATCCAGAACCGCGCGGCGGCTACGGGCCGGAATTCGGCCGAAATCGAAGCCGAAATGCGCCGGGAGATTCCAGCCGGCCGATTCGCCGAAGCTCGCGAAATCGCTGCCGCTGTGGCGTTTCTGGCCTCGCCGGTGGCTGGCTACATCACCGGTATCAACCTGCCCGTGGATGGCGGGCGGCTGAACACGCTGTGACTTTTTTGACTGATTGACTGAGTGACTGAGTGACTGCTTTTGGCGTCGCTTGCCTTTCGCTGAATGCAAAACGGCCGTTTTCGTCAGCTGACGAAAGCGGCCGTTTTGCGTTTGACAGAGCTTCGCAGCCTGCGCTAGAGCTTGGCCACGGAGCCGGAGCCATTGACGCGCTTGACGAGCTGGCGCGGCGAACCCAGGTAACGGATATCACCGGAGCCGGTGACGGTGGCCGTGAAGACTTCGTTGACGGCCAGGCTGATGTCGCCGGAGCCGGTCAGGTTGGCGACGGCCGTTGCGGCGGGGAATTCCGTGGCTTTCACGTCGCCGGAACCCGTCAGCGTGACCGTGTGCGAGGCGCAGGAACCCGTCAGGCGTACATCGCCGGAACCGCGCACGGTCGTCGTAACAGCACCGCTGACCTCGGCCGTGAGCCGGATATCGCCGGAACCCAGCAGTTGCAAGTCGAGCTTGGAAGCCGTGATTTTACCATCCGTCGTGAGGTCGCCGGACGACAGGACCGACAGCGCCTCGATCACGGGCAGCGTCACGGTAATCACCAGCGGCGGATGGTTGCCGGACGTCATTTTCCAGTTACTTTGTTTAGTACCGACGCGCAAAACGCCTTTCTGAATCACGGTTTCGGTGCGCGCCACATCGTCGGCATCCCCCGTGACGGTAATCGCGGCGGGCGAGCCTTGCCGAATCACCACATCAGCGGAAGCGGTAAGGGTAACGGCGCGGAAGTCGGCTGTGACGGGCCGCGTTTCGGTGCGCGTTTCGCCGGCCGGTGTGCGGTGACTCAAATGGGCCGGGCGGGCGGGCGTGGACGTCAACACGGCGGCGGTGGCCGCCAGCAGCCCCACGAGCGAGGCAAAGGAGACGGGGGAAGGGCGCATCTCTGGAAGTTAAAAAAAGGGCGAAAGAAAAAGCAGAATCAGCAGCAAACCAGGCGCTTATTGCGCCAACTGCACCACCCCGCCACCGGCGCCCACGTGTTCGGTCAGGGCGGGGTTACCGACGTAGTGGACGCGGCCTTCGCCAGTCACGTCGGCGCGCAGGGTACTGGTAGCAGCGAGGCGTACATCGCCGTCGCCCAGGACGCGGGCCGAGGCCGTGGGCGTCGTCATTTGGGTAGCTTCCACGCGGCCGGAGCCGGTGAGGGCGCAGGTGTGGCGGGCGCACTGGCCGCTCAGGCTAAGCTGGCCGGGGCCGCTGACGGTGGTGGTCAGCCCGCCGGTCAGGGCGGCATCGAGGCTGACAATGGCCGGGCCGTCGAGCGTCACTGACAGCGTTTCGCCGGTCAGCGGGGCATCCGAGCGGAGCGCGCCGCCCTGCGCCACGCGGGCTTCCACGAGGGTGGGCAGCGTCAGGACGGCCGTCACTTCGTGGCGCGGGCCACGCCCCAGGAAGCCCCGGTTACGAATCACGACGCGGTCTTTTTCGACGATAGCCTCGACGCGGGCCAGGTCGGCGGCGGTGCCCGTGAGCGTGATGCCGGCAGCCGTCCCCTGATGGATGACGGTTTTCACGTTTGAAATCAGCGTCAGGCGCTGCACGCCTGACGGCAGCACTTGCTGCACGGTGCGGATGGCCTGCGCATCGGCGGGGCCGTCGATATGCTTACCCGGCTTGGGGCCGGCAAAGGCGGTGGCGGGAACGGTAGCCGTCAGCAACAGGGCGGCGGCAAGCAAACGGAGGCGGGGGGCGGTGGTCATCTGGGGGAAAGCTGAATTTGTTGGGGGTTCTGCTTCCGAGAGCCAGGCCGGTTTCCGGCAGTTGCCTGAATGCCTACGAAAATTTTCGTAGGCTATCGATGGTCGCTTCCGGCGCGCTTTTGCCCGCGCGCCACGGTCACCAGAATAGGTACGCCAAAGATCAATACTGTCAGTACGCTCACGGCCCAGTCGGCGGCGGGGCTTTCCAGAAAATGCCCGGCGGCCGAATCTGGCCGGAAATGCGCCACCAGCGACGCCACCAGTTTCAACCCCAACACGGCAATGGTGACGTAGGCGGCCGTCTCCAGAAACGGAAACTGCTCCATCAGCCGCACGAAGGCGCTCGCCACGAAGCGCATCGCCAGAATGCCGATGAAGACGCCAAGCCAGATCAGCAGCAGGTTGCGGGAGAAAGCGGCGGCGGCGAAAACATTGTCCACGGAAAACGCCACGTCCATCAGTTCCACCACGGCTACGGTGCCCCAGAACTGGCCCATTGCGCCGCGCGTGAGGCGGTAGAGCCAATGCTGCGTGGGGTCGGGCGGGGGCAGGTCGGCGGCGTCAGCATCGGCGGCTTTTCCACGGAAAAACTGCCCGGCCAACCCCAGCAGCACCAGTCCGCCAACGGGTTTGAGCCACCAGATACTGATCAGCAGGGTGGAAAAAAGCAGCGCCAGGCCCCGAAAAAAGTAGGCGCCCACGATGCCGTAGCGGAGCGCTTTCGGGCGCTGGTGGGGCGGCAGGTCCAGCACCAGCGTGGCCAGCACGGCGGCGTTATCGACGGAAAGCAGGCTTTCGATCAGCACCAGATTGCCGACGACGGCCAGCGAGGCCACGGGATGGTCGAGAAGCGCCTGAACGTTGGGATGCACCGGGGGAAACGAGGGAGAACGGGGAAGAGCGAATAGCGACTGCAAAGATGCAGCAACGGGTCGCGCGCTCCGGTACGCGAACTTTGACGCGCGGTTCCCTTTTGGCCCGCACCGCCCAATGCCCGACTTTGCCGCCCTGCTCCTTGACCGCTTCGGCGCCACGCTTGTTTCCGCCGAAACCGATACGCTGCTGATCGAAGCAGGCGCGCTGCCGGCGGTCGGCCATTTTCTGCACGACGCCCCCGCCTGCTGGTTCGACTTTCTGAGTTGCCTGACGGGCATCGACAACGGCCCCGGCCCGGACGGCCAGCCCGGTACCGTGGAAGTGGCCTACGACCTCTACTCGCTTCCGCACCACCACCGCCTACGCCTGAAAGTGCGGGTGCCGCGCAACCAGCCCGGCGAACCGCTGCCCGAAGTGCCCACCGTGACCGGCATCTGGCCCGCCGCCAACTGGCCCGAACGCGAAGCCTACGACCTGGTGGGCATCCGCTTCACCGGCCACCCGGACCTGCGCCGCATCCTCTGCCCCGCCGATTGGGAAGGCCACCCGCTCCGGCGCGACTACGTGACGCAGCCGGTGTACCACGGCCTACCCGTGCCCTACGACCAGCACAACGAGCGCAATGGCCATCAGCCCGTCCGCGACGAGCGCCCGGTGTTCGGCGAGCGGGCCTGAGCCGCCGCCATCAAATTCACCCCGCTAAACTGCAAAAAAATCGGCCGCAAATTTGGTCTTTCCGCTTGCGCATCCGCATCTTTGCGGCGCGATTGGGTTCAGTACCAGGATTTCGCGTTTTTTTCTTCGACAATGCTCTATTTCTCGTATCCCAGTTTCCCAATGCGGCGCCTGTACGTTGATGTACAGGCACCCGCCCGGCGTTTGGGCTTCCGACGAAGCGGCTAATCCCCGGCTGCTTCGTTTTTGAAGCAGTACTGAACGCCCGGCCCGCCTTCCGCGAGTCGGGCGTTTTCGTTTTCGCGCCCGCCCCTACCCTTCGCTGTTTTGTGCAATTGCGGCCTGAAAAGGTCGCCCTGATCTGTATGGCCTTTTGGCAACCTGGTGAACGGATTTCCCGCAGAGACGCAGAGGTCGCGCAGAGACGCTGTGCCGATTAGCCGCCGCCGAAACCGCTGCTTCAACCAACCCTTCAACCCTAATATCCCCCATTCAGAATGAGCCACCACTCGCTTTCCGGCAATAACCTGCGCCGGATGGGTTTCCCCGAAAACCGCGCTATCGGCCTGGCGCTGGCCGAAATCCGCCGCAAAACCTACAACGACCTGCCGCACAACGACAAGCTGCGCCTGCTGCGCGCCGTGCTGACCGATCCGCCCGCGTTCCTGCAAGACCCCGCCTGGGGACCGACCGCCGCCGCGCTGCTGCCGGAAGCGCGGCCGCAAGTTATTGCGCTGGTCGAGCCGAAGCCCTACACCGTCTTCGGCACCGACAACATCGAAGCCGGCGCCCGCACCCAGATGGACACCGCGATGAAGCTGCCCGTGACCGTGGCCGGCGCCCTGATGCCCGACGCCCACCAGGGCTACGGTCTGCCGATTGGCGGCGTACTGGCCACCGACAATGCCGTCATCCCCTACGCCGTGGGCGTGGATATCGGCTGCCGGATGGCGTTGTCGATCTTCGACCTGCCACCGGCGTTTCTGGAACAGCGGCGTCAGGAACTGCAACACAAGCTCCTGGATAACACCCGTTTCGGGACGGGCCAGGGCTTCGAGCGCGGGCAGTGGCTCGACCACGAGGTGCTGACCCGCGACGAGTTCCGCGCGATTCCGTTCCTGCGTCGGTTGCAGCTCAAGGCCGTCCAGCAGATTGGCTCGTCGGGCTCCGGCAACCACTTCGTGGAATTCGGCCTGGTGACCGTGGAAACGTTCGCGCCGGAACTGGGCGTGGCGCCGGGCACGTACGTGGCCGTGCTGTCGCATTCCGGGTCGCGCGGGCTGGGCGCCACCACCGCCGAACACTACACCAAGCTGGCGCAGGAAGCCTGTCCGCTGCCGCCCGAGGCCCGCTACCTGGCGTGGCTGGGCCTCGATACCGAAGCCGGGCAGGAATACTGGGCCGCGATGACACTGGCCGGCGACTACGCCTCCGCCTGCCACGACCAGATTCACCACCGGCTGGCGAAGGCGCTGGGCGAAAAGCCGCTGGCGAAGGTCGAAAACCATCACAACTTCGCCTGGAAAGAGCGTTTGCCCGACGGCCGCGAGGTGATTGTCCACCGCAAGGGCGCGACGCCGGCTGGCGCCGGGGTGCTGGGCATCATTCCCGGCTCGATGACGGCGCCCGGCTTCATCGTGCGCGGCCGGGGGGCGGCGGAGTCGCTGGCATCTGCGTCGCACGGGGCCGGGCGGCTGCTTTCGCGCACCCGCGCCAAAGCCGAAGTCGGCGAAGCAGACCTGCGCCGGATGCTCGCCGCGCACGACGTGACGCTGATCGGCGGGGGCCTCGACGAAGCGCCGCAAGCCTACAAGAACATCCAAACCGTGATGGCCGCCCAAACTGAGTTGGTGGACGTGCTGGGCACCTTCACGCCGAAAATCGTGCGGATGGATGGATAGGTGGTGGGGTTGTGCGGTGGTGGGGTGGTGAAATGGCTGTTATGCACCACCCCACTACCTCACCACCAGGTTGTAGGGTGGTGGGGTGGTGAAATGGCTGTTATGCACCACCTCACGACCCCACCACCTCACCACCCGTTAGCTGGATCGCCGCCGAGTTGATGCAGAGGCGCAGGCCGCTGGGCCGGGGGCCGTCCGGGAAAACGTGGCCCTGGTGGGCGTCGCAGACGTTGCAGAGCACCTCGACCCGGCTCATTCCGTACGAACGGTCTTCGTGGTAGCGGAGCACATTGTCTTCGACGGGTTGCGTGAACGATGGCCAGCCCGTGCCGGACTCGAACTTGGTCGTCGAATCATAGAGCACCGTGCCGCAGCAGACGCAGGCGTAGCGCCCGGCTTCGTGGGCTTCGCAGTATTCGCCGGTGAAGGCGCGTTCCGTGCCGTGTTCGCGGGTCACGTGAAACTGCTGGGCCGTGAGTTGGGCGCGCCATTCGTCCTTCGTCTTCTCGACGCGGCGGGGCGGGGCGGGCGGGGTTTTGGCGAGGCGGAGAACGTCGTTCCAGGTTTGCATAGCCCCCAAACGCGCGCGCGTGGTGTTCGGTTTTGGCGGCGGGTTCTTACCTTTCAGCAGTTCCACCAACAGCCTCTTACAGGCTTCTCCCTCAATGTACCCCCGCCTACAAGCGATTTTTCTGCTTCTTTTTAGTTTGCGAGCTACTGCGGTCGTTGCCCACGCCACGCCCACCGATAGCGCCCGGCAGACCCCGCAGTGGCGGCTAGGAGTGGTAACGGGCGCGGTCTTACAGGGGATTGCTGCCGGAAAATTTCCGCTGTCACCCTCCGCCGAGCAACGCAGTCCGTTAGGGGTGCAAGCCGGGCTGATTGGGCGCTGGGGTGCCAAAAATGGCGTTTGGGGCTTCCGCCTTGAAACCACCTACACTACCGTCAGCCACCGCTGGTACGATCCTGACAATTCCACCGACCTGCGTTATCACAGCAACGTAATAGGCGTTGCGCCGCTACTCGACGTCTCGTTGCTGCGCTCCCGGCGGTTGCATCTGATGGCGGGCGCGCAAATCAATACTTACCTACCGGGCACACGGGTGGTGGGTACAGAACTTAAGAATACCCGATTTGTCATCAATAACCAGTTGGTAGATTATGGCAAAACCGACGGCGTATTTCGGGTGGGCAATCCGCTTCATTTACTGCTAGGCGCGACTTGGGAAGTCCGACCCCGGCTCGAAGTCGGGTTGCGCGTTGAGCGAGGCGGAAGAGTGAGCCTGCCGATTTTACGCTACCCAGTCCCTTCGCTGACCAGCCCCCCCTTCATAACCAGACCCATCCAATCCGGCCGGCTCGTGGCTGCGCGTCTAGCCGCCACGTGGTGGCTGCGGTAACGCCCGTCTATTCGTGCCACCTTTACCATCTGATGGCTGCCCCCACCACACTCTTCCGCGAATACCTCCTCCAGTCGGAGCCGCCGGCTTTTGACGTGACGGCCCTGCCGCCCGGCCAGACCGTGCTGAATATGGGGCCGCAGCACCCGTCCACCCACGGGGTGCTGCGGCTCGAACTGGTGACGGATGGCGAGGTCGTGCTCGACGTAGTACCCCACATCGGCTACCTGCACCGCTGTTTCGAGAAGCACGCCGAGGCGCTGACGTATCAGCAGACGATTCCCTACGTGGACCGGATGGACTATCTGGGGTCGATGAACTCGGAACACGTCTGGGCGATGGCCGTCGAGAAGCTACTCGGCATTCAGGAGCTACCGCCGCGCGTGGAATACATCCGGGTGCTGGTGGCCGAGCTGAACCGCATCGCGTCGCACTTCCTGGCGATTGGCACCTACGGGCTGGATATCGGCGCCTTTACGCCCTTTCTATGGCTGCTGCGCGACCGTGAGTACCTGATCCGGATGTTCGAGTGGCTGAGTGGCGCGCGGCTGCTGTACAACTACATCTGGGTCGGCGGGCTGTACTACGACCTGCCGCTGGACTTCGAGGCGCGCGTCCGCGAGTTCGTGGCTTACGTCGGGCCGAAGCTCGATGAGTTGGACCAAATCCTGATCGACAACCCCATTTTCGTGGACCGCACGGCCCATATCGGCGTGCTGCCGGCGGCCGTAGCCGTGGCCTGGGGCTGCTCCGGGCCAATGCTGCGCGGCTCCGGCCTGCCGCTGGACCTGCGCCGCGCCGATGGCTATTCGGTGTACCCGGACCTCGACTTCGACATCCCCGTCGGCACTGGCCAGATGGGCACCGTGGGCGACTGCTGGGACCGCAACTGGGTCCGGGCGCAGGAGTGCCGCGAGTCGCTCCGCATCATTCAGCAGTGCCTCGACCAACTCGAAACCGGCGTCGCGCGGCGCACCCCAGACTTCAATCCGCAGGCCGCCTGCCCGAAGAAAATCCGCCCCAAAGCGCAGGAGCTGTACTTCCGGGGCGAAACCCCGCGCGGCGAACTGGGCTATTTCTTCCGCACCACCGGCACCACCGAAATCCCGTTTCGGTGCCACGCCCGCGCCCCGTCGTTCAATAACCTGAGCGTGTTGCCCGAAATCAGCCGGGGCATTTTACTGGCCGACCTAGTCGCCATCATCGGCTCCGTGGATATCGTGCTGGGGGAAGTAGATCGGTAGGGTGTAGGGTTTGGAGTTTAGGGTTTGGGGTTTAGGTGTAGCCAGGGGCTTTGCCCCGCAGCAATCATATTTGGGGTGGTGGGGTGGTGGGGTGGTGGCGTTGGGTATCAAGGGCAAAATCACTCAGTCATTCAGTCACTCAGTCCACTCAGTCACTCAGTCCACTCAGTCACTCAGTTCCGCTCAGTCACTCAGTCACTCAGTCACTCAGTCCACTCAGTCACTCAGTCCCACTCAGTCACTCAGTCCACTCAGTCACTCAGTCACCTGATCACCTCCACCCAGCCTTTGAAGGCGGCTGGCGCGTAGTTCAGTTGGAGGTAATAGAAGTACCGCCCGCCGGGTAGGCCGGCGGCATCCCACTGGTTGCGGTAGGCGTTGGGGCCGGAATCGTACACCAGTTGACCCCAGCGCGAGTAGATGCGCAGCGTGGCGGTGCCGGGCGGCAGGCAGTTCAGGTAAAAGGTGTCGTTCAGGCCGTTGCCATCGCCGGGCGTGATGATATTGGGGATGAAAAGCGCGTCCGTCGTGAGCGAGATTTCGCGGCGAATCGGACAATCGTGCCGATCGAGGCCCGTGACGACGGTCGTGTAGGTACGCCCCGGCGGCTGGTGCGCGTAGAAGTGCGTCCGGCCAGTGGTGCGGGCGTCGGCCACGTCGGGGGTGCCGTCGCCGAATTGCCACCGTACGTTGCGCAGTTCGCTGCTCAGTTGCAGGTTAGCCTCGATGCCGCCCGGCAGGCAGACGGGTTCGGCGGTGAAGGCTACGGAATCGGGTTGCAGCACCGTCACCAGCACCTGCCAGGTGTTGCGGCGCGCGGGGCTGCCCTGCGTGCCGGTGGCGGCGTAGGTGGTGGTGGTCAGCGGCGACGCCACGGGGTCCGGCGCGAATGGGTTGCTCAGGCGGTCGGCCGGCGACCACCGGAACGAGCCCGGCGCCGCCGTGATGGCGGCGAACCGCACCGAATCGCCCCGGCAAATGGTGTAGGTCAGGTAATCGGTGCTGTCGTTGGCGCGCACGATGATGATCAGGCGCGTAGTGTCGGCGCCCCCGCAGGCAGCGGAGTCGCGCACGATGAGCGTGACCGTGTAAGTGCCTGGCAGCGAATAGGTATGGCCCGGCGCCACGGCCGGCGAGGTGGGCGAGCCGTCGCCGAAATTCCATTGAAAGGTGGTGCCCGGCGCGGTGCTGCTCTGGTTCGTGAACTGCACCGTGGCGGGGGCTTCCAGGTCCGTCAGCGGCCCACCGCCGGCCGCGGTGGCCCCGGCCACGGCCCGCACCTGGCGCGGCTCGAAGTCGAGCTTGAAGGCCACTTCGTCGTAGATACCGGGCAACTGCTGGTTCGCCGACGACCACGCCCCGGCCGTGGTCGGGAACGGTGCGGCGCTCGTGCAAACGGCCTGGTAAACCCGCCCCCGCGGGTCGAAACGACTCGTGCCGCCGTCCACGTGTTCCTCGTAAAATTCCGTCGGCGAGTGCCCGCCCAGGTACGTGGCGTAGCGCAGGGCGGTGGCGTCGGGTTCCAGCACGGCCAGGTACAGATCCTGCCCGTCGGTGGTGCGCTGCACGCCGTTTGGGGTTGTCGCCAGGCCCCGCGTATTTCCCCAGGCCGAGAAGTAAAGCGCGCCGCAGCGGTCCACCAGAAAGGCGGTGGGCGCGAGGTTGTCGGTGATGGGCCCCTGACTGAGGTCTATCCCCGCCGTCAGGCGTTGGCCGATGGTAGTTTGCCAGCGCACGGTGCGTAGGTCGGCCGTCAGGCGCTGCATCACCAGCCCGCCGCCGTCCTGGCCCCAGGTGTTGGCCGAGCGCGGGTAGAAACCGGTAGCGGCGCTCAGCACCGCCACGTCGCGACTACCGGGCGTGGGTTGCAGAAAAAACGCCTGTTGGGCGGGCCACTCGGCGCCCACCACACCGGGCGGGGCGCGCAGGTAAGTGGCCGCGCGCAGCGACTGGCCGTCCGGGGCCAACTGCACCACGAAGCCGTCGCGCTGCTGGGCACTGCCGGGCTCGGGCGCCAGGGTGCCGGGGGTCGTCGGAAAGGCCGCCGCGAACGTGGTGCCCACGATGTAGGGCGCGCCACCGGGCGGCACCAGCAACCCATAAGCCGCCGCCTGCCGCCCCAGGCCGGCGGCCCATTCCAGGCGGTTCAGGTCGGGCGCGAGGCGCAGCACCAGCGCCGCGCCGCGCGCATCGGGGGGGGGGCGCAGGGTGGTGCCGGACGGGTACGGAAAGTCGGCGGAAGCCGTGGCGGAGGCGATATACACGCGGTCGAGGGAATCGACGGCGAGGTCGCCCCGGTACGTGTCGCCGTAGAAAAACCGCAGCGATTCGTCGGGGTGGCCATCGTCGGCGGTGCCGCCGGCGTAGGTGGCGCTCCGCAGTTGGGCGCCGGTGGAGTCGAAGCGGGCGATGAACAGGTCCATCGAGCCGCCGCCGAAGCGGGGCTGAAAGGCGTTGCGGGTGGGGAAATCGGCGGACGCCGTGGACCCCAGCACCAGCAACTCGCCCCGGCGATTCACCAGCAGCGCGTGGGGCCAGTCGGCGCCGGAGCCGCCCAGGTAAGTGGCGTAGAGCAGCCGGCGCCCGTCCGGAGCGTAGCGGCTGATGGCCACGTCGGGGCGCTCATAGCTGCCCGCGTCGCCGTTGAAACTCAGATCGAAAGCGCCCAGCGTGGCCGGGTAGCCGGGGCCGAACGACGGCCCGGCGGCGTAGAGGTGGCCCGACTCGTCGTACGTCGCCGTGTGCCCCCAGACGGGTTCCGAAGCGCCCGAATGGGTGGCAAAAACCAGCACCGGGTCGATGACGAGCGGCCGGCCACGGTCCCAGGCGCCGGGCGCCACCACGAACGACACCACCGCCCCGTCCGGGGTTTCGCGCAGCCTGAACCGGCACGGCACCGGCACGCGGCGCGCGCTGGCGGGCGGCGCGTTACCGTCGTCGTCGTCAAGCGGCTGCCAGGCCACGGGCGCGGCTTCGGTCAGCTCGCCAAGGGCCGTCAGCAGGTGCAGACGGCCGGTTTGGGAGTCGAGCCGAACGCTTTTCAGCCCCCGGTAGCGTAGCGCGGCGCGGGCAGGGTCGGCGCCGGGCGCCACTTCGAGGTCGTACTCGAACGCGCCTTCCGCGGAAGCGTGCAGCTTCAGGTCGATGCCCGGCCAGAGGTTCGCGTAGCGGGCGGCGGGCGTGGTGTGCAGGTTGGGCGCCCAGTGCGCGGGGTCGGCGCCGAGGAAATAGTGGAAGCTGGCCGCAGAAGGCGCGCCTTCGGGCTGGGGCGTGGCGGCGGGGTCGGCGTCCACAAAATCCACGGCCCAGGCGTGGGCTGGCACGGACGGTTTCCGGGGGGCCGTACCACCGTTCGGCCGGGTGCGATGCGCCGCCGCGCCGAACGCCGCCGCGTCGTAGCGGAGCCACGTCAGGCGGTCGCGTTCCAGAAAGAGCGTCAGGCCCGGCGCCACCGGGGCGCGCATCCGCACAGCGGCGGGCCATTGGCCGTGGTTCGGCAGGAAAGCGGGTTGGCCGACGGCGACGAAGCCGACCACCACCAACCAAGTACCCAAGAGGTTCCGGTAGAAAGCGCGTGTCATCGGGAGTGAAAGTACGGCCCGGCGCCGATGATTCCCGGGGTGACCGTCTGTTGAACAGGGCAAACGCACGAAGCCGTTTTAGCCACCCCTTGAGACGCTTGTAGGCCAGCTCTTCTTTCAAATCTCCCGCAAAGACGCCAAGACGCGAAGAAAAATGAAAAATAAAGCCGAACAAGGCTGGCATTTGGGTTCGTGCGTTTGCCCTGTCCGCTGAAAACACTCCGGTCACGACCGGGGCCCATCCAACGGTGGGCGACATCGGCCCCGGTTACGACCGACACCGATTCAGCGGTGGGCGGTATCGGCCCCGGTTACGACCGGCACCGATCCAGCGGTGGGTGACAGCGGCCCCGGTCACGACCGACACCGATTCAGCGGTGGGCGGTATCGACCCTGGTTGTGACCGGAACCGATGCAGCGGGGGATGATATCGACCCCGGTCACGACCGGGGCCCATCCAACGGCAGAGCCCTATTTTTACGCCTCCCCCACGTTTTCCGCTGATGCCTACCCTCCTGCTGATCTGCTTCCTCTGGCTACGGCCCGCCGCGCCCCCTACCGAAACCCAGCTCCGCGCCGTCCTCGCGGCACAAGCCGCCGCCTGGAACCGGGGCGACGTGGCAGCCTATATGCGCGCCGGGTACTGGGTTTCCGACAGCCTCGTCTTCGTGGGCGGCGCCGCCGGCCCCACCTATGGCTACGCCGCCACCCTGGCCCGCTACCGAAAACGTTACCCCGATGCCGCCCGGATGGGACGGCTCACGTTCACGCTCCACCAGGTGCGGGTGTTGCCCGGCGGACGGGCGGCGTTCGTGGTAGGCGGCTGGGCGCTGGCCCGAACGGCGAAAGCCGGCGGCCCGGCGGGTGGCGCGTTCACGCTGCTGTTCGAGCGCAAAGCCGGCCACTGGGTAATTGTGGCGGACCATAGCTCCTGATGGCTAAAGTTGATGACATACCACCGTGCTTCCTGATTTTTCATTGCCTTTGGCTACCGGGCAGCAGCCCTGTATCTACACCCAGCGGCTGATCCTGCGGCGGGTGCGGCCAACCGACGTGCCCGCATTGCTGCCAATCAGCTTTTTCGAGGGACGGCGGGCCGAAACGCTGGCTGAAGCGCAGGCGATGCGCCGCCGTATCTACGCGGAAGAGGTAGCCACTGGGCGCGGCCTTCACTGGGCGCTGGCCCTGCGCGCTACCGGCCAAGTGCTGGGTTCGGCCGGTTTCTACCGGGGCTTTGCCGACGGGCGCGGCGAAATCGGTTACGTCCTGCTACCCGCGTTTCAGGGCCACGGCTACGCCACGGAAGCAGCCGTGGCAATGACGACATTCGGCTTCAACCGGCTCGGACTGCGCGAGGTTTTCGCGCAAACGGACCCCGACAATGCTGCATCAGTAGCCGTGCTGCACCGGGCAGGTTTCGCAGAAGACGCGGAAGCTCAACGTGCTGACGCGCGCCTGTTTCGCTGGATGCCACCGCACGGAGTGCCTCAGCGGCATTAGTCCATCAGGTCCGCTGCCGTGGGCGGGTGCTGCACTTTGGCGGGGTTCCAACTCAGCACGTAGTTGAAGTCCATCAGCGCCAGGCCGGCTTCGGTGAGGTAGAGGGGCTTGAACGTGTCGATCATCACGGCCAGTTCGTGGGTTTCCTTCTTGCCGATGCTGCCCTCGTAGGTACCGGGGTGCGGGCCGTGCGGCAGGCCGCTGGGGTGGACCGTGAACGACGACCGGAAGATGCCCTTGCGGCTCATAAAATCGCCCTCGACGTAGTACAGCACCTCGTCGGAATCGACGTTCGAGTGGTTATAGGGCGCCGGAATGCTCAGCGGGTGGTAGTCGAAAAGGCGCGGCACGAACGAGCAGATCACGAACCCCGCCGTCTCGAAAGTCTGGTGTACAGGGGGCGGCTGATGGATGCGGCCCGTGATCGGCTCGAAGTCGTGGATCGAGAACGCGTACGGAAAAAAGTAGCCGTCCCAGCCCACCACGTCCAGCGGCGAGAAGTCGTAGTAGTAGTGGTGCAGGTGGCCTTCTTTCTGAATCTTGACCACCCACTCGCGGGCCTCCTCCTCTTGCACCAGGGCTTCCGGCGCGCGGAAATCGCGTTCGCAGAACGGCGAATGTTCGAGCAGTTGGCCGAAGTGGTTGCGGTAGCGGCGCGGCGTTTCGATGGGGTGCGCGCTTTCGACGATCAGCAGCCGTACGGTGCCCTCTTCCCACTCCCAGCGATGAATGATGGTGCGCGGAATCACCACATAATCACCGGGTTTGACAGCGATGGTGCCCAGCGGCGTGATGAGGGTGCCGGCGCCGTCGTGGACGAACACCACCTCGTCCTGCAAGGCATTCTTGTAGTAGTAATCCATCTTCCGCTGCGTGGGCAGGCAGATGGCGATCCGGCAGTCGTTGTTGATGAGCAGCCAACGGCGGGCGTCGAGGTAGTCGTCGCCGGTCGATTCGCCCTTGAACGGCGTCAAGTGAGCCGGTTGTAGCGGCACGTCGGTCTTTACCGGGCCATACGGCGTCGGCGTGCCCAACTTACTGACTTTAGTAGGCGGCTCCCGGTGATAGAGCAGCGACGAGACGCCCGAAAAGCCGAGCGTCCCGACCAGCTCTTCGTGGTAAAGCGCCCCGTCGGGCTGCCGGAATTGCGTGTGGCGCTTGGGCGGAATCTGGCCGAGGCGGTGGTAGAAAGGCATTGATTGGTGCGGCTAATTGGTAAGGTAAAGATACTGAAAGGGGCTCCGTGCTACTGACCACCGCAGTTCCGCCCGTTGCGCCAACGAGCGTCTTTCGGATAGCCTGCTGGCGCTGGGGCAGAAGAACTACAAAGCACTACCAAGCGACGGAAACCTCGTTCCGACGAGAGAAGCATTGTCAAAAAAACACTTTAAAAACCTACGTAGCAGGTCGTAGATTTGTGCAGAAACTTGTTGCCGCGGGGTCGTACCCGCTGCTGTCCCGCCTCCCGCCCGTTCCCTTTTGACTACTCTCTCCCTACGTCCGACTTTACTGGCGCTGGCCGTACTGGCGCTTTCCCATTTCAGTGTGGCGCAGACGGCGCCCGCAGCACCGCCGCCCGCTGCGCCCGTCAACGGGCTGACCACGCTACGACAGGGCAGCGCGTTGCACGACAAGGGGGAGTATGCCGCCGCCATCGCCCAATATGCGACCATCACCCCCGGCGACTCTATTTATCCCCGGGCACTGGTCGAGCTGGCACTGAGCTATCAGGCCAACAAGCAAAGTGAAGAGGCAATAGCCGCTGCCGGACGCGCGACAGCCTACGGCGTGTATTCGCCGCACCTGTACACGACGTTGGCTTCGGCGCAAGAAACGCTGCAGCATTTCGACCTGGCGCGGGCGGCTTATGCGGAAGGGTTACGCCGGTATCCCTACGCCGCCACGTTGTGGTTCAACAAGGCCATATTCGAGTTTCAGCAAAAAGAGATGGCGGCGGCGCTGGTTAGCATCCAGCGTTCGCTGGAATTACAGCCGCTGCACGCCTCTTCGCATCTCCTGATGGGGTATCTGGAAGTGCAGCAAAACCATCCAGCCCACGCGATGCTGGGCCTGCTGACTTTTCTGGCCCTTGAACCCAGCACGTCACGTAGCCATACGGCCCTGTTGGTGGTGGAACAACTGGCAACCAACGCGGACGAGACGTGGCGGAACGACCGGATTGCGCCCATCAGTCCGAACACGCCGTTCGAAGAGCTGGACCTGCTCATTTCGTCGAAGGTCGCCCTGCGGAAGGAGTATAAGACCAAGGTGAAGTTCGACGCCAACATCGTGCGTCAGGCCCAGCTGCTGGCCGAGAAATTCCCTACCACCTTGCCAGTCAACGATTTTTGGGGCCGGGCTTACGGGCCTTTGATCAAAGTGCTCCAACAGGAAGAATACCTGACGGCGTTTACGTACCTGACGCTTTCATCGGCCACCAATACGAAGGGAGCCGACTGGACGGCGGCCAATAAAGGCAAAATAGAGAAAATGAGTCGCGCCGTAACGCCTGCGCTCCTGCAGTTGCGTGATCAGCAGGCGATCGCTGGCACGATGCCCGAGGTGCGGGCGAAAGCCTGGTTCGGGAATGATGACCTGCTCGATGGCTTGGGCGAAGGCCAGAACCAGCCGCCGAACGCCGTGCTACAGCGCGGCGAATGGCTGATCATCAGCGACGACGGGGCGGTGCTATCGAAAGGTACGTTTTCGGCGACCGGCGAGCGCACCGGCCGCTGGCTCTTCTACCACCCCAACGGCGAACTGGCGAAAGAGGCCACCTACGTGGACGGTAAGCTGGACGGGCCGCTGCGGCAGTTCTTCGACAACGGGGTGCCGTCGGTAATAGCCACTTACCGCAACGGCCTGGCGGAAGGCGAAGCCAGGCTAAACTCCCGTTGCGGCGGACTGCGGGAAATCCGCCCCTACCAGAACGACAAGATTACGGGCGACAGCCGAAATTATTATTTGAATGGCCAACTGAGTAAACAAACCACCTACCGCGACGGGGAGCGGGCCGGCGAGGAGAAGGGATTTTATGATGACGGTAGCCTAGAATACACCCAAACGTACGTCGCTGATCAGCTCCAGGGGCCATTTGAGGTCTATTACGCCGATAAAACGCTGGAACGCAAAGGAGCCTACGATAAGGACGAACTCCACGGACCCTACACGACCTACCACGATAACGGCCAGTTGGATGAAACCGGCACTTTCGAGCACGGCAAGCGCATCGGCCTCTGGAAGCAATACTACCGCTGGGGAAAGCTTAGTAACGAAAAGACGTACGGCGCCGAAGGCGAGCTGAACGGCACCTATAAGGACTGTGACGACGAGGGCCGGACTTTCGCTGAGTTACAGTATGTGCAGGGACGCGTCACGCAGGCGACTTATTACAACACCCTCACGGGCAAGCTGCTCGACCAGCAACCGATCAAAAAGAGTGGCCTCACCACCACCAAACCTTATTTTTACAACGGCTCGCCGCTGGGTACGGGCACCTACCGCAACGGGAAGATGGAAGGCGAGTGGCGCACGCTGTACTTCTCCGGGGCGCTCCATCAGGTGCGCCATTTCACCGAGGGGCAGCTCCAGGGCATCACCGAAGAATATTACGCGAACGGCCAGGTGCAGACGCGGCAGCACTACACCGCCGGCCAGCCGGATGGCCCTTACCAACGCTTTCACGTCAATGGCCAAGTGGCGCAGGCGGGCTACTACCGCGCCGGGCAACAACAGGGCATTTGGCAGACTTATTACATTGACGGCAAGCTGCAGGCTGAAAGCGAGTATGTCGACGGCGAGCTGAACGGGCTGGTGCGTACGGTGGCCCCAGGCGGCAAAACGATGTCTGAACAGCGCATCAGAAAAGGCTGGTTGCTGAACGTCACCAACTTCGACTCGACTGGCGGCGTGCTCGATCAACTTGCGCTGAAGCCCACCACCACCCAGTATGAGCTGCATTACCCCAACGGACGGGTGCGGCAGCGGATAACCGTCATCTGCGGCGATGCCAACGGCCTCACCACGTGGCTGCTACCTGATGGTCAGGTCGAAACCACCGCCGAAACAAAACTCGACCGCCGCCACGGCGCTTACCTCAGCCACTACCCTTCCGGGCAGGTTGAGCAGAAAGGAACCTATCGGAACGGTCAGATGGAAGGAGAATGGCTAACCTACGAGCCTGGTGGTGAGCTACGCGAGAAGGGCCGTTACCTCCACGGTGAGCGCCACGGCACGTGGGTAGCCTATGCGCTGAGTGGCAAAGTAGTGCGTGAAGACGAATATAAAGATGGTTTACGTGACGCCCCCACGCGCTACAGCAACTACGCGGGTGAGTTGCTAATGGAGAAGCAGTTCGTGCGCGGTGAGTTGATAGGCTACCGCGGGGCCGGGGCCGATGGGAAACCAACCGGTGCGCTCACGCTGGTGCCGCCAGCAGGCAGCGTCGTTCAAACGACTTTCCCGAATGGGAAGCCAGCGGCGCAGGAAACATACCGTAATGGCTTGCTGGAAGGGGAACGGGTTTTTTACTACAGCTCAGGCCACGTGTATCGCCGCTGCCGTTTCGTGGCCGATGAATTTGAAGGTCCACTGGTGACGTACTACCCTTCAGGCAAGCTACTGGAGGAGGAAAACTACCGTTGCGGCGAATTAGAAGGCGTATGCCGCTATTATCGTCCGGATGGAACATTGGAACGCACGGCGACCTACCGCTGTGGGGTGCAAACCGGACCAACGACTACCTACGACGCGCAAGGCAAGCCCACTCGCGTCGACATTTACTGGGGCGGCAACCTTTATGACAGCAAATAACTGGCGCTGGCTGGCCACCCATTGCCTATTAGCCACCGGCCTGCTAAGCAGCCCCTTGGGAGTACGCGCGCAGCAAGCCGCTCCGCAGAATTCGCAACTCACGCACTACCGGCAGCAGTATCCGGGCACCGCGGCCGTCATCCTCGACTACCGCCAGGACCTGACGGTTGAAGTCGTGCGAGACTCCGTGCAGGTAGTCGCGCGCCATCACTATGACCTCCTGCATCTGGCCGAGCAGTCGACGGGGTATGCCCGCGATCAAGTGTACAGCTCGCATTTCAACCGGCTGCAATCCGTAGAAGCGTACTCCCTCGTGCCCGATGGCAAGAGCACGCGTAAGTTGAAGGTGAGGGAGTTTCGCGATAAGTTCGACATCCGCCCAGGGGTGTTTTTCGATGATGCCCGGCAGGTATCGTTTACGTTTCCGGCCGTCGCGCCGGGCGTACGCACGGTCACCGACTACACCGTTCGGCACCCAGACGCGCGGTTTGTGGTACCGTTTCAGCTGGGCTCGTACCTCCCGACGTGCCACGCCGAACTGGCGATTACGCTGCCGCGCGCCGCCCGGCTATCGTACAAGCTATTTCACGTGGCGCCAGGCAGCGTCACGTTCACCCGGCAGGACAAAGGCAACACCACCACCTACCGCTGGGTGGCCGAAAACCTGCCCGCTGCTCCGCGCGACGACGATGCCCCCGCCGGTGCCTGGCATCAGCCGCACATCGTGTATCTGATTGAAGAAGTGCCCGTGGCGGGTAAGCCCCGCAAGCTGCTTGCCGGCGTGAACGAACTGTACACGATGTACGCCGGCTTCGTGGCAAACACCGATGAGCCTCCCAGGCCCGCCCTGAAGCGGGTGGTCGATTCGCTGGTGGCCGGCGCCACCAGCCCCGACGAGCGCGCCAGAAAGATCTATCACTGGGTACAGCAGCACGTACGGTATATCGCGTTCGAAAACGGATTACGGGGCTTCGTGCCGAGCACGGCCAATAAAGTATTCGCGGATCGCTACGGCGATTGCAAGGATATGGCGAACCTCACGCACCAGATGTGCCAGGTAGCTGGCTTACCGTCGTATCTGGCCTGGATTGGCACCCGCGATTTGCCCTATCGCTACGAGGAGCTGGCAACGCCCGGCGTTAACAATCATATGATTGCCGCTTACGAATCGGCCCCCGGCAAGTACGTGTTCCTGGATGCCACCGGGCGCTACACCAGCTTCGGAATGCCCACTTCGATGATTCAGGGGAAAGAAGCCCTGCTGGGAATCGACGCTACCCACTTTCGCGTCGCGACGGTGCCGGTGGTGCCAGCCGCCGAGAATCAGTCCGTGGATATTTCGACCGTGCAGTTGGACGGGAATGGCCTCAAAGGCACGGGCACCCGCACCCTGACGGGGTTCGTGCGCGAACGCACCGCCCATGCGCTGGACGGGCTTGACAAGATGCGGGAAAGTCGCCAGATGCAGCAACTGTTGGAGCGCGGCAACAATAAATTTTCCCTTGCCACCTACCAGGTGGGCAACCTGACCGATGCGGACAAACCGTTACAGCTCAGCTACTCCTACCATCTACAGGACTACGTACAGCGCCTGGACGACGAAATCTACGTCAACCTGAACCTGGAAAAACCGCTGGCCAACGACCGCATCGACGCCAATACCCGGCGCCTGCCGCGCACCAACGACTTTGCCTCCACCAACCACACCCGCACGGCGTTGGAAATACCAGCCGATTATGAGGTAGCGTCGTTGCCGCCGGCGGTCGCCGTGCAGGATTCGCTGGCCTCGTACACCATTCGCTACGAGCGTCAGGGCAACCGGGTGGTGCAGGACTGCGAGGTCACGATCCACTATCTGCTGCTGCCGCCCACGGCGTTCGCCCACTGGAATCAGCTGATTGGCCAGCTCACGGCTGCTTACCAGCAAACCGTTGTGCTGAAGCGCAAGAAAGCCTGAGCTGCCGGAGTAGCTTTGCCCGTTCGTTGGTTTACTTACGCTCTTTACTGTGTCGCTATTCTCCCGCCGCCTGGTGCAGGTTGGCTTACTGGTATCTGCGCTCGCGGCCCCCGCACGGAGCCGTGCCCAAACGGTGCCGCCCGGCCTCAACTACGCCACCTACGATTGGACGGCCAAGCCGAAGCCCCACCCCCTCAACGAGGCGGACGCTAAAGAAGGGGCCGTGGTGCTGCGCGACCTGAGCGTACGCGAATACGCGGAGGCCCCGGACGGCACCGGCCTGCACCAGTACCACCTGACGCATCGCATCGTACACGTCAACTCGACCGATGCGATTGAAGCCTTCAACAAGCTGGCGATTCCGCTACCCGATGGCGCCAGGTTGCTGGTGCTCAAGTCGCGGACGGTTCGCCCGAACGGTATCGTGACCGAAGCCAACCGAACGAACCTGAAGGAGCTGAAGGATGAAGATGGCCAGCGGGGCTTCCAGGTGTTCGCTATCGAAGGCGTAGAGCCGGGCTGCGAGATTGAATACCTCTACCTGGTTGACCAGGCCCCCAAGCCTTTCGGCCGCGAGCAGCTACAGGCATCGCTACCCACGCGCGACGAAACCGTTGAGATCATATCGCCCGAATGGCTTACGTTCGAGGCCAAGCTCTACCACGCCCCTGCGGGCACCCCCGCGCCCCGCGATAGCATCATCGGCGGCAAGCACGTCATCCGGGTGACCCTGGACCACGTGCCCGCGGCGCACGCGGAGCCGTTCTCCAGTTTACAGGCCCAGCTCACCCGGCTGGAGTTCAAAATGGCGTACACCAACAAGCGTGGCCGCGAACGGCTGTTCACCTGGGCGCAGGCCGCGCAGTTGATGCATCAGCAGGTCTATCAGCTGACCAAAACGGAGCAAAAGGCCCTGTCCCGCTTTCTCAAAGACCTCAACGTACCCGCTTCCGGCGATGTGGCCGCGCGCGTAAAAGCCGTGGAGTTGGCTGTCAAAACCTCGTTTACGGCTAACGAAGCGGCTTCGTCGGACCTGACCACCGTCCTCAAAACCCGGGTTACGTCTGAGTTGGGCTTCACCCGGCTGCTGGGTGGCCTGTTTAAGCTGATGGGCATTGACAGCGAGCTGGTCGTGACCACCGACCGCTCCGAGGCGCCGTTCGACGGCTCATTCGATACCTGGAGCTGGCTCAGCCACTACCTTTTCTTCTTCCCGGCGACCGACCAGTACCTGGCTCCGGGCCAGCTCGCGTTCCGCTACGGTATGGTACCCGCCGAATGGACCGCTACGCAGGGCCTGTTCGTCAAGATCGTCCGCTTGGGCGAAGTGGAGACCGGAGTCGGTACGGTGCGTGATATCACGCCCCTACCGGCTTCGAAAAGTGCGCACAACCATACCATCAAGGTGCGGTTCGCTGACGATATGGCTTCCGGCACGGTGGAAATCAAAGAGGAGCTCAGCGGCTACAGCTGCCAGCCATTCCAGCCGTTCTTTTCCCTGATTCCGGAGGAAAAGCGCACGGAATTGCTGCACACCTTCGTCAAAGGGAGTGTGCCCGATGCCGCGTTTGAGAAGCTGCAAGCCAGCAACACCGAAACCGACAAGAATCCCCTCGACCACCCGTTCACCATCACGGCCACCGTCAAGTCGGCAGCACTGTTGGCCAGGGCCGGCAACCGCTACCTTTTCAAGGTAGGCGAACTGATCGGGCCACAGTCGGAGATGTACCGGAATGACGACCGGCAGTTCGATATCGAGAACGAATTCAACCGCCACTACGACCGCGAAATCACCTTTGACGTGCCGACGGGCTACCGCGTCCGTAATCTGAGCGACGCAACCATTGACGCGCAAAGCAGCCCCGACCCTACGCCAGCCTACTTCTTCCACGCCAAAGGAACGCAACAAGGGCGCACCGTCACGCTCCGCATCCGCGAGGCTTACAACCAGATTTACTGGCCCAAAAAAGACCTCGAAACGTTCCGTTCGGTCGTCAACGCCGCCGCAAACTTTAACAAAGTGGTGCTGGTGCTGGAAAAAGAATAAGCGATCAGCGGCTGACCTTAAAACGCCATCAGCACCCGCTCGATGATATCGCAGGCTTCGTTCAGTTGCGCTTCGGAAATCACCAGCGGCGGCGCGAACCGGATGATGTCGCCGTGCGTGGGCTTGGCGAGCAGGCCGTTTTCCATCAGCGCCACGCATACGTCCCAGGCGGTGCGGCCGTCTTCGGTTTCCCGGATGATGACCGCGTTCAGCAGGCCCTTACCCCGAACGGTCGTGATCAGGTCCGGGCGACGGGCCATCACGGCGCGCATCCGCGCCCGGAAGATTTCGCCCAGCCGGGCGGCGTTTTCGGCCAGCTTTTCGTCCTTCAGCACGGCCAGCGCGGCCGTGGTTACGGCGCAGGCCAGCGGATTGCCGCCAAACGTGGAGCCGTGCTGACCGGGCTTGATGGTGAGCATCACGTGGTCATCGGCCAATACCGCTGACACCGGCAAAACGCCGCCGCTCAGGGCTTTCCCCAGAATAAGCACGTCGGCGTGGACGCCTTCGTGGCAACTGGCCAGCAACTGCCCGGTGCGGCCCAGGCCGGTCTGAATCTCGTCCATCAGCAGCAGCACATTGTAGCGCCGGCACAACTGGTGGGCGTGCCAGAGATAGCCTTCCGAGGGCACATAAACGCCCGCCTCGCCCTGAATCGGCTCGACCAGAAACGCGCAGATGCGGTCTGAATGCTCGCGCAGCGCCTGTTCGAGGGCCGCCAGATCGTCGTACGGCACCACCTTGTAGCCGGGCACGAACGGCCCGAAGCCGCGCGTGGAATCGGGGTCAGTGCTGAACGAAACGATGCCCGTGGTGCGGCCGTGGAAGTTGCCCTCGGCCACCAGAATCTCGGCTTTGTTTGGGGCAATCAGCTTCTGCTCGTAGCCCCACTTGCGGGCCAGTTTCAGGGCGGTTTCCACGGCTTCGGCGCCGGAGTTCATCAGCAGCGCCTTGTCGTAGCCGAAGGTTTCGCAGAGCAGCTTTTCGGTCGCGCCGAGTTGGTCGTTGAAGAACGCCCGGCTCGTGAGCGTCAGCGTCTGGGCCTGCGCCGTGAGCGCCCCAATGATGCGCGGATGGCAATGCCCCTGATTGACGGCGGAGTACGCCGACAGGAAGTCAAAGTATTGCTTGCCCTCCACGTCCCACATCAGTGGGCCTTCGCCCCGGTGCAGCACCACCGGCAGCGGGTGGTAATTGTGGGCGCCGTAGCGGTCTTCCAGGGCCATCAGGCGCTGGCTGGCGGTGGTGGGTGCAGCGGCGGGTGCGGCGGCAGTGGTGGGCTGGTCGAGGACGGCGGTGGACATTGATTGGCGGGAAGTAAAGCGCGGGCCGCGCGCCCCGTGCGGCGACCTCTTACAAAGATACGCCCGCCGGCCGGGGGCGATTTTGGGGTGCCTGGCGTCCTTTCCGCTTCCGCCTTCCCTCCCGACCTTTGCGCCCGCAATGCCGCCACCGCGCCCCGTCGTTCCGCCCCCACCGCCGCTGCTGGCCGGCGATTTTTACTACACCCCCGAAGGCTACCTCGTCTTCACGGAGCAGTATCACCGGCGGCGCGGGCACTGTTGCCGGAACGGTTGCCGGCACTGCCCCTACGGTTTTCGGCGGCAAGTGTAGCCAAACCCCGCGCGGCGCCGTATTTTTGCCCCAGCATCACCCAGAGAAGTGGCAGAGTGGTCGATTGCGGCGGTCTTGAAAACCGTTGAGGGTCAAACCTCCGGGGGTTCGAATCCCTCCTTCTCTGCATAAAACCCCCTCAGGACGCTCTTGAGGGGGTTTTGCTTTTCCGTAGGACAGTTTTTAGGACAAAATTCGAGAACGGGACAACTATCGCTTACGGTCCTGGCAAATTTTTTTTCGCTGGTCTGACGAAAAGTCCCACCACGGGCGCTGGTAGCAGAAGGACAGCAGCAGATCGGCGCGTACCGTCACACCTTCGTAAGGCTGGAAGGGAAATAGTTGCCAGCTTAACCCGGACGGCATCCGGGCCGCTTTTTCGAATGCCGTAACCCGTTGTTACAACCTGTAACAGCCGGTTACAGGAAGCCACAACAGGGCAAACGCACGAAGTTTTTGGCGCCCTTGATGAACCGCTTGGTGCGACGCAGGTAGTCCCTACGGGACCGCTTGGAGCCCCCAATCGTCCTTTTTCTACCGGCAGGTGGTCCCTCCGGGACCCGTTAGGCTTCCGGCTTGAGGGGAATAACCCCTTCGTGCGTTTGCCCTGAAGCCACAACGGGTTACGAGCGGTTACGCTGACGGCGGAGTATCTTCCTGTAACCGGGTCGGTTCGCTCCCGCATTCAGGAGGCTGCGTTTGCCAGACCCAAGGAACGCCCGTAGCTTGCAGCCCGACTCATCACGCTACTGGTTCTCGAATGGCTACTCCGGCTAACGCCCACTCCACTTTGGTCAACTTCATCTTCGAGCTGGCCAATAAGCTGCGCGGGCCGTACCGCCCGCCGGAGTACCGCAAGGTGATGCTGCCGCTGATCGTGTTGCGGCGCCTCGACTGCGTGCTGGAGCCGACCAAGGCGGCCGTACTGAAGCGCCGGGAAGAATTGCAGACGAAAAAGATTTCGCCCGAAGGCATCGATATCGCCTTGCTGAAGGCGGCTGGTCAGCCGTTCTACAATACCAGCCCTTTCACGTTCAAGAAGCTGCTGGAAGACTCAGAAGGGCTGGTGCCGAACCTGGTGGCTTACATCAACGGGTTTTCGCCGGTGGTGCGGGAGGTGTTTCAGCGGTTCGACTTCGAAAAGCAGATTCCGAAGCTCGACGACACCAACCGGCTCTTCATCATCCTGAAAGACTTTACGTCGGACCAGATCAACCTGCACCCCGATGTGCTGGGCAACGTGCAGATGGGGGCCGTATTCGAGGAGCTGATCCGGCGCTTCAACGAGCAGGCCAACGAGGAAGCTGGCGACCACTTCACGCCGCGCGAAGTCATCCGGCTGATGGCGGCGCTGACCTACGCCCACGACGAGGACATCACGAGCGGCAAGGCCGTGGCCCGCACCGTGTACGACCCCACGTGCGGCACCGGCGGGATGCTGTCGGTGAGCGAGGAGTACACGCGCGAACTGAACCCGAAAGTGCAGCTCTCGCTCTATGGGCAGGATTACAACCCGGAGTCGTGGGCGATCTGCTGCGCCGATATGCTCATCAAGAACGAGCCGGTGAACCACATCGCGTTTGGCGACGTGCTCGGCGACGGTAAATCGCGGGATGGCCACCCCGACGAGCGCTTCCATTATATGCTCGCCAACCCGCCCTTTGGGGTGAAGTGGGAGCCGCAGAAGGCCACTGTAGAGCGCGAGTACGCACGCCTGGGCTTCGGCGGGCGCTTCGGGCCGGGGCTGCCGCGCATCAACGAAGGCTCGCTGCTCTTTCTGCTGCATATGCTGAGCAAGATGCACCCGGCGCCGCCGGACGGTGGCGAGGGCTCCAAAATCGCGGTGGTGTTCAACGGCTCGCCCCTGTTTGCGGGCGAGCCGGGGCCGAGCGAGAGCAATATCCGGCGCTGGGTGATCGAGAACGACTGGCTCGATACCATCGTGGCGCTGCCCGACCAGCTCTACTACAACACGGGCATCAACACCTACATCTGGCTGGTGAGCAACCGCAAGCCTGAGCACCGGCGCGGCCGGGTGCAGCTCCTCGACGCCACGCGCCACTACGTGAAGATGAAGAAGAGCCAGGGCAACAAGCGCCACGAGATCGGCGACGGCCTGGGCGGCAAGCCCGACCACATCGCCGACATCGTGCGCCTCTACGATGCCTACCAGGACGGCACCACCGCCCGGGTGCTGGTAGACGGCCAGGAAAAGGACGTGGTGTGCGCCAAAATCTTCGACAACCGCGCCTTCGGCTACCTGCGCCTGACCATCGAGCGGCCGCTGCGGCTCAACTTTCAGGTGACGGCCGAGCGCCGGGCGCGGGTTGCGGAAACGGCGGCGTTCAAGGCATTCAGCCTGAGCAAGAAGAAATTTGGGTCAGCGGCGCACGCGGAGGAAGTGGCGGCCGGCACGATGTATCAGCTGGAAGTGATGGTCGCCATCGGGAAGCTGATGAGCGAGCGCGTGTACCGCAACCGCGACGAGTTTGACGCCGTGCTGGCCACCGCCTTCAAAAAAGTGGGCCTGAAGGTGCCGGCGCCGCTCAAAAAAGCCATCCTGACGGCCCTGAGCGAGCGCGACCCCACGGCCGACATTTGCTACCTGCCCAACGGCCAGCCCGAGCCCGACCCCGAGCTGCGCGATACCGAGTTGGTGCCGCTGCCGCCCGATTCGCCCCAACGGCTGCCATACGATTATACCAACGCCGCCGACGGCAAGGCGCCCGACCCCACGGCCCTGCTGGCGCTGGTGCAGCCCCACTGCGAAGCCTACTTCCGGCGGGAAGTGCTCCCCCACTGGCCCGATGCGTGGGTGGAATGGCCCCGCACCCGGCTGGGCTACGAAATCCCCGTCAGCCGCCACTTCTACGCCTACGAGCCGCCGCGCGAGCTGCCCGAAATCGAAGCCGATATCAAAGGGCTGGAAAAGGAAATCCTGGAAATGCTGGCCGAGGTGACGGTATGAAGAAGTACGACGCGTACAAACCGTCCGGCGTGGAATGGCTCGGCGAAGTGCCCAAGCATTGGGAGGTGAAGCGGTTGAAGTTTCTGGTCAAATCCATTCGGGGTGGAGGTACCCCTTCGACGAATAATCCTGAGTTTTGGGATGGCCCACTCCCGTGGGTTTCGCCGAAGGATATGAAGGCCGACCGCATCACCAAGACCGAGGATTATGTCACGACGCTGGCCGTCGCTAGTAGCTCGACGGAGCTAGTCGCCCCTAATTCGGTGCTGCTGGTCGTGCGGTCGGGGATTCTGAAACACACGCTACCGGTCGCTATTAATACGGTAGAGGTCACGCTGAATCAGGATATGAAGGCGCTGACGCCGATGCCCGAAATTCTGCCTAATTACCTCGCACTGCTGCTGAAAGGGATGCAATCGGAAGTGCTGAATTTCTGCACCAAAATCTCAGCGACGGTGGACAGTATCGAGATGGACGACCTGGTAAACTTCCCGCTCTCACTCCCCCCGCTCCCCGAACAGCACGCCATTGCCGCGTTTCTCGATGCGCGCACGGCGCACCTCGATGGCCTCATCGCCCGCAAGGAAGCCCTGCTGACGCTGCTGGCCGAGCAGCGCGCCGCCCGCATCACGCGCGCCGTGACGCGCGGGCTGGTGCCCGACGTGCCGCTGAAAGCATCCGGGGTGCCGTGGCTCGGGCAGGTGCCGGCGCATTGGGAGGTGAAGCGGTTGAAGTTCGTTACCTCAAAAACGGGCAGCGGCAAAACGCCCAAAGGCGGCGCGGATGTGTACGTCTCGGCTGGCGTCACTTTTCTCCGCAGTCAGAACATTCATTTCGACGGGCTGGAGCTTTCTGACGTCGCGTTCATCGAGCCGACGGTTGACGAAGAGATGAGTTCGACACGGGTCAGGTCGGGCGATGTGCTATTGAACATTACGGGAGCATCGCTAGGTCGCGTAGCAATGGCCGGCCCTGAATTAGGACCGGCCAATGTCAATCAGCACGTCTGCATTCTGCGTCCTGATTCGAGCGAGATTGACTCCGTGTTTCTGTGGAAGTTCTTGGCGAGCCCTATCGGCCAGAGCCAGATTTTCCAGAATGAGCAAGGCATCTCCCGCGACGCCCTCAACTTCGAGCAGATCGCCAATCTGGCGATCTGCGTACCGCCGCTTACGGAACAGAAGCAGCTTGTCGAACATCTGGCGGTTGTAGAGAAGCCGCTGATGGAGTTGCGCAAGATGATTGAAAATCACATCGCCAAGCTCCGCGAGTACCGCGCGGCGCTGATCACGGCGGCCGTCACGGGGCGGATTGATGTGCGGGCGGCGGGTGCGAGCCCCCAAGGAACGGCCGCTGTAACGGGTGCCTGATTTTTTGCCGGGCGCGGTGGGGGGTGGCTCCCCCCGTCGTAGCGCTTGACGAAGCTCCCGAAAAAGGCGAATCGTCAAGCAAGTTGCTTGACGAAGCTCCCGAAAAAGGCGAATCGTCAAGCAAGTTGCTTGACAAAGCTCCCGAAAAAGGCGGATCGTCAAGCAAGTTGCTTGACAAAGCTCCCGAAAAAGGCGAATCGTCAAGCAAGTTGCTTGACGAAGGCCATGGAAAAGGCGAATCGTCACGCACTACGGCTGGCGCTCTGGCGCTGCGCTGGCTTTTACCGGCCGCAGCCCGTGCCCCGTCTGCCGGGGGTGCCCGCTCAGGCGCGGGTTGGGCGCCAGTGGGTCGCTTCTTTCTTAGCTTTCGGAAAATACCCTGCCCGCCGATGAAACAGCTGCCGCAACCGCTTACCTCCACCCCCGACCGCCACCAGCTACGCCTCTTCGACGCGCCCGAGCCGGCCGACGCCCTGCCCGACCTGGACGTCCTGCTGACGACGCGCGAAACGCAGTGGTTTGAGCGCAAGGGCCAGCGCATCAGCGCGGCCCAGTTGGCCGAATGGATGATCGGCTTCGCCAACGCCGACGGCGGGCGGCTGGTGGTCGGGCTGCACGGCGGCCGGGTAGAAGGCATCGACACCGCCCCGCCCAGCCGCCTCAACGACTGGTTGCAGGCCGGCCGCGACTTTGCCGAGCCGCCCGTGCGGAGCGCTGCCCGCCCCCTCGACTGCCTCAACCAGCAAGGCCACCCCGACCGGTTGCTCATCATCGACGTGGAAGCCAGCGAGAGCGTCCATCGCACCCCGGGCGGCAAGTGTTTTTTGCGCGTCGGCGTCATACTGGCTCAACTACCTGCTGAGCATACGCCTACTGACGAATCAACGGAATGAGCTTTTGAACGCTACCAGGCATCTGCTCCGACAGTACTCCGACAGTACTCCGACAGTTACTCGGACATTACCTGTGTCCCGACGATTCAAGTAGCTTTCAAACGTGCGTGCGCTGAATGCAGGCTGAAACCTACTCGAAACGTTTGGTCGGCTACTCGAAACGTTTCGAGTAACGGTCAGGGCTACTTGAACCGCTACTTGAATCGTGCGAGCATTCAGGTCGCATTCAAGTAGCCCTGACAGTTACTCGGACAGTTACTCGGACACTTACTCGGACACTTACTCGGACAGCTCCCCCCTCCCTCACCAATGAAACACCGCGAAATCCGCTTCGAGGAAGCCGTAGAAGCGGCTCTTTGCACCCCGGCCGGCGGCTACGAAGCCGGCACCACGCCGTTTGACGCCGCGCGCGGCCTGTTCGGGGCCGACGTGGTGGCGTTCGTGCAGGGCACCCAAGCGCGCGCCTGGGACCACCTGGCCGGCATCCTGGGCGCCGCCGCCGAAACCACGCTGCTCGAAACGCTCACCCGCGAGCTGCTTAGCAAGGGCGCGCTGCACGTGCTGCGCTACGGCTTCAAGTGCTTCGGCAAGACGCTGCGGCTCGCGCACTTCGCCCCCAACACCACCCTCAACCCGGAGGCGCGCGCCGCCTACGCCCTGAACCGCTTGCGGGTGCACCGGCAGGTGCACTACAACCCCAAGCAGCCGGGGCAAAGCGTGGACGTAGTGCTGGCCCTCAACGGCCTGCCCGTGGTGACGCTGGAGCTGAAAAACCCGCTCACCGGCCAAACCGCGCCGGATGCCATTCGGCAGTACCAGCACGAGCGCGACCCATTGGCGCCGCTCTTCCGGTTCAAGGAACGGGCGCTGGTCCACTTCGCCCTCGACCCCGACACCGCCTGGATGACCACCCAGCTCTGCGGCCCCGACACCACGTTTCTGCCCTTCAACCGCGGCGACGGGGGCGGGGCCGGCAACCCGGCCGTGGCAGCGGGCTACCGCACGGCCTACGTGTGGGAGGAGGTGTTGCAGCGCGACTCGCTGCTCGACCTGCTCGCGCGCTTTCTGCACCTGCAAACCACCACCACCAGCGTACGCCTCGCCGATGGCACCACCACCAGCAAGAGCCGCGAGACGCTGATCTTCCCGCGCTACCACCAGCTCCAGGCCGTGCGCGGGCTGGTAGCGGCGGCCCGCGCGCAGGGGCCGGGGCACCACTACCTGATTCAGCACTCGGCCGGCTCGGGCAAGAGCAACTCGATCGCGTGGCTCGCCCACCGGCTCGCCTCCCTCCACGATGCCGAGGACCGCAAGGTGTTCGATACGGTGGTAGTCATCACCGACCGCCGCGTGCTGGACCAGCAGCTTCAGGACGCCATCTACCAGTTCGAGCACAAGCAGGGCGTGGTGCAGAAGATCGACGAAGACACCCAGCAGCTCGCCCGCGCGCTGGCCGACGGCGTGCCCATCGTCATCAGCACCCTCCAGAAGTTTCCGTACATCGCGCAGGCCATCGATACGCTGGCGCGCAAGGGGCAGGGGGTGCAGCTCGCCACGGCGGGCCGGCGCTTCGCGGTGGTGGTCGACGAGGCCCATTCCAGCCAGGGCGGTGAGGCCGCGCAGGAGCTGCGCAAGATCCTCAACGCCGACGGCATCGAAGCCGCGCTGGCCGAGCAGCTGCTCGATCTGGACGATGATGGCCTCTCACCCGCCGCCCGCGAAGCGCTGGTGCGCGAGATGCTCAAGCGCCCCCGGCAGGCCAACCTGAGCTACTTCGCCTTCACGGCCACGCCCAAGTACAAGACGCTGGCCGTCTTCAACGCCCCCGACCCCGCCACTGGCCGGCCGCCGTTTCATCTCTATAGTATGCGGCAGGCCATCGAGGAGGGCTTCATCCTCGACGTGCTGGCGCACTACACCACCTACCGGGCGTTTTACGGCCTCATCAAGTCCATCGAGGACGACCCGCTGGTGCCCCGCCGGCAGGCGGCCACCGCCCTCACCCGGTTTCTGAGTTTGCACCCCGTCAACATCGGGCAGAAAGTGGAAGTGATCGTGGAGCATTTCCGCGCCTCCACCCGCCACAAGATCGGCGGGCGGGCGAAGGCGATGGTGGTCACCGGCTCGCGGCTGCACGCCGTGCGCTACAAGCTGGCGCTGGATCTGTACCTGAAGGAGAAGGGCTACACCGACATCCGATCGCTGGTGGCCTTTTCGGGCAGCGTCATCGACCCTGATCTACCCACCGTTACCTACACCGAGCCGGGGATGAACCGGGGCATCAGCGAGCGCGAACTGCCCGAGCGGTTTGCCTCCGACGAGTTTCAGATTCTGCTGGTAGCCGACAAATACCAGACGGGTTTCGACCAGCCGCTGCTGCACACGATGTACGTCGACAAGCGCCTCGCCGGCATCCAGGCCGTACAGACGCTGAGTCGCCTCAACCGCATCGCCCCCGGCAAGTCCGACACGTTCGTGCTCGATTTTGTCAACGACCCCGAGGAGATCTACGCCGCCTTCAAGCCCTACTACGAGCGCACCGCCGCCACCGGCCAGCCCGACCCGCACCACCTCTACGACCTGCAACACCGCCTGACCGAAGCCCGCGTCTGGGAGCCGGCCGAAGTAGATGGCTTCTGCGACATCTGGTTCCGCGAGCGCCTGAACCCCTCGCCTACCGACCACCAGCGGATGAACGCCCTGCTCGACAAGGCCGTGGACCGCTACAAGCAGCTGCCCGACGCCGAGCAGGATCTGTTCAAGGGCAACCTCACCAGCTTCCGCAACCTGTACACTTTCCTGGCGCAGGTTATTCCTTACCAGGACTCGGACCTGGAGAAGCTGCACACGTACGGCCGCTTCCTGCTCACCAAGCTCCCGCGCACCGGCGCCGACGAGCGCTACCCGGTGGAAGATGACGTGGCGCTGAAATACTACCGCCTCGAACAGCTCAGCCAGGGTTCCATCAACCTGAAAACCGGCGAGCCCGAACCGCTCTACGGCCCCACCGACGTGGGCACCGGCCGGGTACAGGACGCGGCCGTCAACCTCTCGCTGCTCATCGACCGCCTCAACGAGCGCTTCGGCACCGAATTCCTCCCCGCCGACCAGCTCTTCTTCGACCAGATCGTGGAGACGGCCATCCTGAACACCCAGCTACAGGACGTAGCGCAGGCCAACAGCAAAGAGAACTTCGCGCTGGCGTTCCGCAAGATGTTCGAGGGCCTGTTCGTAGAGCGGCTGGAAGGCAATGAGGAAGTCTTCTCCCGCGTGTTCGGCGACCCCGATTTGCGCCGCGCCGCCGAGCAGTACCTGTCGGGGGAGGTGTACCGGCGGATACTGGCGCGGGTAGAAGAAGCAGCGAAGCCAAAGCCGGCTGTACCGCAAGCGTAAAGCATGAAAGGCTAACACCAGCGCCCCCCGGCCAGCGGCAGGTAGGTGATGTCGCCCACCCGATTGCGAGTCTTGAGCACACCTGATTCGGCGCGGTGAGAGCTGGACGGTGGAGCAACCGGTTTTCGCTGACTTGATGGTCCGGGTCGACTTGGGTGGTACGCAGGCGCTGGGGGCGGGTGCAGAGTATCCGCAAACCGCTGGCAGGTAACTAGGTGCGCAGCGCCTGCCGCCCAACCCGGTGGCCTTCGGCCTCCAGCTCGGCGCGCAAGCGGCGGGGTGCCAGTCGGCGGCCGCCGGTGCTGGGCACGCCTTCCAGGCGTAGTAGCCGGGGCGGCTCACGGCCAGCACCCGGCACTCGCGTCCCAGCGGCCAGGCCGTCCCGTGATCGCGGATGAATTCGTAGCGGCTCACGAAGGAAGGGGTTGGGAGAAGATGGTCACAACTTTTTTTAAAATATTGCCCGCCTGCGCGCCGCGTTGCGGC
>JANPLI010000141.1:0-28850 GCA_031426455.1 Hymenobacteraceae bacterium | reverse complement strand
AGCAACCCGTGCACCTGCGTAAGTCCTGTACTAGTGACTAGTCCAAGACTTACCCGCCGAGCAGGGCGGCCAGGCCGGCGGCCTCCTCGTGCAGCACGCGCTGGCGCAGGGCGTGGTGGGCGGCCAGCGGAGCGGCGGGCGGGGGGCGGCGGGCGGGGGCCGTTTCGAGCCAGGTCAGCCAGTCGGCGGCTTGGGCGGGGTCCACGGAGGGGTCGGGCGGCAGCGGGCTGGGGCCGTCGCGGGCGGGGTCGGGCAGCAGCACGGCGCGCAGGGCGGCCAGGCCCCGACGCTGCTGGTGGTGGGCGGCGGCGAGGCGGTCGGTGCGGGCCAGCGTGTCGGCCAGTTCCTGGGCCACGTGGCGCACCCGGCGCAGCCGCGCCCGCAGTTGGGCAGCCTGGGCCGCTGAAAGCGGGGCCACCGGCCCGACCGGCAGGGCGGGCAACGGGCGGCCCACGCTCAGCGGCGGCGGCAGGTGGTCGAGCAGCGGGGCCAGCCGGCGGGCGGCGGCGGGGCTTAGCCGGCGGCGACCCAGCTCGGCGCTGCGCACCTGCTCGGTGGTCAGGCCCAGGTAGCGGGCCACCTCGGCCTGGGTGAGGCCGTAGTGCTGGCGGGCGGCCACCAGCAGGGGGTGGGCGGGGACGTGGCGGGCGGGCGGCATGGGGCGAAGGTACAGGTCAACCGAAAATAATTTTCTGACCTGTACCAAGTGGTACAGGTTAGAAAATTATTTTTTTTAGGCTGTACCGGTTCCATCAGGCGTCACCCTCCCTCCTGCTACGGCCTACGGCCTCAACGTGCGCCCGTCAGGACGCCGGGCTGACGGGGGGAAATCCGCACCCTCCGGGGGCGCGTACAGCGAGTCCGGAAACTGCGCTAAACGCGCGCCAGTCACGCAGTCGCTCCGTCATTCCACCACCACGCGCCGCCGCAGGGCGCGGCCGTCGGGCAGGTCGGCCCGCAGCAGGTCGGCGCCGGGCGCCAGGGTGGCGGTGTGGTGGCCCAGGTTGTGGGCGGCAGCGCCCGGTTTGAGCAGTTGCCCGCCACCCTGGAAATACCACCGCCCGGCGCGGCCGTCTTTCTGGTACACCAGCAGGCCCTGCGAGAAAGTCGAAGGTTTGGCAGAATCGGCGACCTTTGTCGTGCTTTCCCCCCTGGCTTATGTCGTTTTACTCCTACCCCGTCAAGTCCAAGCAGCAGGCGCGCATCGTGACGCAGCCCGACTTTGAGCCGGACCCGGAGCAATTTCGGGATCAGCTGTACGTGAACCTGGATGCCGTGCGGCCGGAGGACTTCCGGCAAGAGGTGTTGTTCACGTTGGGAATAGAAAAGGCCGACGACGAGATTGGTCCGTTGGAGGAAGTCACCTATGACTACACCACCATCATCGTGTCGGGCCACCGGGGCTGCGGCAAAACCACCGAGCTGCGGCGCCTGCACCGGCAGTTGGACCACCCGACGCGCTACTGCTCCGTCTTCCTGAGCATCGAAGAGGAGATGGAGTACGGCTCCTTTCAGCCGGAAGACCTCTTCGTGTGGATGATCATCAAGCTGGCGCAGACCGTGGAGGAGCGCCGCTTGCCCACCAGCCGCGCGGCGCTGGAGCAGTTGGCCCGCCAACTGCTGACCGATAAGGTCATCGAGGAGGAAATGCGGGAGAGCTTCGAGACCGAGTTGAGCGCCGAAGGCGAAAGCGGCTTCGATTTTTGGTGGGTGAAGTTTGCCACCAAAGCCAAAGCCGTGTTCGCGGGGACGAACCAAACCTCGACCAGGATCCGGGAAAACGTGCGGCGCAATACGCTCGCCGTCATCGACCAGATTAACCGCTTGCTCATCGATGTGCGCGGTGCCGTCGAAAAAGCCCAGCAGGGCCGCGACCTGCTGCTGATCGTGGACGGCTCCGAAAAGCTCAAGTTCGAGGTGTACCAATACCTGTTCGTGCAGAATGCGCACCTGCTGAAAGCCTTGCAGGTGAACCTGCTCATCGCCGTGCCCATCAGCTCGTTTTATGAGATGCGCTGGCTGGCGGGCAATGACTTCCCGAATCAGCTCCTCGTACCGATGATTCAGCTCGGTGCCCCGGGCAGCAAAGCCAACGAGTGTTTCAAGGAGATTGTCGGGAAGCGCATCGACGAACCCACGTTCTTCGAGGCCGGCGTACTCGATGCGTGCGTGTTGCAGTCGGGCGGGTGCGCGCGGCAATTGTTGCGCATCGTGCATCAGGTCATCATCAAGGCGAGCGGCAACCGGGCCACCCTGCCGCAGGCGGAAGCCGTCTTCAAAGCCCTCGGCAGCGAGCTACGGCAAGTACTCGATGAGCGGCACGTCGCGGCCCTGCGCGGTGGCCTCGATAAGCTGGAACTCGGCAACGAAGCCGTCCGCGATATGCTGCTGCGACTGGTGGTGCTCAAATACAACGGCCACCTGAAGCTCAACCCGTTGCTGCGGCCCTTTTTCCCGGAGCTCCAAGCCTGATGGCACTCACCGGCGTCCCGGAAGAGGAAGCGACTGCGTGGGAAGAGCTGCTCTTCACGCTCCACGACCGCGACCACCCCACGGTGGTATTTATGGAGTGCGACAGCCTGCCGCGCCAGACCGAACTGGAAGCCCAGTTACAGCAGGACTTACCCGAATATCAGCACCACCGCATCGACCTGACGCCCTACCCCGTCACGTCGCTGCTGCGGGCACTCGCCGAGCGGCTGCCGCACGAGGTGCAGCAGGCGCCGCGCGTCCGCTACGTCGTCCACGTCCACGGCCTGGAAAACAGCCTCATCGTCACGGAAGATGGGGAGTTGAAGCATTCCCTCCTGACGGCGCAGCTCAATCTGGAGCGCGAGCTGCTGTTTCGTAACGTGCCCTACATCATCGTGGTGTGGAGCGACGCCGTCTTCTTCCGCAAGCTCCAGCGCGAAGCCCCTGATTTGTGGGACTGGGTGACGGTGAAGCACCGGTTTGGGGATTTGGCGGTGCGGCCAATGGTCGATGCTGGCCTGCTTGATCGGGTGATGAATGAGGCAGCATCTGAGCCTAATCAGGGCCGAATCTGGCAGCTAAAGAAAGACACCAAGAAAATCAATGACGAAATCAGAAAGGCGCGTACAAAAGACACACCGCGCCTATTGAAAAGAAAGGCAAACACGCTCGCATTACTGGCCACCGAATACGCTAAGGCCAACAGGCGCAAGGAAGCCGAGAGTATTAACCTTGAACTTATCGGCTTACAAACCCAGCTAGGAGCCAGCAACGAGTTAATAGGCTTAGGTTGGCTTGCCGTGGGGTCATTACGCGCTACTCAGCACCGCTACGACGATGCGCTTCAGGCATTTGAGCGAGGCAAAACCTATCTAGAGGGCGCGTTAGAAGCTGACCGCTTATTGCTGATAAGTCATACCTATGGCTGGAAAGGGGAGTGGGAACCCGCTATTGAAAATGCTAGACTGGCATTAACGGCTCACAAAAAAGCCAGCAATAACCAGAAGGTAGCCAAAGCCTTCCGCTCACTGGGAACGACGTATGCTGTACTAGAGCAAAATCATTTGGCACTGGAAGTTTACTACGAAGCTCTAATTTGGCACCAGGAAGTCGGCTACACCGACGATTTAGTCAAGATCTGCCAACTGGTAGCAGAGGTGTATGACAGCTTAAGGCGCTATTATGACGCCCTCTATTGGTACCAGCAGGCACTGGCGCTACTGCCAGCGTCAGCGCAAGATGAACGAAAAGAAATTGAGGAAAGGGTAGCCCACCTGCAAGCCACCCTACCGTCGGGCCAAGCTGGCCTTACCGAACCGCAGTAGATGGCGGGTTCGGCAGAGCCGTCAACGCAAAAACGGGCGCCCCTCCGTTTGGAGGAACGCCCGTTTCAATTTGATCTCCGTCGCGCCTATTTCTTCTTGGCGGTTTTGTCGCAGTCGTCGGTCAGCTTCTGGACGCGCTCGGCGTCAGCAAGTTTATTGATCGACACGTACGCCTTTTGCAACGGCTGCAACACGCTACGCTCGCAGGCTTTGAGCTTATTGGCGGCCTCGAAGTACGGAATGGCCTTCTCGAAATAGGCCTTCGAGTCGGCTTCGGTCTTCTTGCCGGACTTCGTGTACTCAGCCGCGCTCATCTTGCGGGCCTTGTTGATGAGGTCGGCGCCTTTGTTGAACTGGTAAACGCCGAGGTTGAACTGGGCATCGAAGTTCGCGGGGTCGGCCGTAATGGCTTTGGTGTAGGTTTCCACGGCCAGTTCTGGCTTATTCATCTTGTCGTAGAGCGAACCCAGCACGGCGTAAAGGTTCGAGTTCGACGGGTCGGCCGCAATGGCCGCCTGAATCTTCGTGATAGCTTCCTGCTCCTTGCCCATCTTCAGCATCAGGCTGATTTCCTGGAGCATATAGGGTACCGTGTTCGGGTAGGCCACCATTGCCTCACGCACCACCTCCAGTTGCTGGGCATCGGTTTTACCGGTGGTCTGCGAAATCGTCATCAGCCGGCTGTAGATCTGGCGGGTTTTGTGGCCCATTGCCAGTACTTTACGGTAAGCCTGCTCCGCTCCTGCCCCATTTTGGGCCGCTTCGTAGGCGTACGCCGAGTACAATACGGCGGAGGTATCCTGCGGATTGATCGACGACGCCAACTCGTACGACTTGATCGCCGCCGGGTAGTCCTGGGCGTTGTACTGCTTCACGCCGTCGTTGAAGGCCATTCCGTAGATGCCCTGCAATTTCGCCTGGGCCTGCGGCGTGTACTCCTTCTTCTTCTCGTCCTTCTCGAACTCGATGGCCTTCTGGTACGATTCGTAGGCCGTCTGCGTGGCGTTGGCCGGGGCCGTCTTGCTGTAAAGCGGGCTGACGATGATGCCGGAGTAAATCTCCCCGCGCTCAAACCAGGTTTTCGACTTGACGCCGGTCTTCTCGTCCAGCACGGCTTTGTCGATCTCGATGCGGGCCTTGTCTAAAGTGCCGGCGCGCTTCAGCATTATGGCGTTCGTGACGGCAGCCTGCTGGGCCACGGCGGTGGTGAAGGTGGCAGCTGAAAACGCCAGCGCCAGCACAACGGATTTACTGATCATTCGAAAAAAAGAGGGAGTCTGATTGGTGAAACAAAAAAGCGGCTAACGGCAAGCGGCAAGCCATCGTAAGGCTGAAAAAGAGGATGCTACTCCTCCCCTGCTGCCGGTTCTTCGGTCGTCAATTCAATAGTCGGTCCAACAGGTTCAGCGGTTACCCCAGCCGTTACCTCAGCGACTGCTTCGGCTACCACTTCCGGCTCTTTATCGTCGCCAGCGATTTTGGCTACCGACGAGATGGCGTCGTCGTCGGTCAGGCGAATCACGCGCACGCCCTGCGTGGCGCGGCCCAGCACCGGAATCTGGCTCACGCTGGTCCGGATCGTGATGCCGGAGCGGTTGATGATCATCAGATCATCGTCGGGGGCTACGTTCTTGATGGCTACCAGCTCGCCGGTTTTCTCCGTGACCTGCATCGTCTTGATGCCCTTGCCGCCGCGCTTGGTGGTGCGGTACTCGCTTATTTCCGAGCGTTTACCGTACCCCTTTTCACTGATTACCAGCAGTGTTTCGCTGGCAGCGTTACTGACGCAAACCATCCCGACCACGCGGTCGCGGGTAGCGGCATCGTCGGCCGTCAGCTCGTCCGTTTCGGGCAGGTCGGCGTCCACTTCCTCGGCTTCATCGTCGGCACCGGCCCGGACGCGGAGCGAGATGCCGCGCACCCCGGTCGCGCCCCGACCCATCGGGCGGACATTGGTTTCCGGAAACCGGATGGCGCGGCCGGAGCGCAGGGCCATCACGATATCCGAGGAGCCGTTCGTCAGGCAGACGTCCAGCAGGCGGTCGCCTTCATTGATGCTGATCGCGATGATGCCCGCCGTGCGGGGCCGCGAGTACGCTTCGAGGGTCGTTTTCTTGATCACGCCCTGTTCCGTGCAGAACACGAGGAACGTGTTTTCGAGGTAATCGGCCGACTTCAACTCCCGCACCGGCAGCACCGCACGCACCGGGTCGGCGCCCAGCACGTCGCCCAGCACGTTTTTGATATGGGTGCCCTTCGTGGTCTTGCCGCCCTCGGCCAACTGGTACACCTTCTTCCAGAAACAGCGCCCGGATTCGGTGAAAAACAGCAGGTAGGCGTGGCTCGACGCCACGAAAAGGTGTTCGTTGAAATCGTCTTCGCGGGCCGTGGCCACCCCGCGCGACCCCACGCCGCCGCGCTTCTGCTCGCGGTACTCGGTCAGGGCGGTGCGCTTGATGTAGCCGGCGTTCGAGATGGTGACCACCATCGGCAGTTCCTCGATCAGGTCCTCATCGTCGAGGTCGGCGGCGTCGTACTCGATGCGCGTCCGGCGGGCGTCGCCGTAGCGCTCGCGCATCTCGAATAGCTCGTCGCGGATGATCTGGTTGCGCAGTTCCTGCGAGGCCAGCACGTTGAGGAAGTACTCGATTGCCTTCGCCAACTCGTCGTATTCCTGTTCGAGCTTGTCGCGTTCCAGGCCCGTCAGGCGCTGGAGGCGCATATCCAGAATGGCGCGGGCCTGCACATCGGTCAGGCCGAGGGGCGCGGGCGCGGCCGTGGCATCCTGTTCGATCAGCCGGCCGAGCTTGGAGCGGCTGAACGGCTTGTCGTCGAAGAAGCGCATCAGCGCGGCGCGGGCGGCGTCACCGTCGGGCGAGGCCCGGATCAGTTCGATGACCTTATCCAGGTAATCGAGGGCGCGCAGCAGCCCTTCCAGAATGTGCGCGCGCTTGCGGGCTTCGGCCAGTTCGTACTGCGTCCGGCGGATGACAACTTCCTGCCGATGCTCGACGAAGTGGACGATCAGATCGCGCAGGTTCAGCGTCAGCGGCCGGCCCTTCACCAGCGCCACGTTGTTCACCCCAAACGACGCCTGGAGCTGCGTCTTCTTATAAAGGTTGTTGAGCACCACCGACGCCGAGTCGGCCTGCCGGATTTCGTACACAATCCGCATCCCGTCGCGGTCCGACTCGTCGCGCAAATCCGAAATACCCTCGATCTGCTTGTCGTTGATGAGTTCGGCCGTCTTGGCGATCATCGACGCCTTGTTGACCTGGTACGGAATCTCGGTGACGATGATCCGCTCGCGGTTGCCGCCGGGGCCGTAGGTTTCGATAGTCGCCTTCGCGCGCATCACAATCCGGCCGCGCCCGGTGCGCAGCGCCTGTTTCACACCCTCGTGGCCGTAAATGATGCCGCCCGTAGGGAAGTCGGGCGCCGTGACGTACTCCATCAGGCCCTCGACGGTGATCTCCGGATTTTCGAGGTACGCCACGATGCCGTTTACCACTTCGGTCAGGTTGTGGGGCGCCATATTGGTGGCCATCCCCACGGCGATGCCGCTCGAACCGTTCACCAGCAGGTTCGGGAAACGCGCCGGCAGCACGGTGGGCTCCTGAAGCGAATCGTCGAAGTTGGGCTGAAAATCGACGGTGTTCTTGTCGAGGTCGCCGAGTAGCTCGTCGGCCAAGCGCTTGAGGCGGGCTTCGGTATAGCGCATCGCGGCGGGCGAGTCGCCATCGACGGAGCCGAAGTTGCCTTGTCCGTCCACGAGCGGGTAGCGCAGGCTCCAGTCCTGGGCCATCCGCACCATCGTGTCATAGACCGACGAGTCGCCGTGCGGGTGGTACTTACCCAGCACCTCGCCCACGATACGGGCCGACTTCTTGTGGGCGCGGTTGTAGCTCACACCCAGGTCGCTCATTCCGTAGAGCACCCGGCGGTGGACGGGCTTGAGGCCATCGCGCACATCGGGCAGCGCGCGGGAGATGATGACGGACATCGAGTAGTCGATGTACGCGCCACGCATCTCATCTTCGATATTGATCGGGATAATCCGTTGCGGTTCGTCGGTCAGTTCGGCCATTACTGGGGGTTCAGGAAGGAAAACGGGGCGCCGCGCGGGCGCAGCAGCTTCCCGCGCCGATGTGGCGCGGGCATTCAGTCAGCAACGATTCGGGGGTAAAAATAGCTCCTTCGCGCCCAACGGGGCGGCGGATGGCGTACTTCGGCGGCCCGAAATACGCCATCCGCCGGGTAGGCCGCCCCCCACTGTTGCCTCTCGGAGCGCCGGTGCCCGTTCTGCGAAAAAAACGGTGGATTTTCGGGGCATCTTTGCGGGGCGCTAACCCGTTGCCCCATCGACGCGCCTCCTCTTCAAAACGACCGACAAGGCCGCTGCTGATACCTGGCAACGGCAGCAACGCTGGGCAATGACGGCGCAGGAACGGCTGGCGGTCGTTGCTCAGCTGTATCGCATCGCCCGAGTACTCTACGAGGGTAATCCCGCCAATCCCCCCTGGCCCACCCCCGCTGATGGAAGACGAGTACTTAAGTCTGCTACGCCTATTCCACGAGCAGGGCGTTGATTATGTGATTATCGGCGGTTATGCGGTGGCGGCGCACGGTTTTCTGCGCTTTACCCGGGAGTCAGCGTTTTGACGCTCTATTTTTTCATTTGTTGGTGAGGAGGCTGGTTTAGTTTTTTCTTTATTTTTTTTCGTTATGATAATTACTTGGTTCGCATTGAAGTAATCAGCGTGTCCGGGGCTGCTGCTTGCGGTTTTGCCGTAAATTTGCTTACCACGCAACGTCTTTTGGCGTGATTTTTTGCTTCTATTTCCTATGAACACCCGACTCGCTTCTCTGGCCTTCCGGCTGACTTTTGGGCTGATTTTCAGCTTCTCTGCTGCCATTTATCTCCCCTGTCGCGCGCAACTCAACCTCCCGCAGGCTTCTCCCCTTTCGCAGGTTCGGCAGGTAGTCGGCCTGACGGATATCAGCGTCACGTATCACGCACCGGGTGTCAAGGGCCGGGCTATCTGGGGCAAGCTGGTACCTTATGGGCAGGTTTGGCGGTCGGGCGCAAACCAGAGTACCCGCATCCAGTTCTCGGACGATGTAACCATTGGCTCCCAGCACATTCCGGCTGGAGAATACGCGTTTTACACTTTGCCCACCGATTCGGTGACGTGCTACGTGATTTTGAACCGCGATACAGCCCGCTGGGGAACGGAAGGCTACGATGCCCAAGCCGACGTTTTCCGCATCCGGGTGGCAATGACGGGCTGCGAGTTCACCGAAACGCTGCGCTACGGCTTTTCTAATGTCCGTCCGACCAGCGCTTTCCTGGACTTGAGTTGGGAACGGAAACGGATTTCCGTGCCCATCGAAGTAGAAGTCATTCGCCACGCCGTGGCCAATATCCGCAAGGCCGCTGCTACCGCCCGGCCCGACGACTGGCTCATCCTGACGCAGGGTGCTGAATACCTGGTCAAGAATGATACAGAACCGGAACTAGCCTTGGAACTGCTCGACCGCTCGATCAAGATCAAACAGAACTACTACAACACTTGGGTAAAAGCCCGCCTGCTTGCCCAGAAAGACGAGTACAGCACGGCGATTCAGCTTACCAAAAAAGCGATGCAGCTGGGGCAGCAAACCAACACCACCCAGGAAGAAGTCAGCCCCTACCCGACACTGGCCCCCGATATGAAACTGGCAATGGCGCAGTGGAAAATTCGGCAGTAAGCTAATCCCCGCCATACCCGGCAGGCAGCATGCTGTCGGCTTTCGTTCATCACCCCAAAGCAGGCGCTCACCGAGCGAGCGCCTGCTTTGGGGTGATCACGTTAGGAGCCAACCCAACGACGACGGATCTTTGACTAATCCTTGATAAAAAAGGACTGACCTCAGAAACCAATGCCGTTTTTTGCGCCATTTTCGGCTCCCTTCTTCTCATTCTCAAAAATCCTCCTGATTGGCGCAGTAGTTTCAACCCTGTTGTGGGCTAACTGGGAAGCCCCCGCGCTACACCATTTCGCGATGCCAGTGGCATTCGTCACGCTCCGAACTCCGGCCTTGACATTGACACCCGTCCAGGGCGCGCATTTACAGGCACTGGCAATGACCCTACCCGGCGTGACAGCCTGCGCTTTCAGCGCCCGGTCGCAATGCCTGACGGTAGCCCGGAAACCCGACCAAATATCGGCTGACGCGTTGTGCCAGGAACTGGCCCGCCAGAGTGCTACTCCGTTGGCGATCCTGCCACCCGCCACCCTAAGCCCGGCAGCCGCGTCGCGGCAATGCCCCGTGCCGGCTGGTTACGTGCTGGCCCTCGAACGCCTGCGATTTGCCCTGAATCTGCGTCGATTTTTCATTGCGGCTTAAACAGCTACAAGCTGCAAGCCAACCCGCTGATAGACAACAGCGAAAGGTCTAAAAATAAATGCTGCGCAAATTCTAATCGACCGCTTAAACAAGCGGCCGGAAACACGTTAATTTTTCTGATTCACTTCTTTTTCAATGCAAAAACCTTCCTCCTTCCGATTGCTCCTCGTGGGCCTTTTCTGTACGTTGCTGACTACCGGCGCCTGCAAAAAAGAAGAAAAAACGGTTACCCCCACGCTCTATGAGCGCCTGGGCAAAGTTGACGGTATCAGCCGCATCGTCGATCAACTGATCGCCAACGTGGGCGCCGAATGTGCCACTCCAAGCTCGGTGCTGCTACGCACTCATTCTGATTTACTGGCCTCTACCCTACCCGGCTCCGCTGATCCTACGCGCCTGGAACGGCTGCGTGGCCACTTCATCGACCAACTTGGTGCCAATAGCGGTGGCCCCGCCACTTACAGCGGAATGAATATGGTGATGGCGCACCTCGGAATGGCCATCACGCCCCAGGAGTTTGCCATTTGGCGCGAACAGCTTCGCAAGTCACTCGATACTAATATGGTAGGCGCTCAGGAGCAAACCGAAGTTTTTGCCATTATGGACGGGATGCAGGCGCAGATCGTCGGTCAATAGGTTACCGATAAACGGTCTCTGGTTCAGCAAACGGGTCAGACGGAGCTTGAGTAGCTTCGTCTGACCCGTTTTTTTCCTAATTTTTATTCGTTATGATAATCTGAGTCGCAAGCGACCTGCAAGCCAAGCCGCAGAACTCAGAACTGCGCCATCAGCCGAACGTTCAGTAGGCGCTGCGAAAGGTAGTTTGGCACGGCGTAGGTGAAGCCGTTCACGTCCTGCACGTAGTTGTAGGACACCAGGTTGTTCTTGCCCAATAGGTTCAGGACTTCGGCACTCAATCGCAGGGAGCGCAACCGAACCGCCGCCGTGCCTTTGGTGAACTCGATGAGCTTGGAAAAGCCGATATCCGTTCGCCAGTAAAGGCGCGTCAGCGCGCTGGTGCCGCGGAAAGCGGGCACCTCGGGCGGGGAAAAAGGCAAGCCCGTACCGATAACGTTGAAGAAGTTGAGCTGTACGCTGGGGTTGCCCGGCAGGTGGTCCTGAAACATCGCCCCGAGTTGCAGACGCTGGTCGGTGGGCCGGCGGATATAACGCGTGGGGTAACCGGCGCCGGGTTGATCGATCTTCTCGCGGGTGGTCAGCACACTCAAACTGAACCACGACTCGGTGCCTTTGATGAATTCGCCGTTGAGGCGGGCATCAAACCCGACGGCGTAGGCCGTGGCGTTATTGCGGGCGAAATAACGAAGTCGCACGTTATCGACGTTGTACGGAATCACGTCGGTGAGGTACTTCACGTAGCCGTCGAGCGTCAGCTGAAAGGGCCTCCCCCACTGCTTGAATTCGTAGATGCTGGACCCAATCAGGTGGTAAGAGCGCTGGGCGCGGATGTTCTGATTGAGGAAGCCGGTATTGTCGCGCAGTTCGCGGTAAAAGGGCGGCTGCTGGTACAGGCCCGCCGCCACGCGGTACGTAACGGCTTTCCGGCGGTGCGCCCGCCAACTGTACTGCACCCGCGGCGAAACCACGGTCTGGCCCGAAAACGACCAATAGTGCGCCCGCACGCCGTAGGTGAGCGTTCGGCCCGAATCCAGGTCCACGGTATGCTGCGCATAGCCCTGGATACGCTCGGATGGCAATCGAAGGGTCGTAAAAAGGGCAGTGGGGCGAATGACGTAGTCGGCCGAATCGAGGAAGCTGTATTCCTGCAGTTCGTCGGTGATGCGCTCGCGCCCGCCTTTCAGGCCCGCCCGAAAGGTGTGCGAAGCGGTTGGCGTCCAGGTGGTCCGGGCATCGAGGGTGGCAAGGCGGGCGCGCAACACGTTGCGCGAATGCAGAAACTGCGAACCGACGGCCCGCTCCCGAACTTTCGAGTTGAAGTCGCGCGAATCCGGGTTGGTATTGACTTCCGCCAGAAAGTACTGCGCATCCGTATCGCGGAACTCGCGTTCGTCGGACCGTACGTAGGACCCGATCAGCTCGCCGCTCAGATTTTCGGTGAATTGGTGGCGCAGGTTCAGACTGCCCTGCCAGGTGTCGTACCGCATCTGCTCGCGGCCGTCGTAATAGACCGTCAGGCGGGTGACGCTGTTGATGGTACCGAACGACGTTTCCTGGATGCCCGGCTCGAAACGGTAATTGTTGCGGGCGTAATTACCCAAAAAGCCGAGCGTGGTGCGGCCCGGGTTTTCCTTGGGGCCGATATTGGCCGTGATATAAGCCTGGGCGTCGAAGAAGCGGGGAAAATAGGTACCCTGCGTGGGCAGCGCGTTCAGCACGTAGCGGGAGTCCTTGTACCGGACGCCGCCCAGGTACGTCAGGCGGCCGTTTTTCGAGGGTGCTTCCAGGTGCGCGGTGCCGCCGGTCAGGCTGGCCTGGGCCGACGCGGCAAACGCCGTCGGGCGCTTGTAGTCCACGGCCAGCACCGACGAAAGCTTGTCGCCGTACTTCGGCTGCCAGCCGCCGGCGCTGAACTCGATCTTCTCTACCAGATCCGGGTTGATGAACGACAACCCTTCCTGCTGACCACTGGTCACCAGAAACGGTCGATACACCTCCATCCCATTGACGTACACCAGGTTCTCGTCGAAATTACCACCGCGCACGTTGTAGGTACTGCTCAGCTCGTTGGTGGCCTGCACGCCCGGCAGCGTGGCCAGCACCCGGTTGAACTCACCAAACGGCGTAGGCAGCGTGGACACCACTTTCGGATCGATCCGCATCAGGCTCGCCTGCTCGCGCACATCGCTGGCGCCGTTGCGACCGCGCACCGTGGCATCGCCCAGGCGCTGGGCATCGGGCACCAGTGTGAAAGCCAGCGTCCGGGCCTCCCCAGGAGCCAGGACAGCAATGCTTTGCCGCAGCGGCAGGTAGCCAATGCGCCGGGCTTCAATGGTAAGAGGCCGCCCCGCCGGCACCCGGAAACGGTACGCGCCGGCGCCGTCGGTGAGGGTACCGACCCCGGTGCCCACCACCCCGATCACGACCTGTTCGAGGGCCGCACCCCCATCGGCGGCGCGCACCAGCCCGCTGAGCGTCGCCGTAGCAGTGGTCTGCGCCCACGCGCCCGCGCCGTGCAGGGCCACCAGCCCGGTCAGCAGCCAAAAACGCAGATACCGCATCAGAGGGAAGGAATTGCCTTAGGACGCATTTTGGCACCGTCTTCGGCGGCGGCGCGCAGGCGGTGGCAGGTCGCCACGGGGTCGGGGGTGCCGAACACGCTGCTGCCCGCCACGAACACGTCGGCCCCGGCTTCCGCCAGGCGGGCAATATTGCCTTCGCCCACGCCGCCGTCCACCTGCAACCGGGCGCTGCTGCCGCTGCTAACGATTAGCGCGCGGGCCTGCGCCACTTTACGGTAAGTATGGTCGATGAACTGCTGCCCGCCGAAACCCGGATTGACGGACATCACCAGTACCACATCGAGGTCGGCCACGATATCGGCCAGCAGCGCCACGGGCGTGTGCGGATTGAGCGCCACCCCCGCGCGGCAACCGGCTTTTTTGATTTGCTGCACCACGCGATGCAGATGGGGGCAGGCTCCGTAATGCACTGTCAGCGAGGCGGCTCCCGCTTCGGCAAAGGCTTCCACGTAGCGGCCCGGGTCCTGAATCATCAGGTGTACATCGAGCGGCAGGGGCCCGGCGGCGGCGTGAATGGCCTGGACGATGGGCAGCCCGAACGAAATATTCGGCACGAACACGCCGTCCATCACGTCGCAATGGAGCCAGTCGGCGGCGCCGGGGGTACGTAAGGTGGTAACGGCAGCGGCCAGATGACCGAAATCAGCGGCCAGCAACGAAGGAGCTAGTAGCAAAGCGCGAAAAGAAAAATAGGCGGCGGTTTCCTGTAAAACGAACTGCGGACTTTACCCCTAAACGCGGGGTAAAGTCCGCAGCGTGCACGGAGGCCGCAAATTTACGGCTTTCAGTCGCGGGCAAAACGCAGGACGTGGCTTTCGCCACTGGTGGCCCGCAACCGGCAGAAGTAGATGCCCTTCACCAGCACCTGGCCTTTCAGTTCTACCACGAACGTATCGGCGGTGGCGGTTACCTGCTCCACCTCCAGCACCCGGCCGGTGGCATCGCTGATTTCCAGCGTCAGGGGTACCCGTTGCAGGTGCGGCGGCAGGCGCAGGCCAAACGCACCGCCCGGCACCGGATTGGGGTACAGTTCGGGTACTCCCCGCCCATCAGGCCCCGGGGAAGCCGTAGCGAGCGGGTTGCCGGCCGCGATCATTGCCCGCCGGAAATTAGGAATGCCTTTACCGAGCAGATTGTCCGGGTTGTTGGTCTGCGAGCCGGAGGCTTCCAGGAACTGGCGCACCTGCTGGGCCGTCAGGTTTTGGTTGGCCTGCCAGAAACCCGCCGCCATTCCGGCCAGGATCGGACACGAGAACGACGTGCCGTTGCCCCGATACACAAAGCCATTCCCGCCAATGATGGCCGCTGCCTGACCCTGAGCGGCCAAATTTGGCTTCAGCCGTCCGTCGGCCGTGGGGCCCTGTGAGGAAAACCGCGCGTAGATACCCGTGGAATCGACGGCCCCGACGGTCAGTACCGAATCGCCGTCGGCGGGCGCGCCGATGTAGCGCCAACCGCCGTTGCCGTCGTTGCCGGCCGAGTTGACGACGAGTATCCCAACTGCACTAGCCAGGTCGGCGGCGCGGGTAACCAGCGCGGTGTTGCCATCCATCGAACTGTTCGTATAGCTCGGCGAAGGCGAATCAAAAGTGGTATAACCCAACGACGAAGAAATGATATCGACGCCGGCCGAGTCCGCGTATTCGGCCGCTATGAGCCAGTTACCTTCTTCAATCGGATGTTCGCTCGAAATGTCTTCGGTGATGCAGAGGTGGAACGTCGCGTTCGGCGCAGTACCGATGAAGGTATTCGGCAGGTTGCCGGCGATGCACGAAAGCGTAGCCGTGCCGTGGCCGTCGCGCTCGTAAACGGATCGGTCCTTACCCACGAAGTCGAAGGTCGAAGCCAGGCGTCCCTGCTGAAAAAGGGGCTGGAAGGCGGCAATCTGATCGACGCCGGGGAAACCAGCATCGAAAACCGCAATCTGGATGCCCTCGCCCCGGAAACCGGCCGTGTGCATTGCCACGGCGTCGATTTGCTCGGCCTGCGCAAAGGCTTTGCCGTAGGGGTTCGCGGTAGCGGGGCGGGCGGCACTAACTTCTGCACGGGGCGCCCGAGCCGGACGCCCGGCCCGGCCGGGGCGGTTCAGCGTTTGAGCATCCCGAACGAAGGGCAGCGCCCGGATGAGGCCCAGCTTCACCGAATCGCAGGCCACGATGGCGCCATTGAGCCAGCGGGTCTGGTACACCACCTCGGCGCCCAGGGCGCGCACCTGTTGCAGGTAGGCCGGCGACGGAGGCAGGTCGCGCGCAGCCACCGGAATCTGTTGCCGCTGCCGCCGCGCAAGCGCGCGGGCCGAGAGGAACTGCTGGGGTTGCCCCACGGTATAGGGCGTCCCAATTTTATCGCGAAACTGCACCAAATGGCGCCGCACGGTACCCTGGGCGGCAACCGGAGCCGTAGAGGCGCCCAGCAGCGCCGCGCCGAGCAGCCCCGTCAGGGCCGCAAAACGTAGTGACTTCATCAGGAATGGAAGCAGGTGAAAGGTGGCCGCAAAAGCGGTGCCCCGAAGGTAACGCACGGCCGCCTAAAAAGACGGCATTCAGCGTACGCCCGTTGCGCGCAGGGTTTCGTAGCGTTCGCGGCCCCGGGCGATGTAATAGAGCGGCGCGGTGGAGCGAATCGGCTCCCCGAAGTGGCAGAGCATCCGGCGTTCTTCTTCGGTGTTGCAGAATTGCAGGCGCTGGCGCCGGCGATACACCGGGCCGATGCGCCGGGCGTAAACGGTAGTGCGTTGAATGAGGTCGCTGGCGTCGTCGGCCACGTCGTCGGTCACGGTCACGGTGCTGTCGTAGCGAATGCCCCGGGTGTTTGTGAACGGCACATCGGGCGTGCCGTAGGCCCGCACCTGCTCCTCCCCGGCATTGAGCTGATTGGCGTTCCAGGTAGCGCCCGCGCGTACCGGAAAGACCAGTTCGAGCAACGGCAGATTATTGGCCGTCCGGCGCAGATTCTGGAAAGAGCCGACCAGGGCGAACACGGAGTCGTCGCGCCAGGGGCTGAGGTCGTCGGCGCGTCGGGCGCGCACCACGCGATAGGTCAGTTCACCGGCGGCGTTGCGGTACGTGGTATCGATGGTTTCGCGGGCCTGGTAGCGCACGGTGGAATCGACGTTGTAGTCCCAGAAATGCTCTTCCACCTCAAAAATCCAGTAGTGGCCGATGCTGAGCGGGTAGAAATCCTGCCCCGTCAGCACCGTGCCGGCGGGCGGCGGGTCGGCTTCGTGCCGACAGGCCACCAGCCCGCCGCCAACCAGGACGCTAAACAGCACCAGTCGGCTTAAAACAAGTTTGATTTTCAATCTTTTCAGGCAACAGAGCAGGTGATGATACACGAGTAACTAAGGCGTTCTAGGGTCGGCCTCCGAACTTGATCAACTGCTCTTCCCGTTCCAGGCCACGCACGATATAACCGGTACCCAACTGACAATCAGGATCCCCATTACAGAAGTCGATCACCACCCGATGCCGGTACACCGGACCGATGCCCCAGGCGTAAACCTGTTCCAGTTCCCGGCGGCGAATCAGGCTCACGTCGGGCTGGTCCAGCACCCGCACGGCACGTTCGAACCGCCGGCCATTGGGCTGCGTGAAGGGCTGGCCCAGGTTCAGATAAGCGCGCGACGACGAATCGGCGGCGTTGTACAGATTCGGATTCCAGCTTTTGCCTTCGCGCATCGGAAACAGGAGTTCGAGCACGGGCCGGTTGGCGTAGGTGCGGTGCAACTCGTTGGCGTTGAGTATAAGTGCGTAGGTGGAATCGTCGCGCCAGACCTGGAGCGAATCCGGCCGGCGGGCGCGCACCACGCGGTAGTTGATCTCGCCGGTGGCGCCCGTGAAGACCGTGTCCACGCGTTCGCGCACCAGGTAACGCTTCACGGAATCGACGTTGGCCTGCCACCGATGGTCGGTGACGGCGTACTCGCGCCACTGGCCCACCACCACGGGGCTATACTCACGGCCGGCGACGCTGGGATCGGGCGGCGGCACGGGGTCGCGGTCTTCGCGGCAACCCGCCACGGCGGCGCCCAGCACGACACTCAGCAGCAACCCACGCAGCGCCGGGCGCCGGGATTCAACGAAAAAAAACGGCATCAGCAGACAGAGGGAAAGAAGAAAGAAAACGAGTTGACAGAAGGGCGTCAGGCGACGGCATTCAGCACGGGCAGCGGCAGAAAAGCGCTTTCCTCGCGCCAGGCAGCCTGAATCCAGCCACCGCCGAGCACCTGGTCGCCGTCGTAGAAAACGGCGGCCTGACCGGGCGTGATGGCGCTGACGGGCTGCTCGAAGGTAACGAGCAACTCGTCGGTTTTCGTCTGTTCGATCCAGGCAAAAGCGCCGGAATCGTTGTAACGGACCTTGACGTGCGCCCGGATGCGGCCCCGCCCCAGCAGCGACGCGTACTTATGAAGCGAGAGCTGCGTGACGCGCGTGGCCGACTTGCGAAGTTCTTCGAGCGTGCCGAGCACTACTTCGTTCGTTTCGGGACGGATTTCGGTCACGAAGGCCGGGTAGCCCAGCGCCACGCCCAACCCTTTACGCTGGCCAATGGTGAAGAACGGGTAGCCCTCGTGCCGCCCGACTTCAGTGCCGTCGGCCAGCACGAAGCGCCCGCCGGCCACGCGCGCTTCCAGGCCGGGCACCCGGCGCTTCAGGAAACCCCGATAGTCGTTATCGGGCACGAAGCAGATTTCGTAGCTCTCCGGCTTGTTCACCAGGTCGTGGAAGCCGCGCGCGGTGGCCATTGCCCGGATTTCCGATTTTCGCAGGTGGCCCAGCGGAAGAATCGTGCGCGCCAGCGATGCCTGCGACACCCCCCAGAGCGCGTAAGACTGGTCCTTATGTTCGTCGAGGCCCTTCGAGATGATGTAGCGGCCGGTTTCCGGATCCTGCTGCACGTTGGCGTAGTGGCCGGTGGCGATGAACGCACAGCCCAACTGGTCGGCGCGGCGCAGCAGGGCATCCCACTTGATGTGCGTGTTGCAGAGCACGCACGGGTTGGGGGTGCGCCCAGCGAGGTATTCGTCCGTAAAATGGCTGATCACGTGGTCGCCGAATTCCTCGCGGATATCGATGATATAGTGCGGAAAACCCAGCCCGACCGCCACGTGGCGGGCGTCGTTGATCGAATCCAGGGAGCAGCAGCCGGTTTCCTTTTTCGAGCCACCGGCCGTGGCGTAGTCCCAGGTTTTCATCGTCATTCCCACCACTTCGTAGCCGGCTTCGTGCAGCAGCACGGCGGCCACGGAAGAGTCGATGCCCCCACTCATTGCCACGAGAACGCGGCCTTTGGTTGTCGTTGTCATCAAAATTTCTGCTCGATTGAAAGTCTCGCTTCAACACAAAGATACGGGAGGTGGTGTAGGTGCGAGGTGCGAGGTGCGAAGTGCGCGGTTCTATAGGTGCGAGGTGCTATAAGTGCTATAGGTGCGAGGTGGTGTAGGCATCCCAGCCCCACCACCTCGCACCTCGCACTTAGCACCTCGCACTTCGCACTTCGCCCGCATCTTTGCCTGCCAAAAATGAGCACCACTACTACCCTGAAATTCGCGGCCATCGATATTGGGTCGAACGCCGCGCGCTGCCAAATTTCGACCGTCCTGCTTTTTGAGGGCACTTACACGTTCAAGAAGGTGGAATACGTGCGGTATCCCCTGCGCCTGGGCGAGGACGTGTTTGCGGGCGGCATCATCGGCCCCGGACGGGCGGAAAAGCTGACCAAATACCTCCACGCAATGAAGCTGCTGATGGAGCTGCACGAAGTGGACGGCTACCGCATCTGCGCCACGTCAGCGATGCGCTGCGCCGTCAATGGGCAGGAGATTCGCAGCCAGATCAAGCGGCGGCTGGGGCTGAACATCGAAATCATCGACGGGCAGGCCGAAGCCGGCTACGTGGACCGCATCCTGCAGGCCGTCCTCAACGACGGGCGCCATTACCTGCACGTGGACGTGGGCGGCGGCTCGACGGAGTTCAATATCTACGTCGAACGCCAGAAGGTGGCCTCGCAATCGTTCGAGATCGGCTCGATCCGCCGCCTCCAGGACCAGGACGTGACCGGCACCTGGGAGATGATGAAAGCCTGGGTGAAAGTCCAGGGCAAGCAGTACCACCTGAGCCGGGCCATTGGCACGGGCGGCAACATCGGCAAGCTCTACGATATGGCCCACCGCCTGCCGGGTCGGCCGATTTTCCGCAAGCAGATTGAGGAGATCGTGGAACGGCTTTCGGCGATGACGCTCGACGAACGCATCCGCGTCGCGCAGCTCAACCCAGACCGTGCCGACGTCATCGTGCCCGCCGCCGAGCTGTACCTCAAGGCAATGCGTTGGGCCAAGGTGGAAGGAATGCTCGTTCCCGACGTGGGGCTGAAAGACGGCATCCTGCAAGCGTTGCTCGAAGAACACCTGGGAGATGCACTGACCGGCTACACCCTGGGCATTGCCGCGCAGGGGTGGTAAGCGGATACACCGGAGGCCGCTGACTACCTGGTCCTACCTAATCAGCCCCCCGGCATCATTCGGCCGCCAACCATTTCGGGGGCAAAAGGTTATGCAGCGGCATTCCAGCTTTTTCTGCCCCTCCCCTTTCGTGTCCTGTTCTTCCCGTGCGCATTGGCTATTACTGGCCATCAGCCTGCTGCTGAGCGCTTCGGCCAGAAGCTACGCGGCGCCACCACCACCGCCCGTGTGGGTGCGTGACCCCGCGCTCAGTCCGTTGCTGATTCAGCAACTGGTGACGGACCCGGCCGGCTTCCGGTGGGTGGCGACCAACGAAGGCGTCTTCCGTTACGACGGCTACGAGGCCGTGCCGTTGGCCCGGCTGGTACGGCGGGGGGGGCGCCTGCCGGCCGTCACGTTCGTGCCGGCCCTGGCCCTGGACCGCGCTGGGCACCTCTGGATCGGGTCAGAAGTCGGGCTATTCCGTTTCGAACCGATTACCGGCACCTTAATGGCTGTGCCGCTGGGCCTGCCCACTGACGAGCGCCCAGCCGTCCACACGCTCTTTTGCCACCCCCGCACCGGCCACCTGTGGGTCAACTGCGGCCGCGACGGGCTACTGCTCTTCGACCCCACCCGGCCGCAGGCGCCCCGCTACCCGCTGCGCCGCCTCGGCGAAGGCCCCTTGCTGCTGGTGCCTACGGCCACGGACGGCGGCGCGTGGCTTTCGAACGACCAGACGCTTTTTTTGCTGGCTGCCGATGGCCGCATCCGCCGCCGCTTCCCGACGGCTGGCCAACTACTTCCCCTGGCGGACATCGTACCGCAGCGGTTTTTCGGGCCGCAGGGCCTTTACGTTTTCGCCTCGGATTCCGCAGCAAGCCTGCGCGAAATCTGCCGCTGGCCCCAACCGGTGCCGGCACCCCACGATCCGTTTTTTGAAACCGACAGCACCCTCGATGTCGGCGTTCAGGGCCAATGGCTTCACGTGAGCGGCATCCGCAGCGCCACGCCCCGGCTTACGTTCACCCCGCTGCTGCTGGGGCCGGGCCACCGGCAACCCGACCGCCGGCACTACTCCCTGACCCGCGATACCTTCGGCACCTGGTGGTGCTTCTCGCGTACCTGGCGCGGGTGCTTCAAGCAGCGCCCAATGCGGCAGTGGGTACAGCCCGTGCTGACCGCGGAAGGCGCCACGGCTACCAGCACCCGCACAATTGCCCGGCTACCCGACCGGCGGCTATTGGTCTCTACCTACGGCGAAACCCTGACTCAGGCGGCCGACTCGCCCGCCGCGCCCTTACGCGTCTTTCCGCTCTGGCTGCCGCACCCGGACGGCGCGGTGTCCTACAAAACCGCCTTCGACGGCCTGCTACCTGATCTGACCGACCCCACGGGGCGTTCGGCGCTAGTGGCCGATGAAAGCTGGGGTGTCGGGCGCCTCGACCTGATCACCGGCAACGTCCGGAACCTGGCCGGTGGCCCCATCAACGACTGGCACCCCGCCACCAACGGCCCCAACCGCGCTTATGCCCTCCTTCGCGACCGCGACGGGCGTATCTGGGCCGGCGGTCAGACGGGCCTGTTCCAGCTCAGTAACGATGGCAAAACCACGCATCGCTTCGCCGACGACAACCTGCGCTGGCCCCTACACCGCCTCGACGTGATGGGGTTGGCCGAAGACCCCGCCAACCGCGCGCTGTGGGTGGCATCGGGCGGCGGACTATTCTGGCTTCAACCCGACGGCGCCCGCCAGTTGCGGCGTTTTGGGGTGAACGCCCTGGCCAATCGCCGGCTGCCGAGCGATGCCATTTCGGCGGTGACGAGCGCGGGCCCCGGTCGGGTTTGGGTAGGTACCCGCGACCAGGGCCTGCTGCTGGTAGATGCCCGCAAGGGCCTGATCCGGCAGATCAGCGTGCCCGAAGGCCTGCCCAGCCACAGCGTGGCCGCCGTGCAGCTCGACCGGCAGGGAGCCGTCTGGATCAGTACTTACGCCGGGCTGGTGCGCTACGTGCCCACGGAGGGCCGGCTGGCCGTATTCGGCGAAATGGAAGGCCTGCGCGATGCGGAGCTCAACCGCTACTCGGCCCTGGCCGACCACGACGGCAGCCTCTGGTTCGGCGGCATCGGCGGCGTGCACCGCCTCTGGCCCGCGCAAGTGGCCCGCGCGGCGCAGCGGGAACGGGCGCCACGCCTGTTGCCCACCGCGCTGGGACTGCCCGCCGGCGCCGATACCGACGTGCAGCCCCTGGCCAACGGCGCCCTGAGCCGGCTGACGCTGGCCGCCGGGCCGGAAGCCTTCGTCGAATTACACCTAGCCCTGAGCGACCATTTCGCTCCCGACCTGGTGCGCTACTCCTATCGCCTGGTCGGGGCCGGGGCCACGGCCGGAGCGCCCGCCCTGACCGGATGGCTGGCCACGCCGCACCGACTCCTCCTGCGCGGCCTGATCCCGGGCGACTATACCGTCGAAGTACGCGCTGAAACCGCGCCCGGCCAGTATGCCGGCAACGGGCTGCGCCTGCCACTGCACGTGGCGGCGGCCTGGTGGCAGCTGCCCGTCGTCTGGCTCCTGGCGGCCGGGATCCTGCTGGCGCTCGGCTACGGCATCTACCGGCGTCACCTGCACCGGGCGCTGCGCGAAATGCACCTGCGCGCCGAACTGGCCGCCAACCTGCACGACGAAGTGGGGGCCCTGCTGACCCGCGTAAACCTACTGGCGGAAGTACTCCGCGAACAACATCAACCCGTAATAACCAACGTAAGGACAACCACCCCGACGACCACCACCGAACCCAGCGGCTCCGGCCCCTTCGACCGGCTGCTTTACAACAGCCGCGCCGCCGTCCAGACGATGCGCGACGTGGTCTGGGGCATCGACTCCCGGGCTGATTCCGTGGGCGCGCTCCTCGACCGGATGCGTGACCACCTCGACCAGACCGCTGGTCCCGCCAACCTGCACGTGACGTTCCGGCACGAAGGCCTCAACGCTCAGACGCCCCTGCCTCCCTCGCTGCGGCAGCATTTATACCTGATTTTCAAGGAGGCCGTCACCAATACCGTGCGCCACGCCCGCCACCCGACGATGCTGCACGTGCAGTTCAGCCGCGAAAAAAAGCAGCTCATCCTCGTCATCCGTGACGACGGCCAGCCCGCCCCGAATGCGCGGCCAGGCGTCACCGGAATGGGGGTTAGGAATATGCACCAGCGCGCCGCTGCCATCAGGGCTGACTTATATATGGGCCCCCGCACGGATGGGCAGACGGGGTATGAGGTTAGGGTGAGGGTTTAGGGTTTAGGTGTTAGGGTTGGGGCTTGCGATGTTGGGGCTTGCGGCCTGGAGCTTGCAGCTTGCTGCTTACAGCTTGGAGCTTGCTGCTTCCCCCCGGCTTGTTTTGTCAAAACCTGACGTATTTCGCAGGAGTTTTCAAACTCTGATAGAAAATCAGGCCGCTTTTGGTTCTACTTTTCCGCCTATTGCGCGGCTCCTGGCTCAATAAATAATGCGGGCATTCTGGGTGACGCTTTTGCTGGGCCTGCTGGGCGTACGCGGGGTTCAGCCCGCAACTGCTGCGGATGTCTGGCAACGCGACCCCGTCCTGAGCCAGGTGCTGGTGCAGCAAATGGCGACTGACCGCCTCGGCTACCGCTGGATAGCCACCGACGAAGGCGTATTTCGCTACGACGGCTACGAGCTGGTGCCGCTGCGCAAACTGCTGCGCCCCGGCGGCGCGGCCCCGCCCGAACAGCACGTGCGGGCGCTCCTGGCCGATAAACGGGGGCTGTTGTGGGTGGCGGCCGATAATTTCCCGCTATTGCAGTTCGACCCCGTGGCCGGTACACTGCGCGCATCCGGCGTGCCGCCCTTAGCGGAAGCCGAGCAGGGGGTAATGCTGTTTTTGCACCCGCGCACCGGGTACATCTGGATGTTGGACGGGGGCGGCGAAGTCGTCATCCTTGACCCCCGCCGGCCCGATCAGGCGGTGTTTCCGCGTCGGCGCCTGTTTCAACCCCGGCCGTTGGGCGTCCATCCGCTGGTGCTGCAACCCACGGCCGATGGGGGCATCTGGCTATCGGAACAGGAAGGGGTGGTGCTGCAACTGGCACCCGACGGCCACCCGGTCCGGACCCTGCGCGGCCCCGAACCGCTGGTGCCCGTGCCCGGCTCGGTGCCGTTGCGGTTGCTGGGGCGCTCGGCCCGCTACGAGGCCGACCCAGCCACGGACCAGGTGCGCGAGGTGGCCCGCTGGCTTCCGCTGACACCATCAACGGGCGAGCGACCTTACCTGACCGACAGCACCCTCGAATGGATCGCCCCACAGCAGGGGCTGCTCCATATCCGGCGGTGGCAGCAGACCGGGCCAGTGGTGGCCATCCGGCCCCTGCACCTGACCGGGCAGCTCGTGCCGCCCGCCCAGATGCTGCTGGAATACGATGCGCGCGGCACCCGCTGGGCGTACTCGCCCATCTGGCGGGCCTGCTACAAGCAGCGCCCGGTGCCCCGCGTCGTGCAGACGCTGCGGCGAACCGGGCCCGCCGGCCCACGCTCGCTGGCCAGTGCCCGCGCGCTGGCGCGGCTGCCCGATGGTCGCTTACTGGTTTCGACCTACGATGGTGTTTGGACGCAGGCTCCCGACTCGCCAGCGGCGGTGTTGCGGCCCGTCATCGACCCTACCACCGCGCAGCCGATGACCGCCCTGTTCAACGCGGCACTGCCCGTGCCCGGTGGCCCGGTGTTGGTGGCCGTAGCCTTTCGGGGCTTTCACTGCTTCGACCCCACCACGGGGTGCCTTGACCCGCTACCGCTGCATCCGGCGGACGGCCCGCCGCCGCCGCGCTACGTGTGCCTGCTGCGCGACCACGCCGGGCGCGTGTGGGGCGGTGCTGAGCCGGGCCTCTTTCAACTCGACCTGCGCCGCCGCATCACCCGACGGTACGCGGCGGCTAATCCGCGCTTCCCGCTGCACCAATGTATCGTCACGGACATCGCCCAGGACGGCCGAAGCGGCGCCCTGTGGCTGGCGACCAACGCGGGCCTCTACCATCTCGACCCCGCCACCGGGCGCCTGCACCGCTACGGCGAAGCCGGCGGGATCGTCACCGGCCGGCCCCTGCCCACCAGCGATGTGCTGACCGTCGCCTCGGCGGGCCCTGGCCGCGTGTGGGTAGGCACCCGCACCGAGGGGCTGCTGCTGGTGGACGCCGTAGCCGGCTGGCAGCAACAGGTGGGCGTCAACGAAGGGCTGCCCAGCCCCACGGTGGCCACGCTGCTGCTGCGCCACGACACGGTATGGGCCGCCACCTTCGCGGGTCTGGTGCGCTACGTGCCGCGCACCCAGAGCCTGACCGTGCTGACCGAAGCGGCCGGCCTGCCCGACGCCGAGCTGAACCGCCATTCGGCTTTCGCCGACCCTGCTACGGGTATCCTGTGGTTTGGGGGCGTGGGTGGAGTGGGCGGTGTGCAGCCCCGGACCTTACAGCGGCCCACCGGGCCGCCGCCGCCCCGGCTGCTCGTCACGGCCGTGGCGACCTCGGCCCCCAATCCGACGGCCCCCGCGGAACGGCAAGTGGTACCGGCTGGGCAGACGCCGGCCCTGCACCTGGCCGCCGGCCCCACGGCTTTCGTCGAGTTGCACGTCGCCATCACCGACTTCCTGGCGCCGGAGCAGGTCCGATACGCGTACCGGCTCCGGCAGCCCGACGGGCCGGCGCTTTCGGCCTGGCTGTCCACCCCACGTGTGCTGCTGCTGCGCGGGGTAGCGGCCGGTGATTATCTGGTGGAGGTGCGGGCCGAAACCGCCGCCGGGCAGTTTGCGGCCAACCTCGTGCGGGTGCCGCTGCACGTGGCGCAAGTCTGGTGGCTGCACCCGGCGGTGCTGGCCCTGGTGGCGGCGCTGCTGCTGGCCCTGGGCTACGTACCCTACGGACTGCGCCTGTGGCGGGTGCGCCGCGATGCCCGCCTGCGCGAAGCCCTCGCCGCTAACCTGCACGACGAAGTGGGCGCCCTACTTACGCGCATCAACTTTCAGGCGCAACTGCTGCGCGACCAGCACCGGGACCAGGACCAGCAACAGTACCCCCACGGCGCCCCGACCAGCACCGAGGGCTTCGACCGCCTGCTGACCAATTCGGCCGCCGCCGTGCAGACGATGCGCGATGTGGTCTGGAGCATCGACACGACGGCCGATTCGGTCGGCGCGCTCCTCGACCGGATGCGCGACCACCTCGACCAGCTGGCCGATTCGGCGGGCATCCCGATGCCCCTGCACACGGTCGGCCTGCCTGACACCCTGTTGCTCCCGTCGGCGCTGCGCCAGCATCTGTACCTGATCTTCAAGGAGGCCGTCACCAATGCGGTGCGCCACGCGCCGACGGCCACCGAGATCAGCGTCCGGCTCACGCGCGGGGCGGGTGTGCTGACGCTTGAAATCGTGGACGATGGCCCTTACCTCGCTCCGGCCCAGCCCCCGGCGCGCCCGTCCAGCGGGATGGGGCTACGCACGATGCGCCAACGCGCCGAGGCCATCGGCGGCGAGCTAAAAACCGGCGCCCGCCCCGATGGCCAGCCCGGGTATCGGGTGAAGGTGGTGGTGAAATGGTGAGGTTTTGTAAGTGCGAAGTGCGAGGTTTTGTAGGTGCGAAGTGCGAAGTGCGAAGTGCGAGGTGCGAGGTGCGAGGTGCGAAGGGTGCTATTATTGGGAATGAAAGCTTCCCTACTTGAAACCAAATCGTTTGCCTTCGCGGGGCGCATTGTCCGGTTATACCGCCACTTGTTGGAGCACCACGGCGCGGTAAAGGCCTTGCTCCTTCAGGCACTTCGTGCCGGCACATCTATTGGTGCAAATGTCGCTGAATCAACCGATGCAGAATCCCTGCGCGACTTTATCAGCAAGCGGAGCATCGCGCGTAAAGAGGCGCGCGAAACCGAATACTGGCTCCGACTGCTGCACGAAACCGGCTACCTGACGACGGAGGAGTTCACCAGTATCCACGCCGACTGCGTCGAACTGCTGCGACTGCTGACCAGTAGCCTGCGCAAGCAGCGCGCCCGTCTACAAGCCGAAAAGAACCGGCCCTAACCTACCCCAAGCACCTCGCACTTCGCACTTCGCACTTCGCACCTACAACTGCCCTCTCGCCGCGCGGCTGATCAGCTCGTTGCGGCTGCTGACCTGGAGCTTACGGTAGATATTCCGGACGTGGGTGCGCACAGTGGCGTTGGCCACATCGAGGCGCGTGGAAATCTGCTTGTCGCTCAGGCCGTCCACGATGCCCAGCAGCACCTGATGCTCCCGCTCGCTCAGCAGCGTGGGCTGCGCGGTGGGCGTGGGTTTGAAGTGGTGCAGCACCCGGCGCGCCACCGAGCGGCTGAAAAACGCGCCGCCATTCATCACTTCCAGCAGGGCGGTCTTGATCTGGTCAAGGGCCGTGTTTTTGAGGACGTAGCCGCTGGCCCCGCCGCAGAGCGCCTGGTAGATGCGGTCGGCATCATCGAAAGCGGTCTGGATCACGATCTCCGCGTCGGGCAGGCGGCGGCGCACGAAGGGCAGCATTTCCAGGCCGCTCATCCCCGGCAGGCCCAGGTCGAGCAGCAGCACCTGCGGGGCGATGGCGTCAGTCAACTCCGCCAGAAAGGCCTCGGCCGAGTCGGCGATGATGACGCACGCGAACTCGGGTTGCCGGCCGAAGTACTGGTGCAGCATCTGCCGCACTTCGGGGTCGTCTTCAATAATAGCGAGGCGGATGGGCGTCATAGCCACAAAGGAACGGCGGGCCGGCAGGCTGATACCAGCCGCCCCCCTACTGCATTTGCAGTAGGGGGGCTTGTCAGAGCCGTTACTCCCTTTCGGGTGCACCTTCGCTCTTTGCGTTTTTCGATGGTTCGCCCTCGTTTGACGGCTCCCGGCCGTCTGACGAGTCTCGCCGACGCACGCCGTCCGAACCTCAACGGGATGGTTGCCCGCTCTGTGGCGTAGTTGACGGACGCTGTTCGGACGCCAGGGGTTTTCGTCAGGGCGCGTCGCACGAGGCGAGCGTACCAGGCGCACGTCATTCCTTCGATGGCAACTCCCTTGAACGGCGGCTTGGTGCGGGGCGGGCACGCGCGACCCGGCGGTGAGGCTTACCCGATTCGGCGATTCGCCTGCCGCCGGTTAAGCCAACCGGCCCGCTGGTGCGGCCCGGCGGCCCGCCGGCCAACCGGCGCTGGTAGCGGCGGCGCCACGCGGGGACTTTTGCGGAGCCTGGCGCGGCAGTCGCGGCGCCTGAAGCAGACCCGGCAGCCGTTGCCAGTGGGTTTTTTCCTTCATTTCGCCCCGTTTTATGATACCATTCGTGCCTCCCGTTGCCCGCCGGTCGTGGTGGCTGGGCCTTGCCCTGCTCGGCCTGACCACCGCCGCCTGCAAAAAAGACAAAGACGATCCCGCGCCCACCGGCCCCAGCGCCAAGACCATCGTCATCACCACCGACCGCATCAGCACCAACACCACCTGGGAGAACGTGGAGCCCGACTCCACGAAGTACGACTACGTGGTGAAGACGTCGTTGCAGGTCGATGCTGGCACGCTCACCATCAAGCCCGGCGTGCGCATCAATTTCGATAACGGCGACGCCGGCCTTTTCACCAGCGACGCGGGCGGGCTTTCGGCGGTGGGCACGGCCACGCAAAAAATCATCTTCGAGAGCGCAACGCGCGCGCCCGGCGCCTGGGCGGCGGTGAACATCGGCTCCAACAGCGCGGCCAACGTCCTCGACCACTGCCGCATTCTGTACGCGGGCAGCAAGGAGTACCGCTCGTTCCTCAAGCCCGGTAAGTTCGGGGTGATTGTAGATGGAGATGGTAAGGCGCGGGTGCGCAACACACTGGTGGGCAACACTGAAGGCTCGGGATTTATGCTCGATTGGGCAGCCGACGTGACCGAGTTCGCCGGTAACTCGGTGCGCTCGTGCCCGGAGTACGGCCTGGTGACGGGCTTTCTGAACCTCGACCGCCTGGCCGCCAAC
>JANPLI010000140.1:0-7635 GCA_031426455.1 Hymenobacteraceae bacterium | reverse complement strand
CGGAATGGCGAGGCGGTCGCGCCCGAAGTAGCCCGACAGGAACAGCCGGTCGCGCGGGCCGAGGCGGTAGTTCGCCTTCGCGTTCAGGTCGTAGAAATACAGCTTGTTGCGTCGGATGGCGGCATCGCCCGAGAGCGGCAGGAAGATATCGGCGTAGGAGCGGCGGGCGGCCAGCAGCACCGCACCACGGCCCTCGCCGGTGGAGTCTCTATGAATGGGTGCTTCGACGGTCAGGCGGCTCGAAATCAACCCCACCCCGCCACTCAGCCGCAAGCGCCGGTTGTTGCCGTCGCGCTGGCGCACGTCGAGCACGCTGCTCAGGCGCCCGCCGTAGGCGGCCGGAATGCCGCCCTTATAGAGCGTAAAGTCTTTGACGGCTTCGGAGTTGAAGACCGAAAAGAAGCCAAACAGGTGCGAGGCGTTGAAGATGATGGCCTCGTCGAGCAGCACCAGGTTCTGGTCGGTGCCGCCCCCGCGCACGCTGAACCCGGCGGCCCCCTCGCCGGCGCTCGTCACGCCGGGCAGGTATTGCAGCGTTTTGAGGATATCGCGCTCGCCAAGCAGCACCGGCACTTTGTTGGCGGTGCGGATATCGAGGCGTTCGACGCTCATATCGGCGCGCTGCACCGGGTCATCGGCGCGGCCCGTCACTTCCACGGTTTCGAGCTTGTACCCGTCTTCGGGTTGAAGCTGGAAGGTGCGCGTGCCGCTGGCGCGCAGTGCCACGCCCTCCTGCCGCAGCGTAACGAAACCCAGGTAGCTCACCAGCAGCGTGTACGTACCGACGGGCACCGTGACAGAATAGAAGCCGTAGCCGTTGGTGATGGCGCCGGTCCGCGCTTCGAGCACCTGAATGCTGGCCCCCGGCAAATCTTCGCCGGTGGCCGCATCGCGCACGGTGCCGCTGAGCGTAACGAGCGCCTGCGCGGTGGCGCGGGGGGCGCTGAAGGCCAGTAGTGCCGCCACGCCGCCGTAAAGCCAGTATATCATCAGGAAAGCAAATCGTGAAAGGTCCGTTGAACCCCTCAAAGGTCTTCTTCCCGACGCGCGCCAGCCAATTAAATTGAGGGTGAACCCGAAAAATCCGCTCGCCAACCGGTAAAAAGGCGGCCTGAACAGGCGCAGCTTCCCCCCGTCCGCAACGGCTTGCCGCCCATCAGCCGGCGGGGGCCGGGGCGAGCTTGGCAGGGCTAAATACCGCGCAGCACCGGGTAGCGCGCCTGCACCAGCATAAACAGACCGTAGGCCACCAGCCCGGCGGCCACGGCGCCCAAAACGACTGGCCCCATCGCGGCCAACAGGTCGAAGGCGTCGCCGGTATTGCCCACGGCCGCCGCCCGCGACTGTAGCCCGGCCTGCATCACGAAGTAGCCGATGATGCCCAGCACGATGCCCCGCGCCGTGAAGCCCAGCTGCCCCACCCGGTACACCAGCCGCTGTTGCGCCACCGGCAAGGAGCTGGCGTTGACGTCTTTCTGAAACTGCCCCGCGTAGGCCCGGTACATCTGAAACAGCCCCACTCCTACTACTGCCGCCCCCCCGAGCAGCAGCAGCCACTCGCCACCCGGCCAGCTCAGCACGGTAGCCGCGACGCTTTGCGAGGCATTGCCGCCCTTCGCGGCCCGGCCGTTCAACGCCAGCCGGCCGGCATAGAGGGCCAGACCGCCGTAAAACAAGCCGCTGGCTGCGTACCACAGCCGGGTGCCGAGGCCTTTGGCACCGGAGCCTTTGTTTTCAGTGTCGAGCAGGGCCTGCGTGAAGCGCCAGACGATGTACCCCAGTAGCCCCAGCGCGACCCCCCCGAGTAGGAAACTGCCACCCGGCAGGTCCTGCAGACGCAGCACGGCTTCTTCGCGGTCGGCGGGGCCGCCCCGCCCCCGACCGGTGGCGGCCAGCAGCGCCAGCACGCCCATCAGCAGGTACACCACCCCGATGGCGGCAAAGCCCAGCCGGGCCAACGTTTTGATGCCCGAAGCGGGCGAGCGGGGAACGGCAGACAGCAGCGTATCGGCAGCAGACATAAGCAGCGAGGGGAGGAAAGGCGTGCTTTCCTTACGCACAAGCCCGGAGCTTGGGTTGAGCGAAAAGCCGGTAGCCGGGCCTGCTACCCCGTCAGCACCGGGCCACGCCGCGCCGTGTGGCGTCGCTACACCTGCATTTCCCACCGCCGGGGGTTGGCCGTTGCCTGCTTTTGCCCCCTATCTTTCGGACTGATGGCGATTCCCTTTCCTCCTCTGGCGCCGGGCTCGGCCGCGCGGTCCCTGCCCTGGCATCGGCGGTGGCGGCGGCTCCTGCTGCTGCTGCTGCTGCTGAACCTGCCGCCGGGCGGGGGGCACCGGAGTGCGGCTACCCCGGCGCCCCCGGCGCTGCGCCGCGCGTTCTTCGCCCTGGTGCGGGCCGGCGATTCGGTGTATGCCCGCAAGGCGGGCGAGGCGACGTTCGCCCGCAGCCTGACCTACTACGACCGCGCCCTGGCCCTGGCCCAGCAATCGGCCGATACACTGCTGCTCGCCGAAGCCATCTTCGCCAAGGGCCGCGTGTACGATGCCTGGAACCAGGAGCCCCAAAAGACCGTGACCGCCTTTCAGCAGGCCGCCGACCTGTTTCGGCGCCTGCCCGGCCACTACGTGCGCTACCTCTACGCCCAGCATCTGGTGGCCCACGCCTACGACAAAGTGCCCGACAGCACCCGCGCCGTGGCCGTCCTGCGGGGCCTCTACGCCGAACTGCGCGGGCAACCCGACACGCTGCTCCGGCAGGTGCCCTTTACCGTGGAAATGGCCCTGACCGCCAGCGAAGTGCACAACTACCCGCTCGCCGATTCGCTGCTCCGCCAGCTCACGCGCCGCGCCTGGATCCGGAACGACCCCGCCACCCTCGACTACCTGAGCCACTACTACCTGGTCCGGGCCAGGCTAGCCGTGCTAGGAACCACCACCCCACCACCCCACCACCCCACCACCTCCCCGTACCTCGACTCGCTCCAACAAGCTTACCGCCAAACCCGCAACCCCTACGACCGCTTCTACTACGCCCAGAACCTGGCCCGGCTGCACTACGCCACCGGGAGCTTCCGGACCGCCTACGACTTCCAGCACACGGCCGGCTACCTGGCCGACAGCATCGCCGCCGGGGGCGACGCCTCCCAGCTCCGGCAGGCGCTGGTGCGGTCCGAAGAACGCGCCGCGGCGCGTAACCGGCGCTACGAAGCCGCCGCCCGCACCGCCCGCCAGGTGGTGATGGGCCTGCTGGGCACGGGCCTGTTCGTCATCTCGCTGCTCACGTTCCGCCTCTACCGCCAGCGGCAGACCTCGCGCGGGCAGGCGGCGCGGCTGGCCGTCGTGAACCGCGCCCTCGATGCCCACGTGGCCCAGGTCGAGCTGCTCAACAAGGAGATGCAGCACCGCATCAAGAACAACCTGCAGATGGTCTTCAGCCTGCTGCAAATGCAGGAGCGCCGCACCACCCACCCCGAAACCATCGGCCACCTGCAAACTGCCCGCCTACGGGTCGAGAGCATCGCCGCCCTCCACCAACAGTTGCTCCACCGCCCCGATACCCTGGACCTGCGCGCGTATCTCCAAACCCTGGTCGCGGCCGTGGTAAACTGCCTGGCCAACGACCGCCCCGTGACGACCCACCTCCAGATCGAGGCCGTGCCCCTGGCCCCAGAGGCGTACCTGCCCCTGTCGCTGATACTGAACGAGTGGGTTACGAACTCGATCAAGTACGCCGCCCCCGCTGGCCCCAACCTGGAAATCCGGGTCACGGTCCACGCCCGCGCCCACCAGATCTACCTCACCTACGCCGACAATGGCCTGGCGCCGGAACCGTCGGCGGCCCACCGCCCGCCCGGGCTGGGGCTGGAAATCATCGACCTCCTCCGCCGCCAGCTCGACGCCACCCTCCGAACCGACCCCCACCACCCTTATCAGTATGAATTGCTAATGAGGAATGAGGAATGAGGAATGAGGAATGAAGAATGGGGAATTAGGGCTGCGGTTGACACCTTGCGGTTTTTACGGCTCCTGGTTGATCGCGCTTCGTTGATGGCTGCTGGGTTTTTTGTAGCCAGGACTTACGCAATAGGCGCTCCCTGGAGCGTTTCTCGCAGCGTTTCGCGGAGTTTTACGCAGAGTTGCGCAGTACCAAGCCCGTTTTGAATCAAAAAGACCGGACCAGACGGCAGTTTGCGTAAGTCGTGGTAGCGATGTTTTGACTTTGCCGGACCGTCGGCTTGCGCTCGCAGCGCGGCGTTCCCTCTGTTTCTGGTTTTTGGTTTCTGGTTTTTGGTTTTTGGTTTCTGGTTTATTCCTCATTCCTCATTCCTCATTCCTCATTCCTCATTCCTCATTCCTCATTCCTCATTCCCAATTCCTCATTCCCAATTCCTCATTCCCAATTCCTCATTCCCAATTCCTCATTCCCATGCCCCTTTCCCTGATCATCGTCGAAGACGAGGCCCTGATTGCCGCCAACCTGCGCTTTAGCCTCGAAGACCTGGGCTATACCGTCCTCGACACGTGCCACACCTATGACCAGGCCCGCGCCGCTTTCGCCCGCCACCGGCCCGACCTGATCCTGCTCGACATCAACCTCGGCTACGCCAATATGGCCCGCAGCGGCCTGGCGCTGGCCCGCGACCTGATCGCCACGCCCGGCGCGCCGCCCTTCGTGTTCGTGACCGCCTACAACGACCCCGATACCCGCCGGATGGCCGACCGCCTCCACCCCAGCGGCTACCTCATCAAGCCCGTCAATAACGCCGCGCTCTTTGCCGCTATCCAGACCGCCTTCGACTACCACCGCCACCACCACCCCGCGCCCCTGCCCCAACCGGCCCCCACCACCCCGCCCGACTACTTCTACGTCAAAGGCGCCGACGGCCAGCCCCACCGCCTGCCCTGGGCCGAGGTAACCGTCCTCGATGCCACCTCCACCCACGTCACGCTTCGCGCCGCCGCCCACCCCCCCGGCCTGACCCTGCGCGCCTCGCTCGCCTTCGTCCTCGACCACCTCGTGCCGGAGCCATTGCGCGCCGCGTTCCTGGTCCTCCACCCGACCGTATGCCTCAACGTCGCCCACATCACCCACTTCGATGAGGCGTTCGTGCAATGTGGCGCCGCGCGCTACGAGAACACTGCCGCCGCCTTCCAGCAGTTGCAGGCACGGGCACGGTAGGGCCGCTGTACCCCCAGCGCCGTTAAGTTTCGGGTATTCGGTGTTAGGTTTTGGGTGTTAGGTTTTGGGGCTCCGACGGCCCTGTTTTCCATACTGAACACCTAAAACCCCATACCGGACACCCAACGCCAAACGCACCAGGTCAGAACGGAACGGCCCCTACTCCACCACCAGCCGGGCGGTGCGGCCATCGGCGGCGCGCAGAACATACACGCCTGCCGCTAACCCGCGCGTGGGCACCATAGCCGCACCCGTGGCGTCGGCATAAATGGTGATCACGGCCCGGCCCGTGGCGTCGAACAACGTCAGTGGACTGCCAACGGCTGCGCCCAGCACGCGCAAGGCGCCACCCGCGCCCACCGGATTCGGGTGAATGAGCAATGAGCAATGATCAATGAGCAATGCGGAATGGGTACCTAAGACGCGGTTGGCGTTGAATACCAGCACGAAACGCCCCGCTACCACCTCGCCTGCGGCCGTTGCCGTGAGTTGGTAAGCGGTGCCTGCCGTCAGCGGCTGGGTAACATTCAGCTTCCGGTCGAGCAGACCCACGGTGGTGCCAGCGGGTAGGTTGGCCACATCGGCGGCGGTCAGGGTGTAGGTGCCCGCCACGGGCAGCGCGGCGGTCAGCTCCACCGTCGTGGTGCCCGTCGTCAGGCTTTCCAGCGGCAGGCCGTTGATGGCGGCCTCCTGGCCCTCGATCAGGCTCGCCAGCGTGGGCACGGCGCCGAGGTTGCGACCGGGGCGGGGGCCGTCGAAAGCGTTATCGAAGCCGGGGGTGGCGCCGGGCTGGAAATAGACCGTCGTGGCGTCGGCCACGGCGCCGGGAGCGGTGCTTTGCAGCGTCAGGCGAACCATCGGGCGGGCGTCCGGACGAGCGTCTGCCATCGGCGCGGCGCGGTAATGCAACGGGCTGGTGTAGGTGGTGGCGCGGTAGGCGTTCTCGAAGCTGAAGCTCGCCGACTCGCCGCTCGTCAGGCGCAGGAAGAGCGCCTGGCCCACCCCGATCTCGCCGCTGGGCAGGGTGCCCATTCCGTTCACGCGGGTCAGGTAAATCCCGCTATTGGCGCCCGTGGACCTGAACACGCTCACCGACTGGCTCATATTCGGCGGGAAGGCGGCGGGCGGAATCACGTCCCAGCGCAGCGGCGCCGGGTAGGGGTTGCCACCGAAGTACCAGCCCGCTTTATCGGCGTTGCCCAGGCCCAGACCGGTGCGCGTCAGGTTCAGCGGCACGGTGCCGGTGCCGAGGGTGCCCACGAAATCGGGCGTCAGGCCGCCGCCCATATGCACCGTGTAGCCCCGGCCGCTGGGCATCGGCTCGGTCAGGGCCAGGGGCGAATACCAGCCGTCGTTGAAGGCCACGGAAGCGGGCAGGCGGGTTTCGTCGTAGCCGAAGACGGTGGGAAAGCTGGCGGCGTTGAGCGAAGTCGGGTTGGTGTTGTAGATCGGATTCACGCGGGGCGTGAAGCCCGTGGTCGTCAGGTCGGCGAGGGTAGTGTTCGTCACGGGCGCGCTCAGGTGGCGGTAGCCCCGGCCGGGGTTGGCCGTGGGGCTGATGTACACCTGGGCGGTGGCCGCGCCCGTGACCACGCCCGCGCCGGCGTTCACCACCATCGCCGTGCCGGTGGCGTCGCTCCGCAGCGTCAGCTTGCCGTTGGAGACCAGGTTGCCCGCCGAGGCCAGCGTCACGACGCGACGCACCGCCACGGGGTTGGTAATCGTGACGGCGTTCGGGTTCTGCGCCGTCAGCTCGCGTACCTGGGCCGGCAGCCCGTTGCCCGTGACCTGCGGTGCCACGCCGTTGTAGGCATAGCTGGCATCCGCAGAGAACGAGCGCGCGCCCGTGACCTGCACCGCGCCCGTGGCGCCGCTCGGGCTGATGCCGGCCGCATCGCAAATCCGCAGCGTGGCGCCCGCATCCAGCGTAAAGGTGCCCGCCCCCGTGATGGGCTGGCAGTTGGTCAGCACCTCGCCGCCGTCCTGCACCGTGAAGAAGCTCACCACCGTGATCGGCCCGCCGATATCGGCGGTGCCGGTGCCGGTCACCGTGATGGAGTTGTAGGCACCGCCCGGCACGTTCTGCGGCGTGCTCACCACCAGGTCGAGCAACTGGTTGAAGCGCGTGATGACCCGGTTGTTGAAGAGCCCGGCGGCCAGCACGTCGAGGTCGAGGTCGCCGTCCAGGTCCACGGCAACGGGCTTGCGGCTCTGGCTACCGACGGCGATTTCTTCGCCGGTAGTGGCGAAGGTGCCGGTGCCGTCGTTGAGGCGCACGCTGAGGGTACCGCCCAGCACGTTGCTCACCAGCAGGTCAAGGTCACCGTCGCCGTCGAAGTCGGCCGGGGCGATGCCCTCGGGCGTGTTGCCCACGGGCACGGCCTGCATTGCCGCCCCGAAGGTGCCGGTGCCGTCGTTGGGCTGCACCGCCACCGTGCCGCTGAAGCCGCCGGC
>JANPLI010000139.1:0-73931 GCA_031426455.1 Hymenobacteraceae bacterium | reverse complement strand
GAGGTCGTTAGCCTGGCACATCACCTGCCGGACGCTCAGCGTGCCGAACCGCAGATGCACCGAGACGCGCGTCGTGCCATTGGTTTCGGCGGGGCGGTCGCGGGTGAGATGATAGCCGCGCACTATCTCTTCGCCGGGCAGGCCGGCGGGAAGCGGGGTCAGGCGCCTGCCCGTGAAACCCATCTCGGCCAGCGTCGGCACGGGCGGCACAGTCGGGTAAGCGTGAAGTGCCCCGGATTCCGCCGCCAGTGCTGCTGAGGGTGCTTCGGCCAGGGCGTCCGGCGTCAGTTTGGCCAGCCACAGATCGCGGTACTGCCCGAAGATGTGGTGAACGCGCCCGGAGCCAGCCAGCACCTCGTCTTTGGCAAAAATGACCTGATCCTTAAAGGCCTGGAATGTCCGTCTCGGCCCCAGCAGCGCCATGATGGCGGGGTCACGCTCGCGGGCGTACGGCTCGTAGTCTTCGTTGGTATAAACGGCCGTCAGAGCGTCACCAAACTGGTCGGCCAACTCCCGAAAAATGGTCAGCGGCCGGCCGTAGCGCACCAGCAGGGTGCCGCCGAGCGCTTCGTAGGCAGCGCGTAAGGCCGTCACGGCATCGTGGATATAGGTCACCCGTGCATCGTCAGCGGGCAGGTGTTCCAGAATTTCCTGATCGAAAATGAAGAGCGGCAACACCGGCTCGTCAGTGCGTAAAGCGGCAGCAAGGCCGGTGTTATCGTGCAGACGCAAATCGCGCCGATGCCAGAAAAGAACCATTGGGAAGGAGGGGAGGGAGAGATGTGCTGATGTGGCAGCTGGGCTGATTTGCTGATGTAGATGGGCTGCGGGGTTGTTGCGTTGCTGTCACGTAATGGCGGGCCAGCCTTATTCAGTACATTATCGCATCAGCACATTTTTTCCATCACCGCATCAGCGCATCATTTAATCTTTCCCATCCCGCCGTCCACGCTCAGCGTTTGGCCCGTGATGAAGCCGCTTTCCGGGCTTAGAAGAAACGCGGCGAGCGCGGCCACGTCATCGGGCTGCCCGATGCGGCCCAACGGGTGGCGCTTTCCGCCGGCCTCCACTTTTTCGGGGGTGTTGAGCAGCGGGGCGGCCAGTGGGGTATTGGTCAAGCTGGGCGCTACGCAGTTTACGCGCACCTGGTGAGCGGCGGTTTCAGCAGCCAGAGAGCGGGTCAAACCTTCTACGGCGCTTTTGGCGGCGGCAATGGAAGTGTGAAAGGCCATTCCGGTGCTGGCGGCTACCGTCGAAAAGAGGACGACAGATGCTCCTCCGGCGCGTTTGAGGCGCGGCAGCGCGGCTTTCAGCACACTGACCGCACCCAGTACGTTCAGCTCATAATCAGTCCGAAAATCATCGAGCGTCAGGCGCTCGAAAGGCCGCAGCTTGATCGATCCGGGGAAGTAGGCCACCCCGTGCAGCACGTCGGGCAGAGCAGCGGCCAGGGTTTCCGAAGCGCCGGGCTGCGTCGCGTCGAATGCGATATGTTGCGCGGAAATGGCCTGCAAATCAGGAGAAAGAGTACGCGAGGCCGTCAGCAGCGTGGCGCCGCCCAAAGCCAGGCGTTGGGCCGTAGCCAGCCCGATACCCGAAGAAGCCCCGACGAGCAAGAACGTTTTGCCAGTGAAATCAGCCATTAAAGCAACGATAAATGAAGTGGTCCTGCCGAACTACGACAAGGGCGTTTTGTTGCGTGCGGCCATTTTGTGCGGCTTCATCTGGTTTTTAGTCAGGGCTTTGGCGATGCGGATGCCTTGCAAAGTGCCTAGATGGCACCGGCCCGGCCGGAAGCATCGCTTCCAACCGGGCCGGGGGCTTGAGTCAATAAGTTGATAAGCCGTTACGGCTGCATCATCAGCCGTTTGGTTTCCACGATTCGGTCGCCTTGCTGAAGCGAGTAGAAATACAGCCCGGCAGGCAGGTCGGCCACATCGAAGGTGACGCGGTTCTCAGCGGTGGCGTCGGTGCGGCGCAACGGGGCTTCACGCACCGTCCGGCCAATCACGTTCAGCAGTCGGACTTTGCCGTCCGCGTTCGCCCGCTGATTGAAGGTCAGCGTCAGCCGGCCATCGCGCGAGGCGGAGAGCGGATTTGGGTAAGCCGTCAGGACTGCCTGATAGGGCACATCGGCGCTCAGGCCGGTGGGTGCAGCCGTCACCACGATGCGGCCGCTCATTCCTATCATTCCGGCGGCGCCGTGAAATTGGCAATGATATTCGTAAGTGCCGGCGGCGAGCGTCGGCAGCGTATGCGACTGGTGCCCGGCATCCATCGGAAACGTCGTCCAGGAGCCGTTATCTGATTCCGTGGGGTGCGACCGGTTGCCGTTATAAGTGAACGTAATCACGTCGGCCGTAGTGGCAGTCAGCACGACTGGCGAATACGAATTATCGGCCACCGTTACGGTGAGGGCGGCGGCTTGCGCGAGCGGCCCCGTGACCAGAGTCAGGGCGAGGCCAGCCAGAAGCGAGAGGCGAGGAAAAAGGCGCATAGGTCAAATAGCGTTAGGCAGTTGGCGCGGGCCGCTTGCAAGCACCGGGCCAGGAGCCACGGAGGTAATTCTTTGGCAATGTAAGCCGGATACGGCTATAAATTCAAGCGGTGCAGGCGCGGACTGTTATCCGGAGCCGAAAACCTGTGGGGTGGTTGCCCAACAGTGCCTTCTCTTTTTGAGTTGATTCCGGCCGACGGCGCACCAAGCCAACGAGGGTTGCGGACGAACGAAGCCTTGGTCGCGGGAAGGCGCCGGGTGAGGTAATATTGCTGGCACAAACGCGCCGGACCTGCCCTGCGGATGCCTAACGACCTGCCATGTTAACCATCGGTTTTACTGCCTTAGCCCTGACGGGCGGCGTCTGGCTGGTGCTTACGCCACGGGTGCTGCACGCCGCTCTGGCTCTGTTGCTGACGCTGTTAGCCGTGGCGGCGCTCTTCGTCCTGCAAGCCGCCGACGTAGTGGCCGCGGCCCAACTGATGGCTTACGTGGGTGGCGTGCTGGTGCTGACCCTGTTCGGCATTATGCTTTCCACGCCGGGCGCCGCCGGCCCGTCGTCGGACGCCGTGAATCGCCTCAGCGGCTGGGCGTTGGGTGGGCTGACGTTCGGCGGAATGGCCTGGATACTAGCCCACACTTCTTTCGAAGCGTTGCCCTGGCGCGCAGCGGCGAGCGGCGAAACCAACGCCGTCGCCCCGGATTCGGTGGTGGCGATGGGTACCGATCTGCTCACGACGGCCGTACTGCCCGTGGAAATCGCCTCGCTCGTGCTACTGGTCGCGCTGATTGCCGCCGCTACGATTGCAGGAGGCGAACCGACCGAGGAGGAACCGGTTGCCTGAGCCGTCGGCCGGCCCGCTTCGGGTTCCCGCCCCGACCTTTGCCGCCGTTTTCCGCTATGCTGCTCCTGCTTTCTGCTGCTCTTTTTGCCCTCGGCCTGGTGGCCGTCATCACCCGGCGCAACGCCATCGTGGTGTTGATGGGCGTAGAAATGCTCTTCAACGCCGCCAACATCAATTTCGTGGGCTTCGCTCAGGCCGACCCGCTTCACGCTGGCCGTGCCTGGGCGTTGGTTGTGATGGTGCTGGCCGCCGCTGAAGCCGCCGTGGCGTTGGCCATCGTGCTGCGCGTCGCCCGCCTGCGGGGCACCACCAACCTCGACCTGCTCACCGCTCTGCGGGGGTAATATTAATGAAGAATGAGGAATGAGGAATGATGAATCGGAGCCGCGCACTGGCTTTTAATTTTTTATTCCTAATTTCTTTTTCCTTATTTCTCATTCAAAAATGCCCTACCTCGCCGCTTATGCCGTTTTGCTTCCCTTGCTCGTCGGTGCGCTGCTGCTGCTGACGGGCGAGCGGTTGCGGTTCGTAACGGGTGGCCTGGCAGTGGGGGCCGTGGCTGGTTCGCTGGCGCTGGCCCTGACCGTTTTTGCGCAGCATTGGAATGCCGCACCCGCTGGCACGACGTGGGCTTGGTTCAACGTTGGCGGGCAGCCTTTCACAGTCGGCCTGTGGCTCGACAACCTGAGTGTGGCGCTGTTGGCGCTGGTGCCGTTGGTGGCGTTTCCGGTCTTTGTCTTTGCCGCAAAATATATGCGGCACGAAGCCCGCTACGCGGCTTTTTTTGGCCAATTGCTGCTTTTCGTGGCCGCGATGCTGGCCCTGGTGCTGGCCCGCGACCTGCTCGCCGCCGTCGTCGCTTGGGAATTGGTCGGCTTTGCCTCGTGGCTGCTGATTGGCTTCTGGTTTACCAAGCCCGAAGCCGCCACGGCTGCCCGGCAGGCTTTTTTACTGAACCGGTTGGGTGATCTGGGCCTGTTTGTGGCCATCGGCGCCTTGCGGGCCGCGGCCGGTACCCTCGACCTGCCTGCACTCACTGCCGCGGCTCCCCAACTGCTGACCAGTCAGCCCGCTTTACTGGCGTTGGCGGGCGCGGGACTGCTGCTGGCGGCAGTGGCCAAGTCCGGCCAGTGGCCGCTGACGCCGTGGCTGCCCGATGCAATGGCTGGCCCGACGCCCGTTTCGGCCCTGCTCCACGCGGCTACGCTGGTGGCAGCGGGCGCCTACCTGCTGTTGCGCACGTATCCGCTGCTCCCAGCCGAGGTGCGCGCGGCAGCGGCGATCATTGGGGCCAGCACGGCACTATGGGCGGCGCTGGCCGCGCAACGCGAAACCGACCTGAAGCGGGTGCTGGCTTATTCCACGGCTTCGCAGCTCGGCTACGTCTTTCTGGGCGTGGGCATCGGCGCGCCCGTTGCGGCAGCGCTCCACCTGCTGGCGCACGCGGCTTTCAAGGCTAGTTTGTTTCTGAACGCGGGCCTCGTAACGCACGCCGTGGGCCACGCGGCGGCGCCTGACAAAATGGTCGATCCGCAGGATATGCGCCTGCTCGGCGGGCTGCGGCACGCCTTGCCGCGCACCTTTGCCGCTTACGTGCTGGCCGCCGCTGCCCTCGTGGGCCTACCCCTGACGACAGGTTTCCTGACCAAAGAAGCCCTGCTGGCGGGCACGTTGGTTTGGGCCGGTGGAGCCGGTGGCGGCGGCATCGCGTGGCTCGTACCGCTGGCGGCGCTCGGCACGGTGGGGCTTACGGCGCGATATATGGCGCGGCACGGGAAATTGATTTTTGGGGGAAGCGAAGCGCGCGGGGTGTTCAGAATCAGTCAAGTGCACGAAGCTGGCTCGCGCGCCGAGGCACCGCTCGCCCTGTTGCTGCCGGTGACCGGGCTGGCCGCGTTGGCTTTATGGCTGACGCTGGCGCCCAACCCGCTCCACGTGGCACCGGGCTGGGCCGCCCGTGGGCTGCTGATGCCCTTTCCTGGCGGACTACCGGAGGTAGGGGGGCTGGCCGTCTGGCTGCCGCTGCTCAGCGTGGCCCTGGTCGGAGGCGGAGTTTGGTGGGGCCTGCAAGCCCCCGTGCCGGCGACGATTGCTCGGCCAGCGCGCATTTCGCTGGCTGTTTTCTGGCATCAGCGGGCACCCGCCGCCGCGCTGGGACTGGCCCGCATCGTAGCTCGGTTCGACCACGTGGGCCTCGACCGGCAGGTGCTGCGCTTCGGCAAAACGGTGGTAGTGGTGGCCAAGCTCACGGCCTGGACCGACCGCCGGGTGGTCGATGGCGCCGTGCATCGCCTGGCGGCTGCCCTGGGCGGGCTGGGGCGCCTGGCCCGCGCGGCGCAAAGCGGCCAAACGCAGGGCTACTATCGTTGGGCCGTGGCGGCGCTGCTAGGCGCAGTGGCCTGGGTGGCGACGCGCTGACCGTCTATGGCCGCAAGCCCCCGGCAGGCGTAATTTCGCGGCGGGTCGGCATTTCGGCCTGTCGGGGCGCTTTCGTATTACCAGCGTTTATTCCCGGCGAAAACATGCTTAGTCACCGGCTTCCTGTCGGACACATCTTTTTTTTAACCCATTTTTAGCATCCTTCGATGGATAATAAGCTCACCCGTATTGGGGTGTTTTACGACGGCAATTACTTCCTGCACGTCTCGAATTACTACACGTACCAGCATTCCCGCAAGGCTCGCCTGAGTGTGAGTGGGTTGCACCAGTTTATCCGCGAGTCGGTGGCGGAGATCGAAAAAAGGGACTGGCGTACCTGCCCGATTGTGGACGCGCACTACTTCCGCGGGCGCCTGAGCGCCGCCGATGCCCAACGCACGAACAAGCTCTTCGCTGATCGTCAGTTCGACGATATCCTGATGAAGGAGGGCGTCGTGACGCACTACCTGCCCGTCAAGCAGAAAATTAGCGGGCGCGTGGAAAAGGGCATCGATGTATGGTACGCGCTGGAATGCTACGAGCTGGCGGTCCTGAAACGATACGATGTGGTCTGCCTGATTGCGTCCGACGGCGACTATGTGCCGCTGATCCGGAAGCTCAACACGCTCGGCATCCGGGTAATGCTGTTGTCCTGGGATTTTGAGTTCAATGACGATGCCGGCCAGCCGCGCGCCACGCGTACCTCGCAGGACCTGCTTGAAGAAGTGACCTACCCGCTGGCGATGCACGAGTTGATCGACAACCGCCTGCGCCGGACGGATCCGCAGGTCAACAACCTTTTCGTGAAATCGGACCCGACGGCCAGTAATGGCGCCAATGGCGTTGATCAGTCATCGGCCCCCAGCCGCGTGGGAGGTCCGCTCAACGGCCGTTTCGATACCACTACCGACGACGGCGCCGACGACGACCCCGAGCAGGTGTACGAGTCCGTCATCAAGTTTTTGAAAAGCGGCTACGGTTTCGTGGCTTATCCGCCGAACAACCTCTTCTTCCACCAGACCGATATGGTGAACGCCGACTTTGCCGAGCTGCGCGAAGGCGACGCCGTGCAGTTCAACAAGGTCCGGATCAGCGACGAGCGTACGGTGGCCAAAAACGTGGTTCGGGTGTTGAATTAAACCCTTGCCTTGTAGCCAGGGGCTTTGCCTGGCCGCCGCTGTCAGTAGCCGCTGATCCCGCTTTTCCTTGCCGGGCGCTTGGCGCTGTGCTTGCTGCGGGGCAAAGCCCCTGGTTACCTTCTTTCCTGCCTTGCTCCTCACTGTTCTTCTGCTCATTCCGCTCGTGTTTGCGGGCGCCATTCTGCTGGCGCCCGCGTGGGCGGCGCGTTGGCTGGGCCTGGCGGGCGCGGGGCTGCACCTGGGCGGCGCGGCGCTGATCTGGTACACCGACCGGGTGCTGACCCGTGCCGGGGCCGGGGCGGCAAGCCAGGGTTGGTCCGTGGAAACCCGGGTTTCGTGGTTCAGTCTGAAACTAGGCCCGCTGGGGCAGTTGCAGGTCGATTGGTGGCTCGGGGTCGATGGTCTTTCCGGGCCGCTGGTGCTGCTTTCGGGCCTTGTCGGGCTGGTAGGGGTGGTGGCGGCCTGGTCTTCGGCGGCTGCCACCACCGACCGACCGCGCGGCTTTTTCAGTCTTTATCTGCTGCTGCTCACGGCCGTGACGGGGTGCTTCGTCGCCGTGGACGGGTTGCTGTTCTACGTCTTCTTCGAGGTGATGCTGCTGCCGATGTACTTCCTAATCGGCATCTGGGGCGGCGCCCGGCGCGAGCTGGCGGCGGTGAAGTTTTTCCTCTACACGCTCGTCGGCTCCCTGCTGATTCTGCTGGTTTTCGTGGCGCTTTACCCGGCCGTGATCGATGCGCCCGCCACCATCGCGGCGCTGGGCCGGGCGCTGCCCGAAGGTATTCCGGCCGCACTGCGCGCCGGAACGCTGGCTCCCGCTGACGTGGTACATTCCTTCAACCTGCCGGCCCTCACGGCCTTTGATACCTACGCCCCCGGTCAGTGGCTGACGCCTACCGGCACGGGCGTCGCCAGTAAGGCGCGGCTTTGGGCGTTCGGATTGCTGCTGCTGGGTTTCGGCATCAAGCTGCCGGTGGTGCCGCTGCACACCTGGCTGCCCGATGCCCACGTAGAAGCCCCCACGCCGATTTCGGTCGTGCTGGCGGGCCTGCTGCTGAAAGTCGGCGCCTACGGCCTGCTCCGCTTCACGTGGCCAATTTTCCCGGACGCCGCCCGTGCGCTGGCGGGCGTAGCAGCCGGTCTGGGTGCCGTCAGCATCCTCTACGGCGCGTTGTGCGCGCTGGCCCAGACCGACCTTAAGAAGCTCATCGCCTACTCGTCGGTCTCGCATATGGGCTTCGTGCTGCTCGGGCTGGCGTCGCTCACGGCAGAAGGCACTGCTGGAGCGGTCTTTCAGCTGTTTAGCCACGGGCTGCTTTCGCCGCTGCTTTTTCTGGTGGCCGGGGTGCTGTACGACCGCACGCATTCCCGTCAGATTGCCCATTTTCGGGGGCTGGCCGGGCCATTGCCGCGCTTTGCTGCCGTAGCCGTGATGGGCTTTTTCGGCGCTTTGGGCCTGCCGGGTTTCTCGGGTTTCATCGCCGAAATTTTGGTGCTGCTGGGGGCGTGGAAGGCGGCGCTGATGCCCGCAAGCCTGCTAACTGTTGCGCCCGCGCTGCCTTTATGGACGGCCGTACTCCCCTTGGGCGGGCTGCTGGTAGGGGCCGGTTATTGCCTCTGGACCGTGCAGCGGTTGTTATTCGGAAGCTATTGGGTTAGCCCCACGCTGACCCCCTCGTTGACCCCCGCGTTGAACTTAGGCGCCGGGGCGCTGCCCGACCTCACCCGGCGCGAACGCTGGCTGCTCGGCTCGCTGGCTGCCGCTACGCTGGGGCTTGGGTTGTTTCCGGCAGTGCTACTCGACGGCATCTCGCCCGCCGCTGCCGCCTGGGTGCATTCTATCACCACGGCCCTGGTTCGGCCCTGACGCCGCAGTAGCCGCAGTAGCCCCCAATGGAAACCGCTTCGCTGAACCTGCCCGCCGTGCTGACCGACCTTCGGGCCGGCGCCGCCCTTTTGCTACCGGAAGCCTTGCTGACGGCCGGGCTGGTGCTGATACTGTTGGTCGAAATCAGTCGCCGCGCCGCGCTATTGCGCGCGTTGCCTGCCATCACGGGCCTGACGCTGGCCGCCGCCGCCCTGGCCCTGTGGCGCCAGCCCGATGCGGCTCCCTTCCTTCAGCGAATGCTGCTGACCGATGCCCCCGCCCGCACCGGCGGGCTGCTGACTCTGTTGGGGGTTGGTTTGTCGTTGTTGGTTGAGCGGTTTTCGTTGTTGGTTACTCCTGCAAGCAATTCCGAACAACCAGCAACGAGCAACCAACAACAAGCAACCAAAAACCAAAAACCAAAAACTAAAAACCAAAAACTCCTACTAGCCCTGGCGTTGGGTGGCGTGCTGCTGGCCCGCAGCACCCACGGCATCGTGCTGGTGCTGGCCGTCGAACTGCTTTCCCTGCCCAGTTACGCGCTTGTTTTCAGCCGCCGCGACGACCCTCGGGCCGCTGAAGCGGCTCTGAAATACGTCCTGCTGGGAGCCGTGGCCACGGGCGCGCTGCTCTACGGCCTGTCGCTGCTCTACGGCCTCGGTGGGTCGCTGCACTTCGCCGATGCCGCGCTTTGGCAGAATCTGCGTCTGGCACCGCTGCCCGCCCTGGTGCTGGCCTGGACGCTGGTGCTGGCCGGACTCCTTTTCAAGCTGGGTGCTGCGCCGCTTCATTTTTGGGTGCCCGACGCCTACGATGGCGCTCCCGTTTCCGTAGCGTTGCTCCTCAGCACGGCGCCCAAAGCGGCGACTGTCGTGGCAATCTGGCGTTTGGCCGAGGGCGCCCGCCTGCACCTCATCACGCCGCAGGCCGAGGCCCTGGGGCTTTTGCTGACGGGCGCGGCCCTAGCTTCGCTGCTGATCGGAACGCTGGGTGCACTGGGGCAGCAAAACGTTCGGCGGCTGCTCGGCTATTCGTCGGTGGCGCAAGCCGGTTTTGTGCTGCTGGCTATTCGGGCCAGTGGGGCCACCGGTCCTGGTCCGGTGCTGCTCTACGCTGCCCTGCTGGTGCTGGCGAATGGCGCCGTGTTCAGCGCCGTCGCGTGGTTCGAGCAATTGATCAGCAAACGCGCTCTTGCGCCCGTGCTTCCGCCCACCGTTGCAGCATACGCGGGCTTGGGCCGTCGTTTTCCGCTTCCGGCCGTGGCCATCACCCTTGGTCTGGTCGGCCTGACCGGACTGCCGCCCACGCTGGGGTTTACTGCCAAATTGCTGGCTTTCACCGGTCTTTACCAGGCCGATACAGCCGTAGCAGGCCGGGTGCTGCTGGGGGCCGGAGTGCTGGTAACGGCCGTTTCGCTGTTCTACTACCTGCGGCTGCCCTATTGGCTTTTTCTGCGGACGCCCGTGCCGGCGGAGTCGGATGCGCAGCCCTCGCCAACCGTGTCAGGACCTTTGCCACTGCTGGCAGCGTTGCTGGCGTTGTTACTGCTGCTCGCCTTTGGGCAAGTCGATACGCTGCTGACGGGGCTGTTGCGCTAAAGCTAGCGCGCTGGGCAACCGGTGCCAATAAAATCGAAGAGAAATGCCCGTTTTTCGGCGTCTTCGGAAGGCGGTTTGGCAACTTCTATCGGGAAAGCCGGTATATTCGCCCGGCGAACCCGCTCTTTGGGCGATTCCCCCACGTTTTTTATTCCGGCCGACCCATTTCCCCCCCTGATTCCGTTATGCTCCGTTCCACCCGCCTATTGGCGACCACCCTGGCCCTTGGACTGTTCAGTGCGGCTACGGCCTGCACCGACCGCGCCAACCCGTCCGATTTCAATCCCAAAACGAGCCCCGCCGGCGCGACGGCCGAAACCACGCCTGCCGCCGAACCGGAAGCCAAGGAGCCAAGCGCCATCACGTTCAGCAATATGGGGCCTGCCCCGGACCTGGAAAACGTGCGGTACTTCGCCAATACGAAGCCCCTGTACCTGCAGGACCTGAAAGGCAAGAACGTGCTAATCACTTTCTTCACCGTCGGGGATTCGCTTGCCGACCGCAAATTCGTGCGTCGTTACAACGAAATGCGCCAGGCGCTGGTAGGTAAAAATGTCGTGCTGCTGAACGTACTGACGGCATCCGCCATCAAAACGCCCGCCGAACTGGCTCGCCGGGCGAACTTTCTGCAAGCGGCTTTCCCGATAGCGCTCGATGCCGATAACTCGGCCGCTACGGCCTATAAAGCCGCTTCGTTGCCAGCTACTTACCTGGTGGATGGCGAAGGCAATATCATCTTCAGCCGCGCCGGGGAAGGTGGTACCGATTACGTAGAGAACGCCGTCCGGCAAAAGCTGGAAATGCCGCTGATTCCGGAGCGCGACTGATAGCGGTGTGACGCAACCCATTCTTTATAAGCTGCAACGCCCCGTTGGATGTACATCCAACGGGGCGTTGTTAATTAAGTAGCGGACGTTTTTCTGAGTTACAGCTTGCGCACCACCAGCCGCTGACCAAGCTTGACGTTGAAGTCAGCCAAGCTGTTGAGTTCCATCAGGTGCTGTACGGTCGTGCTGTATTCGCGCGAAATGCGGTACAACGACTCGCCGGCCTGCACCGTGTGAAAAGCCACGCCAGCCGAATCAGTGTCAGGCACGATGGGCAGCGGTTGCACGGGCGCGGCAGGCGTAGCGATGCCCGTCGTGACGGCCGGTTGGTCGGGGGCCGTCAGGCGCAGTGTCTGGCCGGGGCGCAATGCGGGCGAGGGCAGGGCGTTCCAGTCCAGCAGGTTTTTGAGCGAAATCCCGTGCTGCCGCGAAATGGCGGACAGTGACTCGCCCTTCTCGACGGTATGCACCGTCGGCGCTGCTACCGCTGGTAGGGTGACTACAGGAGTGACCACAGCCGGAGCGACGACTGCCGGAGCGACGACCGGCGTCACCACTGCCACGGCGGTTGGTGCGAGCGCTGGTGCAGACACCTGGGCCACCGTCGGTTGAGGCGTCTCCACAGGCTTGGCGGGCGCTTCCGGTTGCGCAGCGGGGGGCGAAGACACCACCGGAACGGGCGTGGGCGCCGTAGCCACCGGAGCGGGTTCCGAAGCAGCCACGGGCGCAGCGGGCGACGTGGAGGCTAAATCCGGCGTCGGGGCCGCACTCGGGGCTGACTCCGGCAGGGCCAGTGCCTCTTCTACGGCGGGCAACTGGGCGGTGACGGCCGTGGTGGCTACCGGCGAAACGGATGCCACCGCTGGCGCGGCGTCCGGCGTGCTGGGGCGGATCGTGATGTATTCGACCGGCACGTCGCTGGGGCGCGTGTGCTGCAACCAGACCAGCCGACCCGGCGCAAGCTTATCGGTTTTCTGCATCCGGTTCAGCTTCCAGAGGCTTTTGGCTTTCACGCCGTACTGTTGCGAGATCTGAGCCACGGTTTCGCCGGGCTGGGCGACGTGGTACTCGGCGGCGGCGCGGTTGCGCTTTTTCTGTAGGTAATAAGCGCGGCCCGGTACCACGCCCTCGGTTTCGTGGAGGTCGTTGAACGAACGGAACCGCTTGACATCCACACCCGCCACCAGAGCCAGAATGTCGGGCGTATCCCCGATGCGGGCCATTACGGCGCGCAGGCCGTTCACCTGCGTGATTTCCGGCGCCGGCAGCGCGGCCTCCGGTTCCGGGAACGCCACCTGCGCGGCGGGCGTGAGCTGGGTCGTGGCCAGGGTCAGGCCGCTAGCCACGGGCACCAGCACCGTGTACTCCTTGTCGGGCGGAATGGCCGCGGCCAGCAGCCACTTATTGTATTTGGCCACTTCCTCCGGGTTGGCATTCAGGCTGAGAGCCAACTCGGCGAGGGTCAGGCCGGGCTGGGCCTTTACTTCCTGCAAAATGATCGAAGGCACGGGGTTTTTGCCGCACGGTCCTTCAAACGCCACTTTGTGGGCCAGAAACGTGATGATGTAAGGATGCGTGGCTTCCGTAACCGTCATCTCGCGGGCGTTGGCATCTTCCGGACGTACCAGCTTTTTGGCGCCGCCCAGGCCGGTGTAGTAACTCAGGAGCGCGTTCAGCCAGTTGTGAAGCTGGGCGTTGGACCGCTTGAAGTATTTAGCCGCCGCGCGGGTCGATTCCACGATATGGCGCCGCTCATCGACGGATTCATCGACGCGGGCACCGAAATCGGTGATGGATTCTTTCTTGAACTGCCAGAAGCCGACGGCGTTGGAACTCGAAACGGCGTCCGAAACCAGGCCGCTTTCCTGCAAGGCCAGGTAACGGAAATCGGCCGGGATGCCTTCCTCGCGGAAGATGCGGTCCACGATGGGGAAGTACGTATCGGTGCGGTCCACCTTCTGCTGCAAATATGCCGGGTGGCGATAAAGCGCATCCACCAGTTTTTGCACCGCACCGCGACCGCCCGTGCTGAAATTCACCGTTAGGTCGGCGATTGTCAGCCGTTCGGGCACCACGGGCGCCACCAGCGGGGCCGGAGCCAGCGGAGCCGTCAGGGTGGGAGCAGGGGCACTTTGGGCGCGTACGGCCTGGGGCGTGGTACCGGCAAAGGCCAGCCCGGCCACCAGCAAACCGGTTTTCAGAAGAGAGAAGCAGCGGAAAGGCGTCATCGGGCCAGCGGGAAAAGGGCGTGAGCGAAAAGCAGTTGCGAACGGGGCGAGCGAAAAGCCGCCCCGTGAAACCGGCGCCGGATGTTCCACGCGCCGGTCGCTTGATGCAGGGCGGGGCCGGAAGTAAACCGGGTGAAGGGGGTTTTTTACCGGCGCATTGCCCGCCGGGAGGCGGAGTTACCGCCGCCGTAGCAGCAGCAGGCCGTCGCGGACGGGCAACAGCAACGGTTCAACGCGCGCATCGGTCAGTACGGCGGCGTTGAAGGCGCGCACGGCCTGCGTGGCGTTGTCTGGGCGTTGGTGGGGCACCCACCATTCGGGCGTCACTTTGCCGCTCCAGAGCACATTATCGACGATGATCAGTCCGCCGGGCGGCACTTTGTCGATGATCAGGCTGAAATACAGGGCGTTATTTTCTTTGTCAGCGTCCAGAAAAACCAGCTCGAACGGGCCGGGGAGCGTGGGCAACACCTCGGCGGCGGGCGCCCAGTGGCAATGCACCACGTCGGTAAGGCCCGCTTCGGCCACGTAGCGGTTGACCAGGGAAGCCAGTTCGTCGTTGGCATCTACCGTGTGCAGCTCGCCGCCAGGCGCCAGTCCTTCGGCCAGGCACAGGGCCGAGTAGCCGGTATAAGTGCCCACGTCGAGGATGCGCCGGGGGCGGATCAGCTTCGCCAGCAGGCTCAGCAGCCGCCCTTGTCCGTGGCCGGACAGCATCCGGGGGTACGGCACGTTCACCCACGTCTCGCGCGCCAGCCGGGCCAGCAATGGCGGCTCCGGGGCGGTGTGAGCCTCGGCGTAGGCGGCAATCGGGGGCGGAAGAAAATCCATCCGGCGTCGCTATAAGTCCGTGACCAGCAATACTCGCAACTCCTGCACGGTCTGGAGCTTGCGGTCGTTGGTGAAGAAAATGGTCGCGTTCAGTTCCAACGCCGTGGCGAGTTGCATTGCGTCCATTCCGCGCAGGAAGGCGTATTTCGCCCGGAGTTTATAGGCGGTGACTCCGATGGCGAGGCTTACGATTTCTGGCACCATTCCGAAGTCGGCCAGTAGCACATCAAATTCCTCGATCAGGGCTATATTATTGCGCCGGGCGGGTTGTACGCAAAATTCGGAGTAGGTAACGACGCTTGTCAGCAGCACCGCATCATCGGCCAGCATTTCGGCAATGAAACGGGCGACTTTCGGGCAAAAAACTGGGTGTTCTTCCACCAGGTAGATAAAAGGCGCCGTGTCGAGGAAGACCCTAGAAGCGGTCATCGGCGCGCTGCTGGTTGATATAATCCTGTGCGTCAGCTCCCCAAACCCCGGCGCCCTTACCCTTGATGCGGTCGATGGCCTCCTGCGCCCGCGCCACGCGGTCAAGGCGTCGTTTCAGGTCCTGGTAAACGATATCTCGCTCTTCCGGTGAGAGGTCGGCAATCTGCTGGATGATGGCGTCAGTGCGGCTCATTGGCGGAATCCTTTTAAATGGGGCTGACGGATGGCCCAACCCCACCGGCGGGGGCGGAGTTTCGCCCAAACTTACCCCAGCCGCACGGTAAACGCCGTCACGCCGTCGGGCTGGGTTTCGAGGCTGAACGGGTAGTCGTGGGCGAGCAGAATGTCGCGCACCAGCGTCAGGCCGATGCCCTGGCCGTCGCGCTTGGTGCTGAAAAAGGGTGTGAAAAGCTGCCGCTGCACGGCGGGCGGAATGGGCGCGCCGTCGTTTTCGAGGCGTAGTTCCGGCGGGTGGCAGCAGGTGCGCACGGTTAGGGTGCCGCCCGTGGCGGGGTTGCCGGCTTCGAGGGCGTTCTTCGCGACGTTGAGGAGCGCTTGTTCCAGCTGGGCGCCGTCGGCCTGAATCCAGAGCGGCTCCGGCGCCAGATCCCATTCCCAGGCAATGGCGCGCTGCGCCGAAGCGGGTGCCAGCAGGCGGTGCAGGCCGTGCAGCAGCTCGTGCAGATCCACGGGCCGGCGCTGGGGCGGGGGCAGGCGCACCAGGGTGGCAAACGAGCCGATGAAGTTGGCCAGGTGCGTGTTACGGGTGTGGGCTACTTCGAGGGCTTCGGTAAAGTCGGGGCGGTCGTCGGGCGGCAGGTGGGGCGTGTAATAATGAAACGTCTGCAGCAGCGAGTTGACCGCCCCGATGGAATTATTGATTTCGTGGCTGATCATCCGGATCAGCTTTTCGTAAGCGGCTTTTTCCTGCCGGATCAGGTCCTGCGTCAGTTCGGCCAGCACGATGAAGGCGCGTGGAAAGCCCCGGTCCACGAACCCGGCGCGGTGGGCGCGGTAGGTTTCGATGCCCGACAGGCGCACGACCTGCGGCGCGCCAGGCTTCAGATCGCCTAGTACGCGCCCCCACTCGCTGGGCAATTCGGCGGGTGCCAGGCCGCGCAGGGCGTCGGCGGGTAGGGCCAGGGCGGCGGCGGCGGCGGGGTTGGCGGATTCGATGCGGCCGTCGAAATCCAACAGTAACACGCCTGCCGGCGAGGCGTCGAGGAGCTGTTGCAGGAGGTAGCTTTTCTCGTGCTGGGCCACGCGCTCCTGCCGCAGGTGGTCGATCATCTCGTTGTAAACGCCGATGAGCTGGTCCATCTCCGGCTGCCCGACGGGTACGAACTTGAGCGTAAAATCTTCAGCCCGAATAGCTTCTGTGCCAGCAGCAATCAACTGAAACGGCCGTACGAAACCTTGGTAAAGCTGGTACGTCAGCACGGCGCTGACCACCAACGTGGCCTCGGCCGCCACAAAAAGCGCCGGACTGGTGGCGCGTAACCCGAACGCCAGCGCCACCAATACGCCGTGCAACAGGCTCACGGCTAAGAGAAATTTGAGGCGCAGGGTCATTGAATGAGGAATGGGGAATGAGGAATGACGAATGAGGGTTTGATTCCTCGTTCCTCATTCTTCATTCCTCATTAAAAGGGATTTCGTACTTCTCCAGGCGTCGGTAGAGCGCCTGTCGGCTCAGGCCCAGCGCGCGGGCCACGCGGCTGAGGTTGCCGCCGTAAAAATCGACCGACCTGCGGATCATCACCGCTTCCAGTTCGTCGAGCGTCATCGTGCCGACGGCCGGCAGGGCGTCGGCGGCCTCGTTGCCGGCACTTTTGACGGGCGCCTTCTCGAAGTGAGCCTGGAATTCTTCCGGCCCCAAGGTGTCGCAGCCGCTGATGAGGACGGCGCGCTCGACCAGATTTTTCAGCTCGCGGATATTGCCCGGCAGCGGCAGTTCGCGCAGCCAGTGCAGCCCGCGCGTACCTACGCTCAGGGCGGGGCGGCCGTAGGTCTGGCGCAGTCCCTGAATGAAGTGGTTCACCAGCAGGGGGATGTCGTCGGCCCGCTCCCGCAGGGCCGGCAGGCGCACCGTGATGAGGTTGATGCGGTAGAACAGATCCTCGCGGAAACGGCCTTCGCGCACCAGTTGGGCCAGGTTCCGGTTGGTGGCGCACACCACCCGGATATCGAGCTGGCGGGGTTTGGAATCGCCCAGCACTTCGTAGGTGCGGTCCTGCAAGACGCGCAGCAGCTTGACTTGCGAGGCCAAGTCCAGCTCGCCGATTTCGTCCAGAAAGATGGTGCCGCCCTGAGCCAGTTCGAAGCGCCCCACGCGGTCGGTTTTGGCGTCGGTGAAGGCGCCTTTGCGGTGGCCGAACAGCTCGCTCTCGAACAGCGATTGGGAGATGCCGCCCAGATTCACCTTCACAAAAGGCCCCCGGCGGCGCTTTGAGTTGCGGTGAAGGGCTTCGGCGATCAGCTCTTTACCCGTGCCCGATTCGCCTTCGATGAGCACCGAGGCATCGGTCGGCGCCACTTGCCCGACGCTTCGCAGCACCTGTAACAGGGCTTCGTTCTGGCCCACGATGTCGTGCAGCGCAAACTGGCGGTCTAGTTGGCGGCGGGTGGGGTTGTCGGGGAGAGCTTCTGGTGGTGGTGACGGTGTGGTGGGGGCGTGGGGTGGTGGAGGTAAAGCCGTCGGCCCGTTCGGAAGCAAAGGCACGGCGGCTGAGGTAGTTGGGGGCGCCGCGCGGGCTTCCCGTGCTTCCCGGTGCGCGGCGCGCAGGTCCAGCACCGTGCGGATGGTCTGGAGCAGCGCCTCGTTGTTCCAGGGCTTGGTGATGAATTCGGCGGCGCCCGCTTTCATCCCTTCTACGGCGAGCGAAATCGACCCCCAGCCCGTGATCAGAATCACGGCCGTGGCAGGCGCTACCTGCCGAAGCTTGGCGAGCAGCGCCAGGCCGTCCTGCCCGCTCGTGTCGAGCGAGTAGTTCATATCGATCAGGGCCAGGTCGGGCGGCGTTTCGGAGGCAATCCGCAGCGCCGAGGCCGGGTCGGAAACGGCCCGCGCCGCGTAGCCCGCCTGCTTGAGCAGCAACGCCAGCGAAGTGCGAACGGCGACGTCGTCGTCAACGACTAAGATCATCTACGTGATGGGGATGGTAAGGTAGTACAAGGGATAGTCACTCAGCCACTCAGTCACTCCGTCACTTAGTGCCTCATTCCTCCCGCAGAGCCACAGCGGGGCGGATGCGGGCGGCGAGGCGGCTGGGCTGCACGGCGCAGATGGCCGCGAGTACAAAAATCAGCACGGCGGACAGTCCGATGGCGCGGGCGTAATCGGCGGCGGGGATGTCGAAGGCGCCGAGCAGCGGAAACTGGGCCGCCAGGATGCTGCCCAGCGCGACCCCGAAAAAGGTCATAATCAGCGTCTCAGCCAGGAATTGCCCACTGATGGCGCTCCCCGTTGAACCCAGTGCCCGGCGTAGCCCGATTTCGCTGCGGCGCTGATTGATATTGTACCAGAGCACGCCGAACAGCCCCAGCGCCACGTTGATAATTAAAAAGAGGCAGACCAGCGCTAGTGCCAGCACCGGTGCTAGGGTGAATTTTGACTTCGACGAGCGGTCCTCGTCCAGCGTCCGGACCTGCGTGAGCCAGTTGCGGGTGGCGCGCGCCACGGTCTGCACGATGCGCTGCTCCAGGGCGGCATCGGCGCCGGGCGCCACGCGCACCAGCACGGCGGCGCTTTCCCAGCGGGTGGTGTCGTAGGGCCGCAGCCGCATCCAGCCGGATGGTTCGGCGGCGCTGAAATCGGAGCCCACGCGTACGTCGTCCACCACACCCACGACCACCATCTGCTCGTCGGCGGCGGAGCCGAAGTTGATGTTATGGCCGACCGCGGGCGCTCCGGGCTCAAAAAGTGCTTCCCGCAGCTTCTGGCTGATTACCACCGGGCGATGCTGCTGAGCATCGTCGGTGGCCGTAAACCAGCGCCCCTCGCGCACGTGCAGGCCCATCACGTGGGCGTAGTCGTCGCCGGCATCATAGTTTTCGGCTATCTGCTGCTTTGGTAGGTTTTTGTACGTCGAGTTCATCGTGCTGAAACTGAACGGCGTGTTGCCGCTCGTCAGGCTGACGCCCTGCACCCCGGGCAGCGCCCGCACCTGGCGCAGGGCCTCATCGAGCTGGGCGCGGGGCATCTTCTCACCGGGCCCGGCGGCAATATTGAGGCGCCAGACCTGGCGGTAGTCGAAGCCAAACGGCGCCAAATAGTTGGTGCCCAAGCGCAACAGGATGGTGCCCACGCCGAAAAGCACAACGAACGAGCAAAGGATTTCGGTGATCAGCAGCAGATTGGTCCGCTTGCGGTTCCACATCAGCCGGAAAAGGTGGCGAAGCATTGGGGAAGGGGTGGGGTGGTGGGGTGGTGGGTGTGGTGGGGTGGTGGGGGTGGTGGGGTGGTGAGTGCGGTTCCTTTAACCACCTCACCACCTCACTTGGCTTGCCCTTTCAGGGCGGTGATGGGGTTGAGGCGCGACATTCGCCACGCCGGGTACACGCCGCTCAGCAGGCCGAAGACCACGGCCAGCCCGAGGCCCCAGCCGAAAATCCGCCAGTTGAGTTGGAAGTGACTGTAAGCCACGATATGACTGCTATTGATGATGTACAGCATCATTTCGGCCAGGGCCAGCCCCAGGGCGCCGCCCAGCAGCGAGAGGACGAGGTTCTCCACCAGAAACTGCCCGATCAGGACCGCCCCGGACGCGCCGAATGCCTTACGTACCCCAATTTCGGACGAGCGCTCCAGAATCCGGGTGATGTTGAGGTTCACCAGGTTAAGCGTCGGGAGTAGCATAAAGAGCAGCGTCAGCGCCCCGGCCAGCGTATAGAAGAGCAGGAGATTATCGCCCTGATTAGTGCCTGAAAAAAAGAGCTGCCGCGTCAACGAACCCAGGACCGGGTCCGCGAAGGAATACAGGCGGTCTATGAATTCCGGATTCGGAATGGGTACCCGTTGCATCACCTGCTGAAACTCTGCGCTCATCGCAGCTACCCCGCTCGGATCGCGGGCGAGCAGGATCGCCAGAAAGCCGCCATTCAGTTGCCGACTACCGTTTTCGCCGGCTGAAAGCGTGCTGGGTACCCACAGGTCAGCGTAAGTGTAGAGGCGCACGGCGGGCACGTCGCGCACCACGCCCGTCACCCGAAACCGGCGGAGGTTGGCTTCCACGGTGCGGCCCACGACGCCCGTGGCGGTGCCGAAGTAGGCGCGGGCCGTCGATTCGTTCACCACCACGACCGCCGCCGCCTGCCGGACTTCAGTGGTCGTGTAGGGGCGGCCTTCGAGGAAATCGAAGTCCATCATTTGCCAGAAATTGCCGTCCGCGTAGCGCAGGTCGAGTTTGAGGCGGTGGCCATTGATGTAGGCGGTGGCATCTTCGGTCATCGACACCGCCGCCACCTGTTGGGGCGTGCGCATCGTCCGCACGTAGGTATCGATGAAGTGCGAGCTGATGGGCGAGTTGTTCCAGCCGTTGCCGCCCACGATGCGCTGACGCAGGGAACTGATGAAGAGCATCCGGTCGATGCGCTTTTCGGGCGTCTGCGGGCCGTTCACGTGGTCCACGAAGGCCACCACCACCAGCAGAATCATCAGCGTGAAGGAGATGCCGAACAGCGAGATGCCCGTAAAAAACGGCCGCCGGAGCAGCACTTTCCAGGCAAGTTTGAGGTAAGAGCGAAGCATTTTGTGTAGGTGCGAGGTGCGAGGTGCGAAGGGGTGGGTAGAGGGAGGGCGTGAGAGTGGGTAGAGGGAGGGAGTGAGAGTGGGGTAGAGGAAAGCGGTTCTCAAGCGGGTACGCATTCGGGCTGTTTAGCCCTCTCACCCTCAAAACCTCTCACCCTCTCACCCTCAAAGCCTCTTACCCTCAAACCCTTCCGCAGCAAGGTGCGCGCTTTGAAGAGTTGCGACTTGGAAGTGCCTTCGGTGATGCCCAACTGTTCGGCGATCTGCGGATGCGTCAGGCCGTCCACGGCGTAGAGGTTGAACACGGTGCGGTAGCCGGCGGGCAGGGTGTCGAGCAAGGCCCAGAGCTCGGCGGCGGCCAGTTCGGTTTCGGCGGTGGCGGGGGTGCTGAGGCGTTGCGCGAAGTGGGCGCCGGAGCCGGTTTCGTCGTCCAGCGAAATGGTGAGCGTACCCCGGCGGCGCAGGTGCCGCAAGGCTTCGTGCACCACGATGCGCCGGATCCAGCCCGCCAGCTCGCCACGCCCGGCAAACTGGTCGAGGTACCGGAAGACCTTGATGAAGGCCTCCGCCAGCACGTCGTGGGCATCGTCGTCGTTGCGGACGTAACGCTTCGCCACGGCGAGCATCTTCGGTGCAAATCGGTCATAGAGCAAACGTTGCGCGCGCGGATCCTGGGCGCGGCAGCGGGTAAGCAGGTCAGTTTCCGGTAGCATCGGGAAGAGATTTATAGGTTCGATGTGCGAAGTGCGAAGTGCGAGGTTTTTTAAGTGCGAGGTGCGAGGTTTTTTAGGGGCGAGGGGCTGGAGCGTTTAAAATCCAATACTTCTCACGTCGCACTTCGCACCTCGCACTTCGCACCTCGCACTTCGTACCTCGCACCTACTACTGCACTTGCTGGCCGTCGAAGAAGCGGATCAGGCGTTGGGTGCGGCGGGCCATTTGCTCGTCGTGGGTCACCATCACGATAGTGGTGCCCGAATCGCGGTGCAGGCCGAGCAGCAGGTCCATAATCTCGTCGCCCATCACCGAGTCGAGGTTGCCCGTGGGTTCGTCGGCCAGCAGCAGGGCGGGGTTGCCGGCCAGGGCGCGGGCAATGGCGACGCGCTGCCGCTGCCCGCCCGAAAGCTGCCCGGGAAAGTGCGTGGTGCGGGCGCTGAGGCCCACCCGGTCGAGGGCGGCGAAGGCGCGGTCGCGGCGCTCGCGGCTACTCACGCCGGTGCGGTAAAGGAGCGGCACCTCCACGTTGTCGATCACCGAAAGGTCGTTGATCAGGTGGTAGCTCTGAAAGACGAATCCGATCCGCTCGTTGCGCAGCCGGGCCAGTTCGCGATCGGCGTAGGCCTGCACAGGCTTGCCGGCAATCTCGACCGTGCCCGACGTGGGTTCATCCAGCAACCCCATAATGCTGAGCAGCGTGGACTTACCGCAGCCGCTTGGCCCCATAATGCTAACGAATTCGCCCTGCCCGATGGTCAGGTTTACCCGCTGAAGGGCGACGGTTTCGATGGTTTTGGTCTGATAGACTTTTTCGATGTCCGTCAGGCGGAGCATCACGGCGCCCGGTGCGGGCGGGGTGGCGGGCAGCGTAGCCGTCAGCACAGCGGCGGCGGATTCAATCGGGTTCATCGGCAAAAACGCGGGAGAGGCGGTGAAAAAATAGATCGTCCGGTTTCGGGCGTCGTAGCCCGGGGTTGTCAGAACCTTGGCCGACAATCGTGCCATTTGGTTAAGTGATTGCCTGATAAGGGTTAAGGGTTTTGGGGGCAGACGCGAAGCGGACTGAATTCGTCCGTTTTCGGACGTGGTGTCCGGTGCCCGGCGCGTCCGCCGGTGCGTGGTGCTGACCTCCAATTGGTGCTACAACTCCTGCTGACGCTCGAAATCATAGAGCGTCAGGGCCTGCAGCCGGTAGTAGCCCACCCACGCGGCGCGCAGGGCACTGATCAGGCTCAGGCGCGCGGCGTCTTTGGCCTGCTGGGCGAGGCTGAGATCGGTCAGCGACAGCCGCCCGACTTTATACACCTCCTGCGTGATGGCGTAGCGGCGCTGCGCGAGCGAATCGGCGCGTGCGGCGCGGGTCTGTTGCTGCCCCAGTGTGGGCAGTTGCGCGGCCTGCGTCAGCACGGTTTGCTCGAACGTCAGCTCGTCCTGGGCCACGGCGCGGCGCACCAGATCGCGGTTCAGCTCGGCCACCCGAACGGTAGCCCGCTGGCGCCCCCAGTCGAGCAGAGGCATCGAAAAAGTAAGGCGCACCTGCTGCTGATCCTGCGGCCGGATGTAGGAGTCGCGCAGGGTTTCGGCGCGGTTGATGAAGCCCAGGTTGGCGCTCAGGCTGGCTTGCAGGCCGCCGGAAAAACGGGCCTGCGCTACGTCGCGGTCGGCCAGCAGCAGGCGCCGCTGGTAAGCCACGACTTCCGGGCGCCGCTGCCGGGCCTGGGCCAGGGCATCGGCGGGCGTCAGGGCTGGGGTAGGAGCGGGCGGCGGCACCAGCAGGGTTGTCAAGGCGTCGGCCAATGGCGCCCCGGCTGATGGTGTGGCTGGCGCCCCGGCCGACGGCGCGGTTGATGACGTGGCCGTACGGTCGCCCCCGACGTAGGTCTGCAACGCCAGGCGGGCGGTTTGGGCCGCCAGTTCGGCCTGTTCGCGGTCCTGCAACGCGTTGAGTTGGTTCAGTTCCAGCAGCAGCAAATCGGCTTCGGAGGCGCGGCCGAGGCGTAGTTTCTCGCGGCCCAGGCGCAGCATCTCACCGGCTACGCGGGCATTCTGGTCGGCCAGGGCCACCTGCTGCTGCTGCACCAGCACGTCGAAAAACAATTCAGTGGTGCGCTGAGCCACGGCGGCGCGGTCGGCCGTGGCCTGGCGCTGCCCTTCCTGGTAGCGCACCGGTTCCGTGCGGCGCGCCCAGGCCAGGGCATTGAAGCCCCGCAGCGGCTGCGTGATGCCCACGGCAAAGGGCTGCGTGTTGTAGCGGCGCAGGCGCCCGTTGAAATCGTCGAAGCGTTGCAGGTCCGAGGCCACGTAGAGCTGCCCGCCGGTCAGGCCGATATTCTGCGTCACGGCCAGCGAGAGGGTCGAGTTGTTCAGCCGAACTCCCCGGAACTCGGTGGTGCCGTCGGGCTGCACGACGGGCGTGATGGCGCGGCTGAAATCGGGTAGGGTGCCGCGCAGGCCCACTTGGGGGCGGAAATCAGCGCGGTAGCGGCGCAGTTGCCACGACGCCAGCTCGCGCCCCGTGGCGGCCTGCTGCCCGGCTACCGACTGGTTCAGGGCCAGCGTAATCACGTCGGGCAGCGTCAGTTGGGCCTGCGCCGGGGCGTTTATCAATAGCCCACCCATCAGCAGAAAAAGAATAACGCGCATCGAAGTTGATGGGAAAAACGACCGTTCTAAATGATTTCCCGCAGAGACGCAGCGGGTTGCGCAGAGACGCAGAGCCGAACAAGCGCGTCGGCCAGCGCAGTCACTCAGTCACTCAGTCCCACTCAGTCACTCAGTCCCACCAACGGCGCCTCGTCCAGGTCTTTGGTATTGGTCGTGACGACCGTTTCGCCGGGCTGCAAGCCGCTGACTACCTGCACCCAATCGAAGTTGGAATCGCCGAGCTGTACGGTGCGGCGGCTGGCCGTGCGGCCATCCGGGGCCACCACGTACACGGTCTGTTCGCGCCCTCCCCGGAAGTAAGGGCCGTTGGGCAGGCGCAGGGTGCGCGGGTGGTTGCGGGTTACCACGAACACGTCCACGCGCAGGTTGGCGCGGAGCGCGGCCTTGGCGGCGGCGGCATCGGTCAGGGTCACGAAAAAGGTCACGTTGCCCTTGTCCACGGCCGGCGAGATGGTCTGAATCAGGCCGTTCAGGTCCGCCGTCCCGTTGCCCAGCCGTACCCGGACGGCATCACCGATGTGCAGGGCATCGGCGTAGGAATCAGAGATGGTGGCCCGGATGCGGAACGACGACAGGTCGGCCACCCGCGCCAGTTCGGCACCCGGCGCCACGGGTGCGCCCAGGTTGTCGTTGATCCAGGTCAGCACCCCCGGCTGGTCCGGGCTGATGGCGGCCTGCCGGAGCTTGCGTTCCAGCTCGGCCACGTCACGCGTCTGCGACGCCTGCTGAAAGCCCACTTCGCGCTGGTCGGCGGCAGAGGTGCGGCGCTGGGTGCTGATCTGGTTCGTAAGGCGGCGCAGCTCCAGCTCGCCCACCTGTAGGCTCAGTTGCGCCTGCCGGACGGCCTCGGCCGTCGTGCCGCCCACGCCCAGCAGGTATTGCTCGTCGCGGACGGCGGCTTGCAGACTGGCCACGCGCGCCTGCTGGGCCGCGCGTTGGGTTTCGAAGTCAGTCAGGGCGCGTTCCAGCGTCAGGGTGAGCTGCTGGGTTTTGTTGGCCTGCCGGGCCTGTTCGTCGCGTAGCTTGCCCAGAGCGGTAGCGGTGGCTTCGGTGTCGAGCAGCAGCAGGGGCTCCCCGGCGCGCACGGCGGTGCCCACCGGCTGTAAGACCTGTTCGATGGTACTGGCAATCGGCGCCGTGAGCACCACCTCGCGGCCGGGTACCACGGTGCCGCCGGCGCTCAGGGTGGCTTCCACGGCGCCCGTTTCCACGCGGGCCGTGCTGATTTGGGCGCGCGTCAGGTGGGGGCGGAGTGCCGCGCGAAAGGCCACCAACGCCGCGCCGCCGCCGGTCAGCAGCAGCAGGACCAATAGCCAGCGGCGCCAAACGCGGCGGCGTTGTAGGGTCGGGGCAAGTTCTCTGTCCATTTTCGGCAACGTGGGGCTGGTATGCCGAACCCGTTGCCGAGGATGATGCCAAAAACGGAAGCCGCTGACAGACAGGCGTCCATCAGCGGCTTTGCAATAGTAGTAGTTCGTAAACCTGTCCGTTGCCGGACAGGGTGTCCGGGGGTGTTAGTCGCGGTCTTCTTCCTCGCGGCGGCGCTGTTCGCGCTGTTCGCGGTAGTAGCGCTCATCGTCTTCGTACTGCGCATCGCCGCGCTCCATCTCGTCGAGCTGTTCGGGGGAAAGCAGTTCGCGCTTGATGTAATCGACCGTTTCCTGCAAGCCGCGGACAAACTTGGCGAAGTCTTCTTTGTAAAGGAAAAGCTTGTGCTTTTCCGGCGATTCGCCCTCGAAGGTGCGCTTGATTTCGGTGATCGTCAGGTAAAAATCGCCCTGGCGGGTGTCGCGCACGTCGAAGAAGTAGCGGCGCTTGCCAGCGCGCACCTGCTTGCTGAACACCTCGTCGCGGATTTCACGGCGCGGCCCGCCGCCATAGCCGTTGTTGCCGCCGCCGTGGCTTCCCCGTTGGCGGTCGTTGTAGGGGCGGCGGTCGTTGTGGCCGCCGCCACCGGAGCGGTTGGCGCGGTCATCAGAGGGGCCGGTAGGGCGGTCGTATTCGTTGTCGTAGGAATTTTCCACGGGGCGTTGTAAAGTAGAAGCCGAGCGGCCGTTTCGCGGGAGCGAAAATAGCGCCCTGGCGGCAAAACCAACGGGGCAGGTAGCCAAACGCCCCGCCGACGGTTGGTCGGCGGGGCGTAAGAAAAGGGGAGGGGGCGCTTGCTGAGTCGCTTATCTTACCGACCGGTGTCGGCGGGCAGCGTTTTCGGTAGCTCCCAACTGGTGTCCGCTGGCTCGTCGGTGTCAGGCGCCGGCAGCGGCGGAAACTGCACCGGGTGCTGGCCCTTAAGCTCGCTTTCGGTGACGGACCGGTCGGTGCCGGCCATATGGGCCTGGTACGAGGTCTGGTTCGCAAACGGGCGTGGCCCGACCAGGCGCTCCAGGTCTTCCTGCAATAGCACCTCGCGGCGGAGCAGCTCCTGGGCCACGGCTTCCAGCTCCGGCTGGTGCTCGCGGAGCAGGGCCTTGGTGCGCTCGTAGGCCGTCTCGATGATCGTGCGCACCTCAGCGTCAATGAGCTGCGCCGTGAACTCGGAATACGGCTTGGTGGCGCGGTATTCGTTCTGGCCCTTCGAATCGTAGAACGAGATGTTGCCGAGCTTCTCGTTCATCCCGTAAATCGTGACGATGGAATACGCCGTCTGGGTGATGCGCTCCAGGTCCGAGAGCGCGCCGGTGCTGATCTTGCCGAACACGATTTCCTCGGCCGCGCGACCTCCCAGCGTCATACACATTTCGTCGAGCAACTGCTCGGTGTTGTACAGAAACTGCTCCTTCGGCAGGTACTGCGCGTAGCCGAGCGCCGCCACCCCGCGCGGCACGATGCTGACCTTCACCAGCGGGTCGGCGTGTTCCAGAAACCAGCCCGCGATGGCGTGGCCGGCTTCGTGGTAGGCCACGATCTTCTTCTCCTGCGGCGAGATAATCTTGTTTTTCTTCTCCAGGCCCCCGATCACGCGGTCGATAGCGTCCTCGAAGTCCTTCATCGACACCGCTTTCTTGTCGCGGCGGGCGGCAATCAGCGCGGCCTCGTTGCAGACGTTGGCAATCTCGGCGCCGGCAAAACCCGGCGTCTGGGCAGCGATGCGCTTGGCGTCCACGTCGGGCCCCAGCACCAGCGGCTTGAGGTGGACGTTGAAGATCTGCGTCCGGCCGTTGATATCGGGTCGGTCGATGGAAATCTGGCGGTCGAAGCGGCCGGGCCGCAGCAGGGCCGAGTCGAGGGTATCGGGGCGGTTCGTGGCGGCCAGGATGATGACGCCCGAATCGGTGCCGAAGCCGTCCATCTCTACCAGCAGCGAGTTCAGGGTGTTCTCGCGCTCGTCGTTGCCGCCGGGCATATTGCCCCGCGAGCGGGAACGGCCCACGGCGTCGATCTCATCGATGAAGATGATGCACGGCGCCTTGGCTTTGGCCTGCTTGAAGAGGTCGCGGACGCGGGCGGCGCCCACCCCGACGAACATCTCCACGAAGTCGGAGCCGGAAAGCGAGAAGAACGGCACGTCAGCCTCACCCGCTACAGCCTTGGCTAACAATGTTTTGCCCGTGCCGGGAGGGCCGATCAGCAGGGCACCTTTCGGAATCTTACCGCCCAGAACGGTGAATTTCGAAGGGTTTTTTAGAAACTCGACGATTTCTTCGACCTCTTCTTTGGCTTCTTCCAGGCCGGCCACGTCCTGAAACGTGATCTTCACTTTGTCGCCGCCTTCGAAGAGGGCCGCGCGGCTTTTGCCGATGTTGAAAATCTGCCCGCCCGGTCCGCCGGCGCCGCCCATCCGGCGCATCAGGAACCAGAGGCCGAAGATCATCAGGAGCCAGAAACCCCAGAAGGAAAGCTGATCGACGAGCGAGGTGCGGTCGCGGCGAACCAGCGGCACGCGCTCCGTGCCCGCCGGCAGCTTGCTCTGGAGCTTGTCGAGGTCTTCCTTGAACGATTCGCCGGAGATGATGCCGAACGAGAACTGCGGCCCCTGCTCCAGGAAGGTCGAGGTGCGGTTTTGCGTTAGCTCGCGGCGGTATTTTTCGTTGCGGACCGCTTCGGGCTTGAGCGTGATCTCGACGTCACGGTCGTTGACGATGGACAGCTCCTTGACGTCGCCGGTGAGCAGCATTTCTTCAAAGCGCTGCTGCGAGACTTCGATGGGGGCGGCGCTGCGGTTGAACCACAGCAGGACGGCCACGACGGCCATCAGAACGCCCAAAAGCCAGATCTGGGCCGGGGGGCGGGGCGTTGGCGTGGGCAGCAAAGGCCGACGCTTGGGCTTGTTGTTCGGATTGTTGACGGGTTTGTCAGCCATTCAGCTTACGGAAAGTCAGAAAGGAAAAGTGCCGGCGGCGGTGCGTCGGCTAACGCGAAGCAGAACCCCGGTTAAGGGAATTAGTTGCCCGCCCGGAAAGACGGCCCGCCCGTTGGGATATTGTAAGGCAAGGCGGCGGCGGTGCTGCGCGGGCCGTCGTCACCTGACGGCGCGGCGGGCTGGCGTTACGCGGCCACCGCGTCGGGCACGTAGTTGATCGGCGCGTCGCCCCACAGCTCTTCGAGGGCGTAGAAGGCGCGTTTGTCGCGCAGGAAAACGTGCACCACCACGTCCACGTAGTCGAGCAAGGCCCACTCGCGGTTGGTGCGGCCTTCGCTCTGCCAGGGCCACTGGTTCGTAATCTTGTGTACTTCGTCCTCGACGTTGCGGGCGATGGCATCGAGCTGGGTATCCGAGTTGGCCGAGCAGATGATGAAATAATCGGCCACCGCATTGGAGAGCGGGCGCAGGTCGATCACGGCGATGTCGTGCGCTTTTCGGTCCTGCATTCCCCGGACCACGAGTTCTGCCAATACGTCAGATGCCTGCTGCTGCGCGTTTTTCGCCACTTGTAAAATCGAATAAAAGGCCGGGCGTAATCCCGACCTGAAAAGTACAACCGATGGAGCTTCAATTGCAAACCCTGTTCGTGGGCCGACCATTCCAGGTGCTCCAAACCTGCGCCTCGACCAATGCGGAGGCGCAGGCGGCGGAATTCAAAAACGGCGCCACCCCGGAGGGCCTGACGATTCTGGCACACCACCAGACCGCCGGGCGCGGTCAGCGGGGCAACGCCTGGCAGGCGGCGCCCGGCGAAAACCTGACTTTCTCGGTGGTGCTCAAGCCCACCTGGCTGCCCGTGGCCCGGCAGTTCGACCTCAGCATTACCGTGGCCCTGGCCGGCGCCGATGCGCTGCGGACGTTGTTGGGCCTGGCTGCCCCCGTAACGGTGAAGTGGCCGAACGACCTGTATATCGGCCCGCGCAAGGTGGGCGGCGTTCTGATCGAAAACACGTTGCGCGGCACCGCGATCAGCAGCAGCGTGGTGGGCATCGGGCTGAATGTGAACCAAACGGCGTTTGATCCGGCCTTGCCCAACCCCACGTCGCTGGCCCGCGAAACCGGCCATCCGCACGAGCGCGCCACCGTGCTGGCCGCCCTGCTGGCCAGCCTCGAAGCCCGCTACCTGGCCCTGCGCGCCGGGCGAAACGCCGAACAATGCGTCGAATATCAAGCGCGGCTCTACCGTTTCGGGCAGGAAACGACCTTCGCCTTCGACGGCCAGCAGGAAACAGGCCGCATTACCGGCATCGACGCGCGCGGGCAACTGGAAGTCCAGTTTGCCAATGAAAAGCGAGCCTTTGGGGTGCAGCAGGTGCAGTTAGTGGCCTAATAACGTGTTTTTCGGAACCAGCGTGTTGAAATCGGCCCGACCCGGTTGTAACTTGCGCGGTGCTTTCCCGCGTAAGAATGCTTGCAATCGATTGCCTTTACGCAGTTTAGGCTTCGCCGGGAGTAGCTTATTTCCTTCTTCAAACGGCACCTTATCCCTGTTTTTTATGGCCAACACCTACCCCTATCGGTTAAAAACGCTAATTCTTGCTTTGGGAGCCGTTCTTTTAGGCTTAAGTCCTGCTAAATCGGTCCGAGCCGCCACCGGCATTTTCGCCAATTCCGTGACCTTGAACAGCAAGGGAGGCGGAAATACCACCTACCGGCTATTGACGGCTACCCCTTTCAATGACAGTCAACCGGCGCTGCCAGCGTCACTGGGCACTTTCCAGACGTCGGAGACGCTGGTGCTGGCCGGTGGCCAAGTCTGGACATTTAAAAACAGTGGCGGAAACGTTACGGGCGCGACGGTGCGCTACCGGGTTTATAGCTGCACCGCTAGCGGGAGCTACACCGATGTAGGCCTGGCCTTCGGCGCCAATATCGGGGGGGGCGGCGACCAGCGGTGGGAGTTGTTCTCGAACACAACCAACCTGATTGCGCCCGGCGGAACGCCGCTTGCGGAAGGCGACTATACGCTTGAAATCATCGGTGTAGCTTCTACCAACGAGGGGAGCCGGGAGACTACCTCCTACACCACTACGTTTACAGTTGGGCCACTTCGGCAAACGGTCCAAGCTGGTAGTTGGAATGCCCCCGCGACGTGGGGCGGGACGGTACCACCAACGGGGGCCCGCGTCCAGATCAATCACAACGTAACGCTGAATCAGGCCGCTACTGTAACCAGCCTTGCCGTTACAGCAGGCACTTTCACGGCATCCGATGGCAGCGCACGTCTGCTAACGGTGGCGCCGTGTGGATCCTTGACGGTTTCCTCCGGCGCAACGTTCGCGCTAGCGGATGGTACGCTCGCCTTTGGCGGTGGTGGAACACTGACTAACGGCGGCACGCTCAATGCCAACACGGGAGTGATTTCGTTTGGTGGAACTAATGCTGGCACATTCACTAATAACGGTACTTATGCAGCAGGCACCGCCACGGTGCTATTTTTCGCGGGGGGCACCATCGGCGGTTCGACTAATACAACTTTTAATAATGTCACCCTGGCGGGTGGTGGCGTCAATTTTGGCGCAAATTCAACCGTCAACGGCATATTACGCCTCAACACGGGCGGTTTCGTGAACACGAATGCCCCGAACTATGCCGCCAGCTCCACCCTGGCCTACGCGACGGGGCAAGGGCCAGCTACGCCCTATGGCCGGGGAACCGAATGGAGCGCCACCAGCGGGAAGGGCTACCCGGCTAACGTGCTGATGACGAACAGTACGTCGGTGGATCTGGGTAATGGCGGCGCTGGAGTCTTGCGCCAATGCGCCGGAAGCCTGACGATTGACGCCGGTTCGAACCTCTTTATGGACTTCGGCGCCAACGATATGACCCAGCCGTTAGTGGTCGTAGGCAACATAGCCATCAGCGGGACGCTTGTTCTTTCCGATGCTGGCGGCGGCGACCTGAAAGTGCAGGGTAACTTGAGCCGCCTTTCCGGTGGCTCGTTCATACCGAAGGGCCGGGCCGTGTTCTTCGACGGTTCCGCGATGCAGACCGTGCAGGCGCCCGCCGCCGGTAATTTTGGTTTTGATTATATCGTCAACAACAACACCTCGACCACGGGGGTCCGGTTGCTTTCCAATGCCTCGGCCACTGCCCAGGCCGATGGTAACGCCATCACCTTGAGCGGTAATCTTGACCTGAATGGTAATACGTTGACCGTGGTACCGAAAGGTTCGCCAGCAAACAATTTGGATACGCGTAATATCCTGGTGAATACGTCGCAGCGGACGATCTCATCCAGCACTGGCACGGGCGTATTGGTGCTGCCGCGCCATATCACGGTGGCGCCGGGTTCAGGCGGAACGCTGCTGATCGCTTCCACGGTGCGGGTGCAGACCGGTGGCTCCGGCATCGGGCCGATCAATTTCGGCGGCGTGACGACCATCGACGGCATTCTGGAACTGCTTTCCGGCGTTTTCGTGGACGGCACCAGCGGCAACGGCCCGCAATACGGAGTCAACTCGACGCTGCGCTATAATATCGGCGGCGGGTATGCCCGTCGCTCGGAATGGGATGGCTCGACGACGCTTCGGACGCCGGTGAACGTGGAAGTGACCGGCACTGGTACCTACCTGAATCTGGACGTGGCGAACGCTTCGGTGGGGCCAATCAACCTGCGCGGTAACCTCAACGTCAGTACGGGGGCTACGGTAGATGCTAATAACAATACCGATGCCTTTGTGGTAGATGGCTTCGTGACCAGTGACGGGACGCTGATCCTCTCTACTGCCACGGGCGGCGACCTGAAAGTGGGCGGCAATTTCACGAACACGGGCACGTTCACGTCCAATGGTCGGGCTATCTTCTTCACCGGCGCCAACACACAGGCCGTTTCATCGAATACGGCGCTGGCCATCAACTACATCGTAGTGGCGAAAACGGCCGGACAGGTGAATCTGGCTTCGGGCACGACGTTGACCGTAAGTGCGCCCGCTGGTGGTACGGCCATCGACTTCAACACGACCGCCGGGCCGAACATCCTGAACCTGAACGGCCAAACGCTGACCATCGGTGCGACTGGGGTGGCGTCGAACGCGGGTACAATTCCGGCTAATTCTGGCTTTGCCGACAACGGCAGTGGTACGCTCAACGTGCTGGGTGGTACTGTCGGGGCGGGCGGCGATTTCGGTATCATCCGCTTCATCAGCGGCACGTCGCTTGGTACGCTGAACGTGAACCGCACCAATGGCAGCGCGGGCGCCACGATCCGGGGCGCCGTCACGATCAATACGAACGTAACTTTTGGCAGCAGCACCAAGCTGACGTTGGTCAATGAGGACCTGACGCTGGCCGCTGCCGCCAGCCTGACGGGCATCACCACCACCCGCTATTTCGTGACCAGCGGCACCGGCCAGCTCGCCCGCCAGGGAATGGGCACCGGCGGCACCACTACGGCGGTGCTGTTTCCGGTGGGTACGGCCACCACCTATAACCCCGCTACCGTGACGAATACCGGAACGCAGGACGTGTACCGGGTGCGCGTGAGTGCTACTTCGCAGTACACGCCGCCGTACCCCGCCCGGCAGATCAGCCGTTTCTGGCAGGTGGACGAAGCCGTGGCGGGTGGCTCCACCGTCACGCTGGCCCTGCAATGGAATGGCACCGAAGAAGGCATGCAGTTTGTGCGCGCCGCGCCGCTGCGCTTTACCCGCAACGCGGGCGGTGGCTACACGACGCGCGCGGCCACGCTGACGCAGAATACGGACCCGTACGTGGCGCAATCCACAGGCATTACGCTCCTGAGCGAGTGGAGCGTGGGTAACGAAAACGTGCTGCCAGCGGAACTGGCGGCGTTCACGGCCCGGATGGACGGCGCCGATGCCCAACTCAACTGGCGCACGGCGTCCGAGAAAAATAACCAGCTTTTCGACGTAGAGCGCTCGTTGGATGCGGTTCGGTTTGAGCGCATCGGCAGCCTGCCTGGCCAGGGCACAACGGCCCTTGCCCACGACTACACGTTCCGCGACCGGCAGGTGGCCCGCTTCGGCGTGAAGGTGGTGTACTACCGGCTACGGCAGCAGGATTTCAGCGGCGAGCAGGTTTATTCGAAGGTCATCGCCGTGAACCTGGACGATGCGGCCGGTACCAGCCCGGTTTTCTGGCCAAACCCGCTGGCTGACAACGCCGCCTGGACGTTGCAGTGCTTCGCTCCGGCCGTTACGGCCCTGAAAGTCGTCGTGACTGATGCGCGCGGGGCGGTGGTGTACCGGGCGCAGGTGTCGCTGGAAAAAGGCTACAACTATCTGACCCAAACCCAGCTTCCCGGCATCGGGGCGCTGCCGCGCGGCCTTTACGTGCTGCGCCTCGAAGCGCCGGGTGCTGCCTTCACCACGCAGAAGCTGGAGCGGCTGTAAAACAGCGCTTGGGGCGCCGCATCGGCGGCAAAACCGCTTAAAAACGACGCTCATTTTTGGCCTTGCCCGGAACCTCGCAGGTTTCCGGGCAAGGCCAAATGGTTTTTTGGGTACGCCCGGCCGTTCGTTATCGTACTTTTGTTCAAGGGCTGGGCCACGTAGGTCTGGCTTTATTCCCCCATCAACCGTAATGGCTGACACCCTTCAAGCCACCCGATTCCCGGCCGGCGTCCTGGCCGGCGACCAGGTTCGTGACCTGCTCCGCCACGCCCGCGAAAATCATTACGCGCTGCCCGCCGTCAACGTCATCGGCACCAACTCGGTGAATGCCGTGCTGGAGACTGCCCGCGCCGTGAATTCGCCGGTCATCATTCAGTTCTCGAACGGCGGCGCGCAGTTCTTTGCCGGTAAAGCGTTGAAGAACGACCAACAGCAGGCCTCCATCATCGGCGGCATCAGTGGCGCGCTGCATGTGCATACGGTGGCCGCAGCCTACGGCGTCCCCGTGATTCTGCACACCGACCACGCCGCCAAAAAGCTGCTGCCCTGGATCGATGGCCTGCTCGACGCGGGCGAGAAATACTTCAAGGAGCACGGCAAGCCGTTGTATTCGTCGCATATGCTCGACCTCTCGGAAGAGCCGATCCACGAAAATATCGAAGTCAGCAAGCGCTACCTGGAGCGGATGGCGAAAATGGGGATGACGCTTGAAATCGAGCTGGGCGTGACCGGCGGCGAAGAGGATGGCGTTGACAACTCGCACCTCGAAGCCCACCATCTCTACACGAAGCCCGAAGAAGTGGCCTACGCCTACGAGGAGCTGCTGAAAATCTCGCCCGACTTCACGGTGGCCGCCGCGTTCGGCAACGTCCACGGCGTGTACAAGCCTGGCAACGTGACCCTGACGCCGACCATCCTGCGCGATTCGCAGCGTTTCATCCACGAGAAATTCCAGACCGCCGACGAGCAGCCCGTGAACTTCGTCTTCCACGGCGGGTCCGGCTCGGAGCCGGCCAAGATCACCGAGGCTATCGGCTACGGTGCTATCAAGATGAATATTGATACTGATATGCAGTGGGCGTTCTGGGACGGCATCCGCGCCTACGAAGCCAGCAAGCACGACTACCTGCAAGGCCAGCTCGGTAACCCCAGCGGGGCCGATTCGCCGAACAAGAAATACTACGACCCCCGCGTCTGGCTCCGGGCCGGCGAAGAAGCCTTCGTGGCGCGCCTCAAGCAGGCGTTCGCCGACCTGAACTGCCTGAACCGCAACGCGTAGCCAGCCAGATGGCCGCCTGATGCAACCGAACGGCTGGCCTGCGGGCTGGCCGTTCGTGTTTTAACTTGCCTGACCAACGATGATTGCCCAATGACTTCTCCCGTTTCCCCACCGCCAATCGACTACGGGCGCCGCTATTCCGAAGAAGAATTCCTGGCCCTGGAAGAGCAACTCGACTACCGCATCGAGTGGTTCGACGGGCGGATCGTGCCCAAACACGGCTACGAAACCGACGCGCAGGGCCGGATACTGGGGATGGCTGGCGCCTCACAGCGGCATAATCGCATCACGCGCAATGCGCTCGTTGGGCTACACAATCGCCTGGCGGGTGGGCGCTGCGAAGCCCTGTCGCAGGATATGCTGCTGGCAATGACCGGTGCCAAAACTTACCCGGACGTGATCGTTTCCTGTAATCCGCTCGATTTGCGGGCCGAGCGCGTCTGGCGGAATCCGACGCTGCTCATCGAGGTGTTGTCGAACTCGACCCAAACGCGCGACCGCGAGTGGAAGCTGGAGCGCTACCGGCAGATTCCGAGCTTGCAACAGTACGTATTGGTGTCGCAGTACCGAATTTGGGTCGAATCCTACGATCGCCCCGCCAGTGGCGATGCCTGGGCCAGCTCGCTTTTTACGAAACTGACGGATGAGCTGCCCGTGCCGGCTTTAGCTTTACACCTGCCCCTGACCGAGGTGTACGCTTACGCCGACCTGGCCCCAATGGAGGTGGCGTGAGTGGCGGGGGTAGCCGTTGCGGCCCCGCCGCTTTGCCCCTGGTTTGTTTCCGTTTTCCTGGTCTGACAAAAGGCTGTTTTTACCAATGACTTCGCCCATCGCCTCAACCCCCATCGACTACGAGCGCCGTTATTCGGAAGAAGAATACCTGGCCCTGGAAGAACAGCTCGACTACCGCATCGAGTGGTTCGACGGGCAAATCGTGCCCAAACACGGCTACGAAACTGATGCGCGGGGTCGGGTTCTGGGGATGGCAGGCGCTTCGCAGCGGCATAATATTCTCACTAGCAATATCCAGTTCGCGTTCCGCACCCGGCTGAAAGGCCGCAAGTGCCGCGCCCTGGCGCAGGACCTGAAGCTGCAAACCGCTACGGCCAACACTTACCCGGACGTGCTGGTGTCGTGCGACCCGGCCGACCTCAAAGCCGAGCAGCGCTGGCGCCACCCGGTCGTGATCGTGGAAGTGATGTCGAGTTCGACCCTGCACCGCGACCGGGAGTGGAAATGGGAGCGTTACCGGCAACTGCCGTCGCTGCGGCAGTACGTGCTGGTATCGCAGTACCGGGTCTGGGTCGAATCTTATACTCGGGCCGAAGAAAATGCCCCCTGGATTAATGAGGTGTATACCGATCTGGCGGCCACCCTGCCCGTGCCTGCACTTGGACTGCAAGTGCCTCTGGCAGAACTCTACGACGATATCGACCTGTCCCCCTTGCGAGTTGTCTGAGTGACCGAGAGGGGCTTGCCAGCAAACGGCGCGACGGCCCCGACCTTTGCGCGCCGTTCGTGGTTCTACCCCCGAACGACGCGTTACTACCCTGCCGATGCTCGCCCTGCTGCTCACGATTCCCGTTCTGCTCGCCTTCGTCATCGTCACGGCTTACGCCGAGCGCAAGGTGGCCGCCTGGATGCAGGACCGCGTAGGGCCGGACCTGGCTGGGCCCTACGGACTGTTGCAGCCCGTCGCGGATGTGCTGAAGCTGCTCCAGAAGGAATATATCCGGCCTGCTGCCGCCGACCCCTGGCTCTTTGGCCTGGCGCCCGTGCTGGTGTTCGGGGCCGTGCTGGCCGGGTTTGCCGTGCTGCCGGTGGCGCCGGGGGTGCAGGCCAGCAATGCCCCGACGGGCGTTTTTTATCTGCTCGCCATCGTGAGTCTCGACGTAGTGGGGCTGCTACTAGCGGGCTGGTCGTCGGGCAACAAATTCGCCGTGCTGGGCGCCCTGCGGGCTGTGGCGCAGATCGTGAGCTACGAAGTGCCCATCGGGCTGGCCGTGCTGGCGGTGGCGGTGCTCGGCGGCTCCCTCGACCTGCAAACGCTGAGCTATCAGCAGGGCATTCTTTCGCCCGAAACCAATTACCTGTTCGGTATCAAGGCGTTGGGGCTGGATGTGACGCACGTCGGCGGGCTGCTGACGTGGAATATCGTCCGGATGCCCGCCCTGACGGTGGGTTTTTTGATCTACTACATCGCCGCGCTGGCCGAGTGCAACCGCGCGCCGTTCGACCTGCCGGAAGCCGAATCGGAACTCGTGGCCGGCATCTACACCGAGTACAGCGGCTTCCGGTACGCCGCCTTTTTTCTGGCCGAATACGCGATGATGATCCTGGTCTGCGTGGTGGCGTCGGTGCTGTTTCTGGGGTCCTGGAATACGCCGCTGCCGAATCTGGGGCCGGCGCGCCTCGCCGACTGGACCACCGGCGCGCCCGGCACGGTGGGCGGCGTGGCCTGGGGCGCTGGCTGGCTGACGCTGAAGGTGCTGACGCTGCTCTTCGGCCAGTTGTGGGCGCGCTGGACGTACCCACGCCTGCGCGTCGATCAGCTTCTACGCCTCTGCTGGAAGGTGCTGACGCCCGCCGCCCTGGCGCTGGTAGTGGCCGTGGCGCTGTGGAAGATTTGGTTGGGATAAAGCGGCGCGTTGCCGGCGACAAAGCCGGACGGTCGGCTTTGCGAAACTCCGCGTAAAACTTTGCGAAACGCTGCGAGAAACTACTCCTCAATGGCTACTCTGAACGCCCTGCTGACCGGCCTCAAACTCACCTGGCGCCATATGGTGCAGGCGCGCCATCGCCGCCGCGCTATGGACGTGCGCCAGCCCGGCTTCTTTACCGAAACTACTGGTGACGTAACCGTGCGCTACCCGGCGCAGGGCGTCCCGGTGCCGGAGGTGGGCCGCTACCGGCTGCATAATCAGATGGACGACTGCATCGTCTGCGACCTGTGCGCCAAAATCTGCCCCGTGCAGTGCATCACCATCGAGTCGGTGAAAGCCACGGAAGATGTGGGTACCACGTCCGACGGTACCAAAAAACGCCTGCTCGCGCCCGTTTTCGACATCGACCTCGCCAAGTGCTGCTACTGCGGCCTCTGCACCACCGTCTGCCCCACGGACTGCCTGACGATGACCAAGGTGTACGACTACGCCGCCGTCGATATCCGCGAAATGATCCATCACTTTGCCGACCTCAGCCCCGAACAGGCGGACGAAGCCCGCGCTAAAGCCGCCGAAGCCGAAGCTGCCAAAGCCGCCGCCAAAGCCGCCCGCAAGAGCTAGCGTGTACGTCGGCCCCTCTTGTCAGCAACCAGCAATTTTTCCCTGATGCACATTTCATCCGCCCGGCTCCTGCTCTGGAGCATCTGGCTGTCCTTCGTTTCCACGCCCGTTCGTGCCCAGGACAAAGCCTTGCTGACCCGGCTCGACCGCGCTGTCGAGGCCGTGCAACCTCAGGTGCTCACTTGGCGACGCACCCTACACCAGCACCCGGAGCTGGGCAACCGCGAGTTTCAGACGGCCGAGCTGATTGCCACCGCCCTGCGCGCAATGCCTGGCCTGGAGGTGCAGACTGGTCGCGCCCATACCGGCGTGGTGGGCTTGCTGAAAGGCGGCAAGCCCGGTCCGGTGGTGGCCCTGCGCGCCGATATCGACGCGCTGCCCGTGACCGAACGCAATGAGTTGCCGTTCCGCTCGATGGCCACCACCACCTACCGCGGCCAGACGACGGGCGTGATGCACGCCTGCGGCCACGACACCCACACGGCGATGCTGCTGGGTGCGGCCCAAGCCCTGAGCAGCGTCCGGGCCGAGGTGCGGGGCACCATTAAGTTCATCTTCCAGCCCGCCGAAGAAGGCGCTCCTGACGGCGAGGACGGCGGTGCCGAACTGCTGGTAAAGGAAGGCGTGCTAGATAATCCGAAGGTGGACGTGGTGTTCGGCCAGCACATTTCCAGTCAGTTTCCGGTCGGCACGCTCTGCTTCCGGCCGGGCGCCGAATACGCCGCGGTGGACAAGTACGAGATCGTCGTGCACGGCAAGCAGACCCACGGCGCAATGCCCTGGCTCGGCGTGGACCCGGTGGTGACGGCCGCCCAGATCGTGCTCGGCATCCAGACCATCGTGAGCCGCAACGTGCAACTGACCAATGGCGCGGCCGTGCTGACGGTGGGCGCCATCCACGGCGGCATCCGCGAGAATATCATTCCCGAAGAAGTGCGGCTGATCGGCACGATCCGTTCCTTCGACACCACCACCCAGCACCTGCTGCACCGCCGCCTGCGCGAGGTGGCCACGAATATCGCCGCCTCAGCCGGCGCGCGGGCGGACGTGAAGATCACGGTCCAGTACCCCGTGACCTACAATGACCCTACCCTGACGGCGCGCGTCCGGCCGCTGCTGGCGGCGCTGCCCGGCGCGCCGCCGCTGCGCGAGGTGCCCGCCACTACCGGTGCCGAAGACTTCGCCTTCTACGCCCAGCGCGTACCGGGCTTTTTCTTCTGGCTCGGCGCGTGCCCACCGAGCCGCCAACCCACCGACGGCCCGCACCACACGCCGGACTTTCTGGTCGATGAAGCCGCCTTTCCGGTAGGCGTGCGGGCGCTGTGCCGGCTGGCGGTGGGGTACGCGGAGGGGAAGAAGTAGGACGGCTAAAAGAACACGTCGTTTTTGGCCTCGAAGTCCACGGAGTAGCGAATGCTGTCATCGAATAGCGCGGCTTCGTTGAGGATGGTCGCATTGACGGATGGATAGACCGGTGCCCCGATGTGCGCATAAGCGCGCACCCTCCGGAGTCGGCAAAACCACGATTGTCTGCCATCTGGTCGGCCACGACTCCCGGTTGGCTTTTAGCATTTCGGCCTGTACCCGCGATAAGCGCGGCCGCAGCGAAGCGCACGGCCAGGATTACTATTTTATCTCTGTCAAGGAATTCCGCCGCTGCATCGAGGCTGACGAGTTATTCGGGTGTAAATAATTATAAAAATATTTATTTTTATGCAGTCTGAAGTCGGAAGAGGAACGTATCTGGGCGTCAGTGCGCCACATCGTACTCGACGTGGACGTGAAAGGCGAGCACAGCGTCAAGAAATATTACGGCGACTGCGCGCTGGGTGTCTTCGTCAAACCGCCGTTACTGGAAGTACTGGCCCAGCGCCTGACGGCCCGTAACACGGATTCAGCTTCCAGCATCAGCTCACGCTTGTACAAAGCCAGCTTCGAGCTATCGTTCGCCGACCAGTTCGACGCCGTAGTCGTCAACGAGCATCTAGCCGATGCCATTGCTCAGGCTGAAGCCTTGGTCGATGGCTTTCTGGGCGGCCCGCGGCCCCTCGCCGCTGCTTCAACTCCCGATTTGCAGGGTGCGTCAGCGGCGGAGGCGGATAAAACGGCTGGTTAATCGAGCGGGCCTCTAACCAGTGGGCCGTAACCAATGCGGTCAGCCACCAGTCATTAGCTTCAGGCTGCAAGCCAATGTACTCATAAATACCCAGAAGCTGAAGCCCAAATGCTGGACAACTAGTGCCAATCGCTTAGGTTTTTTTGATTTTATTTAAAAATATTTTTTATTTTACCTTCGCCCGACTCAAAGAGTTCAATGTCATCTATTAAGACATCAACTGCTTTTGGAGTCCGGCCGAATTGGCTTAATTGCGAAGCCATTTTTTTGTATTCTTTTTCTGAAAAGACAGGTCGCATTAACCCCAATTGAAAGTACTCGGCAGCAGAGCTTGCTTCAAACTCAATGCTGATTTGCGTCCACTGGTCCTTTGGTGTCGGCTTCGTAATTGGGATTTGAAAAACGTGTAGCTTTTTCCCGTGACAAATCGGCCAGTCTAAATAGTCAGGTTCAGTGGAAGAAAATCCGGCTAGCAAGTAGCCAACCTGAGCGCAAAAAATAGAGTCAGCCACATTGATTGATACAATTAGCTCATACTTTTTTCCTGCCTGCAACTTTTTGGAGAGCTTGGTCCAGATATCTTCGCTGTAGAAATACCCGTTTTTTTTCCGGGTATTTTCTGCGTAGAAAACACAAGCATTCCACAATAATTCTCCCCTGAAGCAGGCGCTAGACAATGATCCTTTGAACAGGGGACGCTAATAGTCCTATTAATTGCACAGGTTGCGTATAAGTCGGGAGAGACGCCAATACTGTGCTTCCAGCCTGATGCCAATTCAATTTGGCCTAATTCCGTTGGGCATTTTTTTACTTTTTCAAATCCGCCATTCTGCACTAAATTTTTCGCAAAACCCTGCCCTCTTGTTTGCACAGAAAAGCCTGTTAGCGCGAGAAAAAACAGAACTATTCTTACCGAATAAAAGGAGGGGCTGGCAATATTTTTTATCTCTTTTTAATATTTTTTTCCTGATACTGTATCGTACTAGTACGGGTCGACTTGCTGGCACAGGCGATCGAGTTGGGCGCTGGTCAGCAAGTCCCAATAGCTGCCCGTTTCCGTTTCGGGAGCCAGTCGCCAAGCCCTGGGGTTGCTACGCCGCCCCGTAGCGGTAAACTGTCGCCGGGTCCAGGCCCAGGTCGTCAGCGATGTGCGGCACCGACCGACCTTTGGTGATCAGTAACACCACCGTCCCCTTCACATAGCCGGCCCGGTCGCGGTGTTGCTTTTGTAGGCGCCGCAACAACGCACGCTCCGTTTCGGTCAACACGAATGGCATGGGGCAAAAATAGGACGGAGGTCGCCTTGCTTTCGCAGATCATTTCGCGACGAGTATAATTTCGCGGGCATCGTTCTCCGTTCAGGTTACGCAAGGCCAAGTTAGCCGCTGATTGGGCCGCTTTGAGAAGCACGCCAGACGCAAGGATGCATCTTTACAAACCGTACACAGCGGCTGAATTTGCTGTCACGGCCCCAAAAGTGACGCCCTCATTCAGCGACGCTCAAGGTTATAGCCCCGCTTCCGCCTATTCAGCCCCGAAAACGGCGCTACCTTAGTCCTGATCAAACCGCCGGTGAAGCGCGTATCCGTTCCGGCTCAGGAACGACGGCACCGGCTGGCTAAAGCGGTTTTCCTGCTTCCCCGTGCCCACCCTTCTGTTCAACAAGCCTTACGAAGTCCTGACCCAGTTCACGGACCCCGACCGCACCGGTCACCGGACCCTGGCCGAATTCGTGCCCGTGCCGGGCGTGTACCCGGTCGGGCGGCTCGATTTCGACTCCGAAGGGCTGCTGCTGCTGACCTCCGACGCCGCCCTGCAACACCGCCTGAGCGAGCCGCGCTTCCGGATACCGAAAACGTACTGGGCGCAGGTCGAGGGCCTGCCCACACCCGGTGCACTGAGCCAACTGCGGGCCGGAATCCAGCTGAAAACCGGCTTCACGGCGCCCGCCGGCGCCGAAGCCCTGGACGGGGAACCACCCGGCTTGTGGGTGCGCAACCCGCCGATCCGGTTCCGGGCGCAGCTTCCGACCTCCTGGCTGGCCCTCACGCTGACGGAGGGCAAAAACCGGCAGGTGCGCCGGATGACCGCCGCCGTGGGCCTGCCCACGCTGCGGCTGATCCGGGCCGCGCTGGGGCCGCTGACTTTGGGCGAGCTGCTCCCCGGTGAATGGCGCCCCCTCACGGCCACCGAGGAAGCGGCCTTGCGGGTGCCCGCAAGGCCATCGGCGGGGGTACCTTTGAGGGGCCGATGAAAAACTGCCTGCGTCCGTTTCTGCCGCTGCTGGCCGCTGCCGCGCTCCTGCCCGCCGCTTCCTGCTCCACCGACTTCGACTCCAACGCGCCTTACCAGGAAATTCCGGTGCTGTACGGCATTCTGGATCCCGAAGCGGCTGTCCAGACGGTGCGCATCGACAAAGCCTTTCTGAATTCGGGCACGGACGCCACGATCATCGCGGCCACCGAAGCTGATTCGACGCAGTTTCCGGCGGGCGTCATTACGGCTACGCTCGAAAAGCTACGCCCCGATTCGAGCGTGGCCGACGTGTTTCCGTTCGTCCGGGAAGCCAATACCGAAAAAGAAGCGGGCTCGTTTGTGCGCGCCGGGCAGTATGTGTACCGCGCCGCCGCCCGGCTCGAAACTGGGGCTACGTACCGCGTTCGGGCCGTAAACCGCCGCAACGGCGCCGTGCTGACGGCTGCTACCAGCACCCCGGACCCCGTACGGATTCTGCTGGCCGGTACGCGTTCGGTGTCAGTAAATTACAATCCGGTTACGTCGATGCCGCTGTTGTTTCAGCCCGAACTGCAACTCAACTACGTGTTTCAGACGCAGGAGCGCGCGGGGCTCTACAACGCGCAGTTGGAGTTTAATTATCAGGAGATCATCGGCACCGATACCGTCCGGAAAGTGGCCATCTGGCCGCTGGTGACCAACCTCGCGACGACGGCCAGCCAGATGAGCGAAGTGCGGATCAACCGGCCGGCGTACGCCTTTTTTCGCGAGTTTTTGAATTCGGCCATCGATACGGTCAACCAAAACCCGAACGTTCGGCGGCGGGTGGGCGAAGCCGTGTTTCGCGTTACCGCCGGTTCGCCGCAGTGGGCGACGTACAATCAGGTGCTGAATTCGTACTCGGCGCTGTCGCAGACCGTGCCCGAGTACACCAATGTGCGCGGCGGCCGCGGGCTGCTGGTCGGCCGGCGGCAGAGTTACGTGCGCACGGCCATCAGTTTCATCAACTCCAGCACCACCACCAGCACGGTGGCGGCGTTTCAGCATTTTCCGGGCTTGCGGTTTGTGTTCTGAGGGCGGCGGGCGTTTCAGACCCGCTGCCCTAGCGTCGGTCTGCCAGTCGCCAGCCGCCTCCCAGGGCCCGGTAGAGGTCAACGACGTGGGTGAACTGCGCCCGGCGCGCCGCGATCTGGTCAAGTTCCGCCTCCAGCACGTTGCGCTGGGCCGTGACAACCTCCAGATAAGTGGCATAGCCCGCCAGAAACAACTCATTGGAAGTGGCGACGGCGGCATTGAGGACGGCCACTTCCTGCGAGCGTAGCTCGAAGGCCCGCCCCAGGTTCCCGACTCCCTGGAGGGTCGTCGCGACTTCCTCCACGCTGCGTTGCGTCGCTTGCTGGTAACCATAGTAGGCTTCCAGCTGCCGCGCGGTGGCCCGTCCGTATTCGGCCTTCAGGTAGGCCCGGTTGAAGAGGGGCGCCGTCAGGCCCGCCAGGGCGCCGAGGGCCAGCGACTCGGGCGTGCGCAGCAGCAACGACGTCCGAAAGGCATTGACGCCCGCGTAGGAAGTAAGCGTCAGGGAAGGCAGAAACGCTGCCCGCGCGGCTTCCACGTCGGCCCGCGCGGCCGTCAGTTCAGCTTCGGCCTGCCGGATGTCGGGGCGGTGGAACAGCAACGCCGTAGGTACTCCTACCTGGATGGCCGCTGGCACCGGTTGCGCCAGCAAGCCCTGCCCCCGGCTGATGGGCTGCGGATAGCGGCCCAGTAGCCGGTTGAGCCGATTTTCGGCGGTGATCAACTGTTGCTGCGCCGCGGCTTCCAGACTCTGCGTTCGGCGCCACTGCGCCGTAAACTGCTGCACGGCCAGCTCAGTCGCCCGCCCGCCCTGCTTTTGAATGCGGCTGATTTCAATGGTGCGCTCCTGTAGCCGGGCGTTGCGCCGCAGAATTTCCAGCTCCTGGTCGAGGGCCAGCACCTCGTAGTAGGTGCGGGCCACCTCCGCCACGAGCGTAGTCTGCACCAGTTGCCGCCCGAATTCACTGCCCAGCAGGCGTACCTGCGCTGCTTTGCGCCGGTTGCGGAGCCGGCCCCACAAGTCGATTTCCCACGAGCTGCGCAGCCCCAGAAAGTAGTCGGGCACCGACGAGGGGATCCGCCGGTCGCCGCGCGTATTGGGCGAGAGATTCGTATCGTAGTTACCAACGCCGTTCTGCGTATAGGTGCCGTAGCGGTCCACCCCGGCGCGGGCGCCCACCTCCACGGTGGGCAGCAGGGCGCCGCGTCGTTCCAGTACATCGGTCTGAGCCAGGGCCACGCGCTGGGCCGCCTGTGCCAGGTCGGGGTTGTACTGAACCGCCGTGTCGAGGAGCCTCACCAGCACCGGATCGGCGAAGAAGTTCGGCCACGGTAGTGCCCCGGCGCTGGCCGTATCGGCCGACGCGCTGTTTGCGCCCGCGAACCGGGCTGGCAGTTTCGGGGCCGCTGGTTCCGGCACTGGCTGCCCCACCGTGCAGCTACCCAGCAGCAGCGTCAGGCCGCCCAGCAGCGCGCGCCAGTTGCAGGTGGGCGGTATCACGTTGTGTTTCCAAGACTTACGCATACTGTCCTTTTTATCCCAAAAAAGGTCTTTGGCGGTCCCAGAGGGACCATCTGCCGGTAGAAAAAAGGGGTTTTGAGCGTCCTGTGGTCCCGGAGGGACTACCTTTTTTAGTCGTTGCGTAAGTCCTGGCTTCATAAAATTTCAACTCCGTGTGTGGCCGCGACGGGCGTGAGCGCCGGGTGTCCGGCAGCTTCTTCCGGCGCTTTCACCTTATCGTCGTGCAGGTGGCGCGGGCTGAACAGAACGTACAGCCCTGGAATGACCAGCACCCCGAACACGGTGCCGATCAGCATCCCGCCAGCCGCCGCCGTGCCGATGCTGCGGTTGCCGAGCGCGCCCGCCCCGGTGGCTATCACCAACGGAATCAGCCCCGCTACGAAGGCGAACGACGTCATCAGGATCGGCCGCAGGCGGGCCACGGCGCCTTCAATGGCCGAGTCGAGGATGTTGGCGCCCTGCTGGCGGCGCTGCAAGGCGAATTCGATGATCAGAATCGCGTTTTTGCCCAGCAGCCCGATCAGCATCACCAGCGAAACCTGGGCGTAGATGTTGTTTTCGAGACCGAAGATTTTCAGGGAAAAGAACGCCCCGAAAATCCCCGCCGGCAAAGCCAGCAGCACCGGCAGCGGCAGGCGGAAGCTTTCGTACTGCGCCGCCAGCAGCAGGTACACGAACAGCAGGCAAAGCGCGAAGATGTAAAGGGCCTGGTTGCCGCTCAGAATCTGCTCGCGCGTCATCCCGCTCCATTCGATGCGGTAGCCGTTGGGGAGCTTGGCCGCCACCGTCTCGATGGCCTTGATGGCGTCGCCGGATGAGTAACCGGGGGCCGGGTCGGCGTTGATCATCGCCGCTGTGTAGAGGTTGTAGCGCGTGAGCTGCTCGGGGCCCAGCACCCGTTCGAGGCGGATGAAGGTGCCGAACGGCACCTGCTCGCCGCGCGAATTCTTCACGAAGAGCTTGAGCAGATCTTCCGGTTTCTGGCGGTATTCGGGCGCCGCCTGCACCATCACTTTGTACATCTGCCCGAAGCGGATGAAGTTCGAGGCGTAGTACGAGCCGATCAGGGTTTGCAGCGTTTCCATCGCCTGATGCACACTCACGCCTTTCTTGGCGGCCATATCGGCATCGACGTGCAGCAGGTACTGCGGAAACGTGGGGTCGAAGCCGGTAAAGGCGTTGGCGAGGGCGGGTTGCTGGTTGAGGTCGGCCACGAAGCCCTGCGTCACCTGCTGCATTCGCTTCAGATCGGCGGTGCCGCTGCGGTCGAGCAGCCGCAGCTCCACCCCGGACGCGTTGCCGAAGCCCGGCACGGTGGGCGGCGCCAGAAACTGCACCTGCGCGTCAGTGATAGTGCGGGAAGCAGCCTGCAGGCGCGCGATGAGCTGGTCGGTGGTTTCGGCGCGCTGGTCCCAGGGCTTGAGGTTGATCATCGCCATTCCGTAGCTCGCGCCGGCCACTTCCGAAATCAGCGAATAGCCCGCCAGCGTCGAAACCGACTCCACGCCTTTTTCGCGCTTGGCCAACGCTTGCACCTGTTGCAGCACCCGTTCGGTGCGCTCGACGGTGGCGCCCGGCGGGGCGGTTACGTTCACGTAAATCATCCCCTGATCTTCCGTCGGGATGAAGCCGCCCGGCAACACGCGTTGCGTCCCGACCGCGGCCAGCAGAAAGAGCACGAGCGCGCCGAGCGTCACCACGCGGCGGCCCGCGACGGCGCGCAGCAGGCGCTGGTAGCCCGCGCTCAGCCCATCATACCAGCGGTTGAAGCCCGCGAAAAACCGCCCGGCCCAGCCTACCCGCGCGGTCGCGCCCGTCGTGGGGGGCTTGAGCAGCAGCGCGCACAGGGCGGGCGTGAGCGTGAGCGCATTGATACCGGAAATGACGATTGCCGACGCCAGCGTCAGCGAAAACTGGCGGTAGAACACGCCCACCGGCCCGCTCAGAAACGCGACCGGGATAAACACCGCGCTCATCACGAGGGTGATAGCAATGACGGCGCCCGTAATCTCGTCCATCGTGGCGAAGGTGGCGTCGCGGGCGCTCAGATGCGCGTCGTGCATCTTGGTGTGCACCGCCTCGACCACCACGATGGCGTTATCGACGACGATTCCGATCGCGAGCACCAGCGCGAAGAGCGTAAGCAGGTTGATGGAGAAGCCCAGCGCCTGCATACACGCCAGCGTCCCGATGAGGGCGACCGGCACCGCCAGCGCCGGAATGAGCGTCGAGCGCCAGTCCTGCAAAAAGAGGTACACCACCAGAAACACCAGCAGAAACGCTTCTACCAGCGTCTTGACGACTTCGTGAATCGACGCATCGAGGAACCGCGATACGTCGTAGGCAATGCTGTACTTCATCCCGGGCGGAAACTGCGTGGCCTGCAGCTCCGCCATTCGGGTTTTGACGGCCGCGATCACTTCCGAAGCGTTCGAGCCGGGACGCTGCTTGAGCAGGATCGACGCCGACGGCTTGCCGTCGGTTTTCGACGCCATTCCGTACGAGAAGGTGCCAAACTCAATGTCGGCTACATCCTTCAGCCGCAGCACGGCCCCGTCCGGCTCGGCCCGGACCACGATGTCTTCGTACTGCTTTGGCTCGAAGTACTTGCCCGTGTAGCGCAGCACGTATTGCAGGGCTTGCGCCGACCGCCCCGACGACTCGCCCGACTTGCCGGGGGCGGCCTCCACGTTCTGGGCCCGGATGGCGTTCACCACTTCGTCGGCGTTCACGTTGTAAGCCACCAGCCGGTCGGGCTTGAGCCAAACCCGCATAGCGTACTCGCGCTGCCCCATAATCTCGGCGAAGCCCACGCCGTTGATGCGCTTGAGCTCCTGCAAGACGTTGATGTCGGCGAAGTTGTAAATGAACTTCTCGCCCGCCGACTCGTCGTCCGTCGTCAGGTTGAGGTAGAGCAGCATCGAATTGACTTCCTTTTCGGTCGTCACGCCGGCCCGGATCACTTCCTCGGGCATTTCGTCGAGTACCGTCAGCACCCGGTTCTGCACGTTCACGGCGGCCACGTCGGGGTCAGTCCCGACCTCGAAATAGACGTTGACGAGCGTGAGCCCGTTGTTCGAGGAAATCGACGTCATATACGTCATCCCCGGAACCCCATTGATGGCGCGTTCGAGCGGCACGGCCACGGCCTTGGTGCAGACCTCGGCGTTGGCGCCGGTGTATTTGGCCGTCACGACGACCGACGGCGGCACGATGTCGGGAAACTGCGTGACCGGTAGCGCAAAGAGGGCCAGTACGCCCAACAGCGTAATCATCAGCGAGATGACCAGCGAGAGCGTCGGGCGGCGTATGAATACGTTGAACATCAGAAAATACGGATTGGCAGGCCGCTGATCGGGGAGTCCCCCCGACCCGCTACCGGCGGTTTAATCGTCGTCAGTTATCTGGCCCGGCCCTGGATCGAGGCAGGTGGGGGCCGCCAGAAGTTGGGCGGCTGCCTGCTTACTGCGCTTCGTTGAGCAGTTGGCTCATTGCCACCACGCGCGGGGTTACCTGGGCGCCGTCGCGCAGACTTTGCACCCCTTCCACCACCACCCGGTCGCCGGGCTTCAGGCCTTCCCCGACCAGATAGTAGCGCCCCAGCCGGGCTTCGGGCTTGAAAGCGCGCATCTTTACCCGATTGCGTTCGTCGAGGACGTACACGTACGTTTTGTCCTGAATATCAAATGCGGCTTTCTGCGGCACCAGCACGGCCGCGTGTTCGGTGTTGGTGATGCGCACCTTACCCGTGGCGCCGTGTTTGAGCAGGCGGTTGGGGTTCGCAAAGCGCGACCGAAAGGAGATGGAGCCGGTAGTCGATTCAAATTCCCCCCCGACAGTCTCGATTCGGCCCGACAGCGGGTATTCCGTGCCATTGGCCAGCACCAGGTGCGCCTGGTTCGCCGCCCGGGCCGAGTCCTGGAGTCGGGCTTTTCGATACTCCAGGTACTCGGCTTCCGACACGCTGAAGTAGGCGTAAATCGCGCTCAGGTCGGAGGTAATGGTCAGCAGGGTGCCTTCGGCGATCAGGCTACCCATTTTGAGCGGAATACGGTCCACGATACCGTCGAAAGGCGCCCGGACCAGCGTATAAGTCAGGTGCTGTTCGGCCACGGTTTCGGCGGCGCGGGCCTGCTCGACGTTGGCCTGCGCGGCGGCCAGTTTGGCCTGGGCCACTTCCATCTCCGTCTGCACGATGATGTTTTTTTCCACCAGCAGTCGTACCCGCGTCAGTTCCAGCCGCGCGACGCGCGTCTGCGCTTCGGCGTTGTGCCGCTCGGCCCGGGCGCGCGCCAGTTGGGTGCGGTAGGGGGCATCGTCGATCTGAAACAGGGGCTGGTCTTTCCGTACGGTTTGGCCCTCATCGACGAAGATTTGCTTGAGGTAGCCCTCCACCCGCGCGCGGATCTCGACGTTGCGTACAGCCTGGATATCGGCCACGTACTCGTGGCGCATCACAGTGTCGCGCGCCCGCAGAGTCGTGACGGGCACTTCCGGTAGCGTACGCGGTTGCGCGTCGGTATTGGCGCGGGTGTCGGGCGTACAGCCGGATTGCCAGCCCATCAGCAGCGGCAGCAGCCAGTAGAGCAGCCGAAAACGGGGGCTAGAGGCGCGAAGGGCAGATCGGCGGGGCAGGTAGTGCATAGAAAAGTGGGGGAGGGGCCGGTGGGGGCAGATAATGGCGATGCAGAAGGGTAGTAACGGGTGCTGGTTTTCAGGGAGTTGAAGCGTTGTCACGCATCGCCAGGCCCTGTTGGCAGGCTTTCAGCTCCTGCCGGGCTTGGTCCAGCTCCGCGTACAGGGTGCGGCGGTCGGTGGGCACGAAGGGGGGCGGACTGGCCCACGCCGCCGGTTCGGCCACCAGCAGGTAGCCGTTCAGCCCCAGCGACAGCAGCAGCGTACCCAGCAGCAGCAGCAGAAGTAGATGATAGCGGTGCTTGTGCTTCACGACTTTGGTCGGAGATTTCGCACAAAGCACCCCCGCTCGTATTAAAACGGCTTAAGGATCGGATTAGAAAACATTAACCCGCTTCGCGGTGAGCGGCGTTGGGCACCGTGCAGGTACCCGGCCGGGGCCTTTACAGGGCCGGCAGCGTCAGCACGGCTTCCGTACCGCCGCCGGGGGCCGCCCGAAGTTCTACCTGGCCCCCGTGCAGGCGGGCGACCTTAGACACCACCGCGAGGCCGATGCCGTGGCCGGGCTGCTGCCGGCCGTTTTCGCCCCGGTAGAGCGGCTCGAAGAGGCGCGGGAGTTCGTGGGCGGGAATGCCCGGTCCCTGGTCGGTTACGCTCAGGCGCAGCCAATGGGCGCCTTCGTAACTCAGCCCGACGGTCACCGGGTGACCGGAATACTTGCAGGCGTTGTCGAGCAGATTCAGGAGTAAGGTCGTGAGCAACTGGGCGCTTCCCCGCACGGTAAAGGGCGCGTCGTGGTCGGCCGGCAGGTTGCCGAAGCTGAACCGAACCGGTTGCGCCGGGTAGCGGCTTCGGCACTGGTCCAGGGCCTCGTGCAGGCACTCGTCGAGGCGCACCGGCTCGGGCCGAAAGCCCGCCTCGTCGGCGCGCGCCAGCACCAGCAGGTCATTGGTAAGGGCGATCAGCTTGCGGATTTCCGCGATGGCCACGTCCATACTCTGCCGCGCTTCGGGCAGGCTCTGGTCGTAAGCGGTTGCCGTTTCCAGCGTACCCAACAAGGTAGTGAGCGGGGTGCGTAGCTCGTGGGACGCGTGCGATACGAAGCTCTTCTGCGAGTCGAACGCCCGCTCCAGCCCGTCGAGCATCCGGTTGAAGGTGATGGCCAACTGCGCGATCTCGTCGGTCCCGTTGCCCTCATCGACGCGCAACGTCAGCTTCGAGGCCGTAATCCGCTTCACCTGGCTCACCACCCGCGCGATGGGCCGCAGGGCTTCATCGGCGAAATACCAGGCCGCCAGCACGATCAGCGCCAGCGCGCCCACCCCGCTGACGAGCAGGATCCGCCGCAGGCGCATCATCTGATAAGAACCATAGTCGTCGATGCCGCCCGCGAAGACGGCGTACGCCCGGCCCTCGTAGGTGTAGCTCACCCCCACGGTTTCGCGCGGGCCATCGTTAAACGCGACGGGGCGTTCCGGCGCTACCTGCTTCAGATAAAGTCGGTAAAGCCGCCGGCTGCTGCGTTCGGCGTTGGTGTAGATCAACTGCCCGTCCGGATCGAACACACTGACCTGCTCGCCTTCCAGGCTGGGCACCTGGCGCGGCCGGAAGGCCCGGAGGTAAGCGCGGTCGAGGTGATGGTCGCGCACCAGCATCCGGCCCGCCAGCGACGCCTCTCCGACCAGCCGGTCGTGGAAGCGGCGCTGGCGGGAAACGGTCGAAAACCAGTAGATGAACGAGGAAAGCACCAGCTGAATAACGACCACCAGCAGGGTAAAGCGCAGAATCAGTTTGTTGCGTATCAGCATAGGAGAGCCGATGGCGGCGCTTAGCCTTCCCGCAATACGTAGCCCATCCCGACCACCGTGTGAATCAGCTTCACGTCGTGCCCTTTGTCGAGCTTCTTGCGCAGGTAGCTCACGTAAACGTCGATGACGTTGGTATTGGTGTCGAAATTCAGACTCCAGACTTTCTCGGCGATGTCAACCCGGGAAATGACCCGGCCCCGATTCACCAGCAGATACTCCAGTAGGCTGTACTCGCGGGTGGTCAGGTCGATCCGCTGCCCGCCCCGCATCACGACTTTGGCCGTCAGGTCGAGCTCCAGGTCGGCGATCCGTAAGAGCTGATTAGTGCCGGCTTCCGCCTGTCGGCGGGTCAGGGCGCGGGCCCGCATCAGTAACTCCCTGAATTCAAACGGCTTCACCAGGTAGTCGTCGGCGCCGGCTTCAAAGCCCAGCACCTTGTCGTCGAGGCTGTCGAGGGCCGTCAGCAGCAGCACCGGTACGCCGGGCATCGTGGCCCGTACTTCGCGGCACAGCGCAATGCCGTTGACGTATGGGAGGTTGATGTCCAGAATCACCAGGCCGTAAGTGTTCTGCCGCAGCAGCGACTGCCCCACCCGACCATCGTAGGCGACCTCGATATCGTAGCCTTCGTTCTGAAACCCCTTGCGAATGAAGGATGCCAGCGCGGGTTCGTCTTCTACCAGCAATACTTTCACGGGCAAGGAGCAGCCAATAAATTCAATTAAGCGGGGAAGGTAGGGCGACAAACCACGGTTGCCGGCTAGGGGTTTTTTAAAACCGACATCCGCAGAGCCGTCTGCCTGCCTGCCCCGGCGGCGCCCAAGCCGTCCTGCGCCGAAAGCATCGGCTTGTGGGCTACTGGTTTTCGACGTCAGCGGGTAGCCGACGCCATCGCCCCCGATGGCTGATGCGGGGTTGATTTTGCCTCCTGTTTCGTCTGGACAGTCCCCGCAAAACAGCGCCAAAGCCACGACCTAAGGAGGATTCAATGGCGCCCCGTAAGCGGCCCGGCGGAAATCACCCTATTTCTGCCACTCTGACAGCCGCACCCGCGTGGCACCGGGCTTGATATGCGCCGTCAGCCTGCCGGGCCGAGTGGTTCGGGGGGCGTTAGTGGCTTTATCGGCAGAAACGAACCGGGTTTCGCTTCGCCGGGGCTGCTTCCTTTCTGCCATATCCTCCCTCAATTTATCCTCATACCCGCAATGGGCAAAATCATCGGTATTGACCTGGGCACCACCAATTCGTGCGTGGCCGTGATGGAAGGCAACGAGCCGGTCGTGATTCCGAACTCGGAAGGCCGCCGGACGACGCCGTCGATTGTCGCGTTTCTGGACAATGGCAACGGTGAGCGCAAAGTCGGCGACCCGGCCAAGCGCCAGGCCATCACTAACCCCAAAAACACCATCGCTTCGATCAAGCGGTTTATGGGGCGCGCGTTTTCGGAAGTGACCGAAGAAGGTAAGCACGTCGCGTATCAGCTTTCGCCCGGCCCGAACTCGACGGTGGCCGTGAAAATCGGCGACCGCACCTACACGCCGCAGGAAATCTCGGCGATGGTGCTCCAGAAAATGAAGCAGACGGCGGAGGACTACCTTGGCCAACCCGTCACGGAAGCCGTTATCACGGTACCGGCTTACTTCAATGACGCGCAGCGTCAGGCCACCAAGGAAGCGGGCGCCATCGCGGGCCTCGATGTCAAGCGCATCATCAACGAGCCGACGGCCGCCGCGCTGGCTTATGGCCTCGATAAGGACCACACTGACCACAAAATCGCCGTGTACGACCTCGGCGGCGGCACCTTCGATATCTCGATTCTCGAACTCAGCGAAGGCGTGTTCGAGGTATTGAGCACTAACGGCGATACGCACCTCGGCGGCGACGATTTTGACCAGGTGATCATCAACTTCCTGGCCGACCAGTTCAAGTCCGAAAACGACGGCCTCGACCTGCGCAACGACGCTATGGCGTTGCAGCGCCTGAAGGAAGCCGCCGAAAAGGCAAAAGTGGAGCTTTCCAGCTCGTCGGAAACGGAAATCAACCTGCCCTACATCACCGCCACGGCTTCCGGTCCGAAGCACCTGGTGGTGAAGCTGAGCCGCGCGAAGTTCGAGCAACTGGCCGATACGCTGATCCGCCGCTCGATGGAGCCCGTGAAAAAGGCACTAAGCGACGCAGGCCTGAAAACCAGCGATATCGATGAGGTGATCCTGGTGGGCGGCTCGACCCGGATTCCGCGCATCCAGGAGGAAGTCGAGAAATTCTTCGGCAAGAAACCGTCGAAAGGCGTGAACCCGGACGAAGTGGTGGCCGTGGGCGCCGCCATCCAGGGCGGGGTGCTGACCGGCGAAGTGAAGGACGTGCTGCTGCTTGACGTGACGCCCCTGAGCCTCGGTATCGAGACGATGGGCGGCGTGATGACGAAGCTGATCGAATCGAACACGACGATTCCGACCAAGAAATCGGAAACTTTCAGCACGGCTTCTGATAATCAGCCGTCCGTGGAAATCCACGTGCTGCAAGGCGAGCGCCCACTGGCGAATCAGAACCGTACCATCGGCAAGTTCCACCTCGACGGTCTGCCGCCCGCCCGGCGCGGCGAGCCGCAGATCGAAGTGACGTTCGACATCGACGCCAACGGTATCCTCAACGTCAGCGCGAAAGACAAAGCCACCGGTAAAGAGCAGAAAATCCGCATCGAAGCTTCTTCGGGCCTGACCGATGCCGACATCGAGAAGATGCGCAACGAGGCGAAAGCCAACGAAGCGGCCGACAAGCTCGAAAAGGAGAAGATCGAAAAGGTCAATCAGGCTGACTCGATGATTTTCCAGACCGAAAAGCAACTCACCGAGTACGGTGAGAAGCTCTCGGAGCCGAACAAGTCGGCCATTCAGAGCGCTCTGGAAACGCTGCGCACGGCCCACGCCTCGAAAGACGTGACGGCCATCGACGCGGCAATGACGGCTATCAACGCTGCCTGGCAAACGGCCAGCGGTGAGATGTACGCGCAGGCCGGCGCTGGCCAGCCCGGCCCGGATGGCGGCGGGTTCAACGGCGGTGGTCAGCCGGGCGGTGGTGCCCAGCAGGGCCAACCCGCGGGCGCCGACGGCGTGACCGACGTGGAGTACGAAGAAGTCAAATAAACTGTCGAAGTCGGTTGAGGGCGCGGCGTCTGCCGGCTCCCTACTGACCGCTTCCTCCTGATTTGGCGGAACCCTTCGACCGGCCCGCTGCGTGTGATGCGCGGCGGGCCGGTTTTGTGTAAGGGCGGCGGCAGTCCGGCAAGTGGTGGGTTCAACCGTCCGCAGCTTCCTAAATACAGCCGCGGTTTCAGCGGATACAGCAACTTTCAGCGGTCAACCAAGCACGTTATGGCAAAAGCCCGAACGACCTTTTTCTGTCAGAATTGCGGCGCACAGTCGGCGAAGTGGCTGGGGCGCTGCCCCTCGTGCGGCGAGTGGAATACGTACGTCGAGGAAGTGACTAAGCCCGCCACCGGGGCGCCGGGCGCCGGGGGTAGTGTGGCCGGCTGGCGACCAGCCAGCAGCCCTGGCGGGCGCCCGGCCGTGGCGCGCCCCGTGGCGTTGGGCGACATCGAAGTCAGCGACCAGCCGCGTAGCCTGACCGGCGACGATGAGCTGGACCGCGTACTGGGTGGGGGCCTGATGCCCGGCTCGCTGGTGCTGATCGGCGGCGAGCCGGGCATCGGCAAAAGCACCCTGATGCTTCAGATTGCTACTTCGCTGGCCGGGCAGCGCGTGCTTTACGTGTCGGGCGAAGAAAGCGAGCAGCAGATCCGGCTGCGCGCCGAGCGCCTGGGCGCTTTGGCAGCAGAGTGCTATATCCTGACCGAAACCAATACGCAGGCCATTTTCCGGCAGATCGAGGACCTCCAGCCCACGGTGCTGATCGTGGATTCGATTCAGACGCTTTACACCGATGCCATTGAATCGGCGGCGGGTTCCGTGGGGCAGGTGCGCGAGTGTACGGCCGAGTTGCTGCGGTTCGCCAAAGAGTCGAACGTGCCGGTTTTTCTGATTGGCCACATCACCAAGGAAGGCGCGATTGCCGGCCCGAAGGTGCTGGAGCATATGGTGGACACCGTATTGCAGTTCGAAGGTGACCGCCACGGCTCGTACCGCATTCTGCGGGCGATCAAGAATCGTTTCGGCCCGGCAGCCGAACTGGGCATCTACGAAATGCGCGGCGCGGGCCTGCGGCAGGTTTCGAATCCGTCGGAAATTCTGCTCTCGCACCGTACCGAGCCGGTCAGCGGCGTGGCCATCGGCGCCACGCTGGAAGGCAACCGGCCGCTGCTGATCGAAGTGCAGGCGCTGGTCAGTACGGCTACCTACGGCACCCCACAGCGGGCGGCCACGGGCTTCGACGCTAAGCGGTTGCAGATGCTGCTGGCCGTGCTGGAAAAACGGGGCGGTTTCCGGTTGGGTACGCAGGACGTTTTTTTAAATATTGCTGGCGGCTTACGAATTGATGACCCCGCGCTCGATTTAGCCGTATGCGCCGCTATCGTATCCTCGTTCAACGACCTACCCATCCCGACTTCTACCTGCCTGGCCGCTGAAGTAGGCCTGAGTGGCGAGGTTCGGGCAGTCGGTCGGCTGGATTTGCGCCTCAACGAAGCCGAAAAGCTCGGTTTCCGCGAGATGTACGTAGCCCAAGGTGGTCCGGCAACGGAGCGTCGGGCACGGGGCCTGCGTGTACACGCCGTCGGGAAGCTAGAGGAAGCCATTGTTGGATTATTTGACGCTTGATTTCCATCCTGCAAAGAAGCGAGCGGGTAGTCCAAAAAAGTGTCATTTTTTTAGCCAATTGGTTGCCGATAAGTTGGCCGGTCGTCGTACATTTCGGTTCTGATACGTCCGTTGACACCACCGGGCGCGCACCAGTAGGGGGGGAGTCAGCATACAGTCAGCGTATTTGGATTCTATGGAAAACGTTATAAACCAGCTTTCTTCCGCGAATCGGCTGCTGCTATTGGTGCTAACCTGGCTGCTGACGGGCTTGCTGGGGTTGCCTATCCCCGGGCAGGCGCAGCAAATGGGGGTGGCCATTATCCGGGGCACCATCAGCAGCCCCGTGTCAGATTCCATTTTTCTGGCCTGGCACCCCAGTTTGCTGGATGATAAGGAGCAGCGCCTGCTGGCGCGCCTCGACGACGACCATTCCTTTGCGATCTCGCTGCCTCTGAACGGCCCCGTCGTGGCCGAACTCGTGTACCGTTCCGAAGCCATTACGCTCTGGCTGGAGCCGGGCACGGAGTTGCAGCTTCGCTTCAAGGCGAAAGACATTTCCAATAGCATCAAATTCAAAGGCCCGCAGGCGGCAGTCAACACGTATCTGGCCGACCACGAGCGCACATTCGTCGATAACGAGGAGTGGCAGGTGCTTCCTTATAATATTATGTTTTACGAAGAGGGATTTATCAAGTTCCTCGACCACCGATTAGAACGCGAGCGCGCCGAATTAGCTATTTTTCTGGCGGAAGAAGAAGAAAAGGGCGCTGTTTCGGCCGCATTTCGCGACTTTGCACAGGCCGATCTGACTTTTTCCTGGGCTAACGACCGCCTGACGTACCAGGACCTGCGTGAACAAGTGGTCAGTAATGAAGGGCGGCTGGCCGTGTCGCCGGGGTATTTTGACTTTCTGCGGGTAGTCAATATCGATACCCAGACCGCCCTGCTTTCGCCCACTTATCAGACCTTTCTGACCAATTATTTAGCCTGGCAACTGCGCGAAGAACACCACCGCCGCGCCGATCCGGACTATTTCAGCGCCGCGTATCAACTGGCGCACGACAAATTTTCCGGCGAAGTGGAAGCCGTAATGCTGGGCCGGATTCTGCGCGACTCCTTCCGTAACGGCCATCTGAAACGCTCGCTGGCGCTGTTCGACGACTACCGGATAAGCATCGATACCCAAGGGCGTTACGTGCCCCTGCTGGCCGCTGAACTGGAAACAACCCGCCTGCTGGCGTTGGGAGCCCCAGCCCCGGATTTTGCGCTGCAGACGCCCAAAGGCGATACGATTTCGCTGCGCCAGTTCGTGGGCAAGATGGTGTATCTGACTTTCTGGAAAAGCACCTCCGGCCAATCGCTGCGCGACTTGCCGTACCAGCAGGACCTTGCGCGTCGCCTACAGGACAAAGTCGCCTTCGTGAGCGTCTCTCTGGACGATGACCGGGCCGTTTGGCAGCGGATCGTGACCAATAAAAATCTAAACGGCGCACACGTGTACGCGGGCGCCGGGCTCCAGGCCCCGCTGGCACGCCTTTATGAATTAAAAGAGTTGCCTGCTTATCTGCTGATCGCCGAAGATGGCACCATTGCCAACCGGCGGCTGCTGCGCGTCAGTAACCCCGGGGCGCAATCCGAAATTGTGAGTCAGATGGGCCGCTCGATGCCGCCACCGCCGCCCCCACCTGTTCCTCAACTCATTCCGGAGCCGGAGAAAGTAGCTGAAGTAGTGCCCGCGCCGAAACCCGCCACGAAACCAGCCCCATCGCGAACGACGCGCCACCGGCGGGTAACGCCCCGGGTGCCTAATCAGAATTAGCCTACAGCTTATGGCTGGCCGCTTGAAACGAAAGCGCCCGTAGCGCCATTGCCGCTAAAGCCGCGCGGACTGCCGCGCGGGCCGACCTTTGCCCCACCCTGCCGCGCGTTGCGGTGGCCCCGCTGCGATGCCGCTTGCCCTACCTTCCCGTGCTGCCGTGGCCGATGGCCTGCGTTTCGCGCGTAAACTCACCTGGCGCCGGGCATTGAATGCGGCGAAAGTGGTGGGGTCGTATGGCCTGAGCCGGCTGACGGGCCGCGCCCGGCTGGTGGGGCTACCGGTAGCCCTTTCGCTCGAACCCACAACCAGTTGTAACCTGCGCTGCCCGGAGTGCCCCAGCGGCCTACGCTCGTTTACGCGGCCCACGGGAATGCTGCCCGATGAAGTGTTTCGGGCCACGATCGACCAGCTTCACCGCGAGCTGCTTTACCTGATTTTCTACTTTCAGGGAGAACCGTATCTGCACCCGCGTTTTCTGGAACACGTGCGCTACGCCGCCGACCGGAACCTCTACACGGCCACCTCCACCAACGGTCATTACCTGACGGACGCGGTGGCGCGCCGGACGGTAGAAAGCGGACTGGACCGGCTCATCATCTCCCTCGACGGCACGACGCAGGAAGTATATGAACAGTATCGGGTGGGCGGCCAGATCGAGAAGGTGCTGGCGGGCGCCCGCAATATCGTCAAATGGAAGAAGGAGCTAAAGTCGGCTACGCCGATGGTCGTCTTTCAGTTTCTGGTGGTGCGCCCCAACGAACACCAGATCGAAGAAGCCCGCCTGCTGGCCCGCAGCATCGGCGTGGATGATGTATGGTTTAAAACCGCCCAGATTTACGATTACGCGAACGGCTCGCCACTCATTCCGACCATCGATTACTATTCCCGGTATCAGCAAAGCCCCGCTACGGGCACGTGGCAGGTAAAAAGCAAGCTGCTGAACCATTGCTGGAAAATGTGGCACTCGTGCGTGGTGACCTGGGACGGCCGCGTCGTGCCCTGTTGCTTCGACAAAGACGCGGACCACCAACTGGGCGAACTGCAACACCAATCGTTCCGCGCGCTTTGGCAAGGACCCAAATATCAGCAGTTCCGTCGCCAGTTGCTGAAAGGCCGCGAACACATCGAGATGTGCCGCAACTGCACGGAAGGCACGAAGGTGTGGGGCTGACCGCTGAGGCCGCTGAAAAAACAAAGACCGCCGACGAGCAACGAACTCATCAGCGGTCCAGGACATCAGCGGCGGCTGCGGGCTCAAAAACTCCAGCGGTCTATTTGACAGCTTTATCCAGGTTTTTACCCAAGTTTTCCACTTCCAGGATGAAGGTATCCGTATCGGCATCGGCATAAGTGCCGTAGGAGTTGGAAATGGTCCCCTTCGTGCCATCCACCGTTTCGATGGCGTACAGGATCGCCATATCGTCCGGATTCGACTCGCCTTCGAAACGGTAGAAATCGACGATGCGCACATCGGCCGCAGCCCACGAGCGGGGCCGGTCGTTATCCTGCTCGATGGTCGTCAGGCGACCGTCCGCTACGTTGAAATCGATTTTGAAGCCTTCCTGGCGCAGCCGGTTTTCCATTGCCGTGAGGGTGCGCTCTTCTCTTTTATCTTGCATCGGGGGCGAAAGGGGGCTAAAATTTCGAATGAAAAACCGCTGAAGATGCGGCTCGCGGCCTGTTACGCAAGCGTCAGCGGATTGGATGCGGATGCTCCTGACGAAAGGCGACCGAAGCGCAGCTTAGTTGGAAACGCCACGTCGGGCATTCCCTTCGACCTGCGCCAGTTTCGCCGTCACCGCGACGGAGCAGCCGCCGCAACCCTTCGCGCAGCCCGCGCCAGCAGCCGGCGCTGCAAACGAACGCCAAACCAGACGAGCTACGTAGGCCAACGCCGTCAGGAAAAGCAGACCGATCAAAAATAATTGCAGCATCATTACGTAATAGAAAAGCCACCTTGACTGGCTAAAGCAACCGGGCCAGCGGCCGATTAGTTTGCGCGGAAAGACGTCGTTACCTGACGGTTATCAGCACCCCCGGCGCGTCGCTTTCGCGCCGCTCGCGCAGCTCGCCGAATGGTTGCGGCGTCAGCCCGAAGGCGGTAAAAATGCGCTCTGCGTCGGCCACGGCGTCGGGTGCTACGCATACCAACAGCCCCCCGGACGTTTGGGGGTCGGCGAGCAGCAACCGAGCTTCCTCTGACGGCAGCGGGCCGACCGTATGGCCATAGGATGCCCAGTTACGCCCCGTGCCGCCCGGTACCGCCCCCTGCCGCAGATACGTCAACGCCTCCGGCAACACGGGTACTTGGTCGAACACGATTTCGGCCACCACGCCGGAGCCCGCACAGACTTCGCCCAGGTGGCCGAGAAGGCCAAAGCCGGTCACATCGGTCATCGCCCGGACGCCGGGCAGCGCCCCCAGGGCGGCGCCCACGCGGTTCAGTTGGCGCATCTGGCGCGGGGCTACGTCGGCGTCCTCCGCTTTCAGCAGGTCCTTCTTTTGGGCCGTACTGAGAATGCCCACGCCGAGCGGCTTGGTCAGGTAAAGGCGGCAGCTGGGCGCGGCGGTGTCGTTTCGTTTCAGGTGTGCCTCGCGGACCAGCCCATTCACGGCGAGGCCGAAAATGGGTTCCGGCGCGTCGATGGAATGCCCGCCAGCCAGTGCAATACCGGCTTCGGCGCAGATGGCGCGGGCGCCGTCGAGCACCCGGCCAGCCACTTCCGGCGGCAGCTTATCAATTGGCCAACCCAGAATGGCAATGGCCAGCACGGGGGTGCCGCCCATCGCGTACACGTCGGAAATGGCGTTGGCGGCGGCGATGCGCCCAAAGTCGAAGGCATCATCGACGATGGGCATAAAAAAGTCGGTGGTGGAAATCAGGCACTGTCCGTCGGGGCCACCAGCCGATTCGGGCAGGCGCCAGACGGCGGCATCGTCGCGCGAGGCGTTACCCACCAGCAGGCGCGCATCCACGGGTGCAGGCGCCGCCAGGCCGGAATGGAGGATTTTGTCCAGCACGGCCGGCGCAATCTTGCAGCCGCAACCTGCGCCGTGGGAGTAGTGAGTTAGCTTGATGGCAAGGGGCAGGGCGGCCGCTGCGGCTACTTGGGGGGATTCCATACAACAAACAGGTTTTACGTGGCGGTATTAGGGGAATTACTCAGGCCCAACCGTTGAAGATCGATAGTAATGTCGGGTTGTCCCAACAACGGTTCAAACCATTGGAGGCTTTCAGAAGCATTTTTATTCCACGGATAGACTCCCTCAACGCTGGGGTATACGCATTGGAGCAACGGAAAATCAGTGTGTCCATAATATGATACAGCTTGGCCCACATATGCGTCGTAATGCTGCTGCTCGACCGGCAGCATATAACACGAATAACCGCCCAGAATATCATCGTAAAACAAGTGAGAATCGAAGGAGTGATGGTCGCGGATGACGTCAGCCATCGCATTTAGAATGCTGTGCGCTACTTCTGCTTTCAAACCCAATAAAATGATTTCGGGATGGCCAAACGTCTCGTAGAGGCCGATGCTGTACGTGAAACACGCTCCCTCCGTATCACCCAGTATGTGAAGAATGTGCAGTCCATACTGTGCAATGTTTTTTTGAGCCTGCTGCTTGATACGGTCGCTCATTCGGGAAGCTTATGGTTGATCAATTTCGCATTCAGTGCAGCGTTCACCGTATCTGTCGCTACCCGCATGGTTTGCCCAGCGCGGCCCTCCAACCCATAGCCGTAGGCTTTGTCGTAATAGTCCAGCACGCGTTCGACCATCGTGACGAAGTCGCCTTCCACGATGGCGCCCAGCGCCTGCTTGGTGGCCAGGCCACCAAGCTTTTTGCCGATGCGCATCACGGCCAGAGCAAGTTTTTGAGGGTCTTCGCGGCCGTATTCGTCGGCCAGCTTGGCCACACGGGCGTCGCGGGGCACGTCCAGTACGGTTAGCGGCGCGGCGCGCAGGCGCTCGTAGAACAGCGGTGGCAACGAAACGGCACCCACCGAGCGGCTTTCGTCCTCGACCCAGATCGACTGACCGGGGTACGCTTGCGCGGTGCGGTGTAGCGCCCAGGCCAGCTCGTTTTCGAACTGCTCCTGCGTGGGCTGCGTGGGTTGCCCGATAGCGCCGAATGCCGAGCCTTTATGGTGCGCCAGCCCTTCCAGATCGACCACTGCCTCGCCGCGCCGGGCCAGCTCGTGCAGGACGTCGGTTTTACCGGCGCCGGTAAAACCGCCCAGCACCCGTAGCGGCGCGGTGGCGGCTTCGTCGGCGAAGATCTGCCCGGCCCAGCGGCGGTATTCCTTGTAACCGCCTTGCAGCAACTGCACGTCCAGCCCGGCCAGGTTAAGGAGCCAGGCCACAGCGCCGGAACGCATTCCGCCGCGCCAGCAGTGCAGGCGCACTTCCTGACCGGGCGCCAGTTTGCGGGCCTGCTCGACGAGCGTCCGCAGCTTCGGCCCAAAAAAATCCAGGCCCAGCAACACGGCTTTTTCCGGCGAAACCTGCTTGTAAGTGGTGCCGATGCGGGCCCGCTCGTCGTCGGAAAAAAGCGGCAGTGAACGGGCGCCGGGGATATGACCCTGCGCAAATTCCACGGGCGCCCGCACGTCGAGGAGCGGGGCGGACGTATCGGCCAGAAAAGCCGCCAGTGGAACAGGATGGATCATTACCAGTAAAACGTAGGGGTGGGCGAGGAGGGACGTTACGGCCGCAACGCCCGCCGGTAAGCCTGGATCGTGTTTTCCAGCCCCAGGTACAGCGCGTCGCACACCAGGGCGTGGCCAATGCTGACTTCCAGCAAGTTCGGCAGAGAATGCGCGAAGTAGGCGAGATTGTCGAGGTCGAGATCGTGACCGGCATTCAGGCCGAGGCCCATTTCGGCGGCCGCGGCTGCCGCCAAGACGAACGGCGCCACGGCGGCGGCGCGGTCAGTTGGGTAGCCGGCGGCGTAGGCTTCGGTGTACAGCTCAATGCGGTCGGTGCCGGTGGCAGCGGCGGCGCGGACCTGCACGGGGTCGGGGTCCACGAAAATGCTCGTCCGGATGCCGGCTGCCCGAAACTGCGCAATGATCGGCCGCAGAAAATCGCCGTGGCGCACCGAGTCCCAGCCAGCGTTGGAGGTAAGGGCGTCCGGCGCATCGGGCACGAGCGTGACCTGCGCAGGCCGGTTTTCGAGGACCAGCGCAATGAAATCTGGGGTGGGGTTGCCCTCGATGTTGAATTCAGTAGTCAGCACGGGGCGCAGGTCGCGCACATCCTGAAAACGGATGTGGCGCTCGTCGGGCCGTGGGTGGACCGTGATGCCCTGGGCACCAAACCGTTCGCAGTCGAGGGCTGTGGCCACCACATTAGGCCGGTTGTGGCCGCGCGCATTGCGCAGCGTGGCGATTTTGTTGATGTTGACGCTGAGATGAGGCACCGATTGGAGGGCGTGACGGAGTGATTTTTTGGCTGTGTAGCTACGTGACGGAGCTTTTTTCTGAACCGGTTACTTCGCGAGCAGTGGGTTTAATGGTTCAAATTTACCCTTACGCCACGCCGCGCCGTACTTTGCGCTGTCAGGAGGCCAGGGTAGCCGCACAACAGACAGCTAGGCACTACTTCCCGTCATCTCACTACAGTCACGCAGTTGCTCAGTCAATCAGTCACTCAGTCAAAAGTTATGTCTCTCAAAACCGACATCGACGCCGCCATCAAACAGGCTATGCTGGCCAAGGATAAAATCCGTCTGACGGCCCTGCGGGGCATCAAATCGGCCATTTTGTTGGCCGAAACCGAGAAAGGGGCCGCCGAAGACGGCGTCCTGACCCCGGAGGCCGAACTGAAACTCCTCAACAAGGCCGCCAAGCAGCGCCGGGAATCGGCCCAGGTTTACAAGGAACAGTATCGCTCCGAGCTAGAAGAGCAGGAACTGGCCGAGTTGGCGATCATCGAAGAATTTCTGCCCGCGCAGCTCGACCAGGGGCAACTGCGGGTCCGGCTGGCCGAAATCATCCTCCGCGTGGGGGCCCACGGCCCTTCCGACCTCGGCAAGGTGATGGGCGTTGCGTCGCGTGAACTCAGCGGCCAAGCCGACGGTCGCGCCATCTCGCAGGCCGTTGGCGCACTGCTCAACAACACCGACTTTTAAGAACTGAGCGGCTGAGTGGCTGAGTGACTGAGCGGCTTTCTGTCGTTCAAGCGGTCACTCAGTCACTCAGTCATTCAGTCACTCAGTCATTCAGCCAAGCGTGACCGATCTGCTGCTGCTCGACAACTACGACTCGTTCACTTACAATCTGCTGGATTATTTCGGGCAGTTGGGGCTGACGGTTCGGGTGGTGCGCAATACGGCGGCGCGGCGCGAGGTCGAGCGGATACCGTTTCGGGCGCTGGTGCTGTCGCCTGGCCCCGGCACCCCGGCGCGGGCGGGCTGCCTGATGCCCACGCTGGCGCGCTGGGCTGGTCGGGTGCCCGTGCTGGGCATCTGCCTGGGGCACCAGGCCATCGGCGAGCTGGTAGGTGCCCGGCTGCAGTTGGCCCAGCGGCCGATGCACGGCAAACTTTCGGAGATAACCGTACAGGCCGACGGGCCGTTTTTTGGTGGGCTGGCACGGCGCCTGACGGTCACGCGGTACCATTCGCTGGTCGTGTCGACCGAGAGTTCCGCGCTCGTTCCGCTGGCGGTAACCGAAGCGATTGCTGCTCCACCGGAGCTAATGGCCGCGCACGTGCCGGGCCTCAGGCTCAGCGGCCTGCAATTTCACCCGGAAGCCGTACTCACCGCGCAGGGCCTGGCGATGCTGCGCAACTGGGCCGAGGCGTGTAATATTGCTTACGGTGCGTCGGCTGCCTTATCGTTGGGTGCCGCACCGGCGTTCCTATGACCTACTCCATTCGACAGCAAGGCGAATTCCAGTTTATTGATGAGGGTACCGGCCCCGTGCTGCTGCTGCTGCACGGGCTGTTCGGCAACCTCTCGAACTGGACGGGCGTGGTCGAAGAATTCCGCACTACCCATCGGGTGCTGATTCCGCTGCTACCCATCTACGAAATGCCGCTGTTGAGCGCGGGCGTCCCCGGGCTGGCCGAATACGTCACCGACTTCGTGCGCCTGCTTGGCCTCCGCGATCTGACATTGATCGGCAACTCGCTGGGTGGGCACGTCGGGCTGGTATTCGCGCTCCGGCAATCAAGTCTGGTGCAGCGGCTGATCCTGACCGGTTCCAGCGGTTTGTTCGAGGACGGAATGGGCGGTTCGTTTCCCAAACGCGGGAACTACGACTTCGTGCGCGACAAAGTGGCGTACACTTTTTACGACCCCGCCGTAGCCAATAAGGCGCTGGTGGACGAAGTGTTCAGCATCGTCACGTCCAACGCCAAGTGTATGCGAATCATCGCGATCGCCAAATCTGCCCAGCGCCACAACCTGGCGAAAGAATTGAAACGTCTGCCCCAACCTACGCTGCTAGTCTGGGGTTTGAACGATACCATCACGCCGCCCCACGTGGCCCACGAGTTTGCCCGACTGCTGCCCAACGCCACGGTGCGCTTCCTCGACCACTGTGGCCACGCCCCGATGATGGAACACTCCGCCGCTTTCAACGCCTACGTGCGCCGGTTTTTGCAAACACCCACTTCGGTGCAATTAGCAGTTAGTGATTAATAATTCGTAATTCGTAATTCGTAATCCCCCCGTTCGATGCTCGCCGAAGAACTCATCAACCAGAAAATTCCGCCGCTCCGGCCCACCGATACCGTTCAGAAGGCGGGGCGGTGGTTCGAGCAGCTTCGCGTGGCGGAATTACCTGTGGTGGCCCGGCGGCAGTATTTGGGGTTGCTGCACGAGGCGGAGTTGTCGGACGAAGTAGAAGGTAATCAGTTGCTGACGGCGCTGGCTCCGTGGTCTGATGCCGAGGCATTTGTGTACACATATCAGCATTTTTATTACGTAATGGAGGCCGCCGTGCGCCATCACCTGAGCGTGGTGCCGGTGCTGAACGCCCAGCACGAGTACGTGGGGCTGATCACGATTGCAGACGCCATTACGGCGTTCGGCGGGCTGTCGTCGGCGATGCGCGGCGATGGTTCGATTCTGGTCCTGACGATGCCGGAGCGCGATTACTCGCTGACTCAGATTTCGCGCTATGTAGAGGAGGAAAACGCCAAAATTTTATCCTCTTTTACGGCGGAAGACGAAACCGACCCCTACAACCTGCGCCTCACGTTACGCCTCAATACGCCCGACCCATCGCGGATCGTGGCCACGCTCGAACGGTTCGGGTTCTACGTCTCGGCGCAATTCCGGGACTCCGGCCCCCTGGGCGCCCGCCCGGAAGACGAGCGCCTGGATTCGCTGCTTCATTACCTGAGCATCTGACGAATGCCGCTACTCCTGGCCCTGCGGGGGGGCGTCGCCGGTCGAAAACGAAGTGCGTGGCTGGGTGCGTGGCTGCTACTGGGGTTACTCCAGCCTGCCAGTGTGTCCGCTCAGGCTCGGCTATCGAATACCCCTCCGCCCGTACTGCTGCCGGGGCAAAGCCCGGATTCGCTGATCGTTTTCAGCGCCGGCTGTCCGGACTCGGTCCGGCGGCGGGTACGCGTTCACCGCATTCTCATTTTGGGTAATGCCAAAACCCGCCCGCGTGTGTTGCTGGCCGAATTGGATTTTGCCGAAGGCGATTCGCTGGAGGTAAACGACTTACGCGCGCGACTGGAAATTAATCGTCGGCGCGTGTTCAACCTACAGCTGTTTCACGCTGTGCTGTGGCAGGTCAGTTGCCGGGGTCGCGAGGGCGTGAGCGGGGGCGACATCACGCTCACGCTCATTGTCCGCGAGCGGTGGTATTTATTTCCCGTTCCGATTTTCTCGCTGGCCGAACGAAACCTGCGCGCCTGGGCCGCGCGCCCGGACCATTGGCAGCGGGTAGATTACGGTCTGCACCTGGTGCAGAACAATTTCCGGGGCGCCAACGAACAGCTCACGCTCAACCTCCAGCACGGGTTCGACCGCAAGTACGAGCTGTTTTATACAATTCCTTATTTCGACCGCCGCCGCCGGCTGGGCCTTTCAGTGGGTGCGTCGCTGCGGCAAAGTCACAGCCTCGATTATGCCACCTTCGCCGACCGCCTGCAGACCTACCGCTCGCCCTCTGATTTTCCGCTGCGCCGGGTCGCGCTGAGTGCTGGGCTGCGCTGGCGCCACACCATCGAGCGCCTCACGCGCCTCACGCTGAACTATCGTACGGACCACATCACCGATTCCGTGCTCCAATTCAACCCGCGTTATCTGGGGCGGACTGGTGTCACGCAGCGCGCTTTTCTGGAGCTGGAAATTTATCGTACCGTTAACCGGCGCAATACCTTCGGCTACCCGCTCACCGGTTCGTATCTCGAATTTGGCGGGCGCTTTCGCTTCAGCCCCGGCCCCAACGGCCCCCTTGAAGGCCAGTTAGACGTGAACTACGCCCGCTACATTCCGTTGCCACGCCAGTTTTACTATGCCGCTGAGATACAGCTTCAGGGACGCCTGACCCGCACCGTCGCCTACCCCGACAACCGCGCCTTGGGCTACGGCAATACCGTGCGCGGATACGAGTTGTACGTGGCTGATGGGCAGCAGGCCGTTACCGTCCGCCAAGGGCTGAGCCGCCGGCTGCTGTCGGTTGCCCGCCTGCCCTTACCCACTCGCGCTGGCTCGCGTTTCGGCGATGTGCCGCTCGCGCTGTACCTGAATCTGTTCGCCGATGCCGGTCTGGCCCTTGATGCCAGTGCTGCCGCCCGCCAAAACACCCTGGTGAACCGCCCATTGGGTAGTGCCGGGCTGGGGCTGCATCTGGTCACGTACTACGACCGAGTGGTGGTGCTGGAGGCGGCTCTTAACCATCGACGGCAACCGACCTTGGTGCTGACGGCCAACTTCCCGATCTGACTCACCCCGCCGGGGGGAGGACGGCTTGCCGTATCTTGCCGCCGTTCCGCGCTGTTCGTCTTCGCCCTTATGTTGCATATCGCCATCATCGGCAAGCTGCCCACCGAGCCGATGCGGCCGTACCTGCTCACACTTTTTGCCACCCTGGAGGCCCAGGGAGCTACGGTGCGTGTCATCGGGCCGGTGTACCGGGTGCTGGAGCAAATGGCATTTGACCTCAGCCCGCGCGTCCACGCTTTCGAAGAAGGCGACTCGCTGGCCGGTACCCAATTCGTGCTCAGCCTTGGGGGCGACGGCACATTATTGGAAACCGTCACGCAGGTCGGGCCGCTGCAAATTCCGATTCTGGGCATCAATATGGGGCGCCTGGGCTTTCTGGCCGCCGTACCGCAGGAGCGAATCACCGAAGCCCTGGACGCGCTGTTGCGGGGCCACTACACCCTCGACGAGCGCTCCCTGATCCGGGTCGAAGCTGACCGCCCGGTTTTTGGCGGCGTAGCCTTCGGGCTGAATGAATTTTCGATTCTGAAGCGAGACTCATCGGCGATGATCGTCGTGCATACTTATATCGACGGCGAGTTTCTGAACTCCTATTGGGCTGATGGACTGATTGTGTCTACACCTACCGGTTCCACCGGCTACTCGCTTTCGTGCGGCGGGCCAGTGTTATTGCCGCAGACGGCCAACTTCGTCATTGCCCCGGTCTGTCCGCACAACCTAAATGTGCGCCCGCTCATCGTGCCGGACCACAGCGTGATCTCCTTTGAAATCGAAGGGCGGGCCAGCAATTTTTTGATTTCGCTGGATTCACGTTCCGAACCGGTCGATGCCACGATTCAGCTTGCCGTCCGCCGGGAAGCCTTTGTGGCTCGGCTCGTGAAAGTGCATCACGCCAATTTTTTAACCACGCTGCGCACAAAACTTAATTGGGGCCTGGATGAGCGTAACCCATCCGGGCGCCTGTAAATCTATCGTTCAGGTGGCGGTTTACTTGGGCAAAGTTCATTTTGGTGGTATGTTTGTCGCTGATTGGCCAGTTCGTGCTTCCAGCCCTCCTTTTTTAACGTCCTGCAACAGCCGTCAGCTACCTTTTTATCCGTATGCGGAAAATCGTCTTTATCCTTCCTTTGCTGGTGTTGATGTATGCAGTAACTGTACTGGATGCTGACGGCCAAAGCTTCAACCGCCGAAAAAAGTACAACACGCTTTCGGTTCATCTTAACGCGATGAACTACTTCGGTGATTTGGTGCCCAATACGGGTTATACCAGCCTTCGTCTGGGTGCTACCCGTCCCAACCTGGGCGTTTCCTACGCGCACCGTTTAAGCCCGCGAATCTCAGTACGAGGTTCGCTGATGTTTGGTCGCATCACGGGCGATGACAAGCTGGCAGCCGACAAAAATGACAAGGATGCGGCGTACCGCTATTACCGTAACCTCAGTTTCCGGAACGACCTGATAGAGGCTTCTGCTCAAGGCGTCATTGATTTGTTCGAGAACCGGGGCACTTACCTGAAACGTCGCGACTTTTCGCCTTATTTCTTTGGCGGAGTGGCCGTCTTCTACCATAATCCCAAAGCGCAGATCGACGGCAAGTGGGTGGCACTCCAGCCCCTGGGCACAGAAGGGCAAAATGTTAGCGGCCAGGGTTATCCTACGAAATACAGCCGGGTGCAGATCTCATTACCGTTCGGCGCCGGCGTCAATTACAAACTAGATCGACAGTACAATCTAGGGTTCGAAATCGGTTGGCGCAAGACGTTTACCGACTATCTGGATGACGTGAGCAGCAAATACCCGGATGCTAAGCTACTGGGAGGCACTGTCGATAACCTGAACCGGGTGACCGGCGGTTCGCTGGCCGCGCGCCTATCAGACCGCAGCCGCGACCCCCAAACGGGCGATGCCACTACGGTAAACAATCGTTACGGGCGCTCTTACATCGGCGGACAGCAACGAGGCACGAACAACGAAAATGACTGGTACATCGTAACCGGGTTTCACTTCTCGTACATCATCATTCCCGCGCTCAAAAGTCCCAAATTCCGCTAAGCGTGGATTCGTTCTTAGTGGGCAATTCACGAACCATTTTTGTTTCCCCCCAATCTTCCTGCGGGATATTCCCCATCTGATCACTCACTTACTTTCTGGTTTATGGATTTTATCACCACCCCATTGTCTGCCCGTTTGGCCCGTCTCACTCTTTCTGGTGCGTTGTTAGCTTCTGCGTTTGTAACGCAGGCACAAATGCTTCCTGGTAATAGTAAAAATGCGCGCCTTTATAATTCCGTTAGCGTTCACTTGAACGTGATGAACTATTTTGGCGATTTGGCCCCCAAGCCTGCTATCACTAGTTTTCGCTTTGGCGCTACTCGCCCCAATATTGGTATTTCCATTCAGCACCGTTTTGCTCCTCGCCTTTCCGGCCGTGCCTCGTTGAGCTATGGCCGGATCACGGGGGATGATGCCAAGTCGGCTGACCAGAACGATGCCGATGCGGTGTACCGCTACAACCGTAACCTTAGTTTTCGGAGTGATGTGGTGGAACTAGCGGCCGTGGGGATCGTTGAACTTTTCGAAAACCGGGGCACCTATATGAAGCGGCGGGACTTTGCTCCTTACCTTTTTCTGGGCGTAGCCGGTTTCTACCATAACCCGAAAGCAGAAAGAGATGGTAAGTGGATTGCCCTACAGCCGTTAGGTACCGAAGGGCAGAAGACAAGTGGCAAGGGATATCCTACCCCTTACCGCCGCCTTCAAGTATCTATCCCTTTTGGACTTGGAGCCGATTATAAGCTTAACCGGCAGTTGAATATCGGCTACGAAATCGGGTGGCGTAAAACCTTTACCGATTACCTGGACGATGTAAGTACGAAATACGCTGACCCTGTTGACCTAGCGAAGGTTAATGGTAACGCAGTCTATTTTGGTGACCGTAGCGATCCTGCGTTGAGAACCGGTGGCCAATTTTCGAACTCTTACGGCAAAGGTCAGCAACGCGGGACGACCAATGAAAAGGACTGGTACATCGTTTCCGGTTTTCATTTGTCCTACATCATGATTCCCAAGGTTCAGAGCCCTAAATTCCGATAAGAATAGGGTAGGACTTGCGGGCATCGATTCCTACCCCTCCTGAATGGTTTTTAATTTGTCTTCGAAGAAAATCTTACTCCTTGCCAGCATTTTGCTGGCAGGGAGTCATTTTTTTGCTCAGCCAACAACTGCTCAGCAGGTAGTGACCAGTGAACTGGGAGCCGGCTTGGGGGGGACTACCTACCGCGGGGAAGTCTCGCCCCGGTATCGGTTTCTCAACAACCGCCCTGCGCTGACCATTTTCTACCGTCGTGACTTATCCGCTGCCCTAACGGCACGAGCCAATCTGACATTTGGCGGTCTAGCAGCCGCAGATGCGACAGTGCGCCGCCAGGGAACTACCATTCCTATTGCCGCCCGCCGGGATGCGGAGTTGAAAGGCTCCGTTCTGGAGCTGATGGCTGGCTTTGAGTATAATTTTCTGGATTATTACGACCTGAAGCGCCGGACCCGGTGGTCGCCTTATTTTTTTCTGGGTGTCGCTGGCTACCGCGCACCGACCACAACCACTTTTAGGTCAGTACCCGGTACACAAGAACAAAAATCGGTTACGCATCTATCGGTAGCCATTCCAGTAGGCATAGGTATCAAGTATGCTCTTACCGATGTCCTTAACCTAGGTATAGAGGCGGGTGCTCGTCGAACGTTTGGCGATGATTTGGATAACCTTAAGAGTGAATCTCTGCCAGACTTGGCCCAGCCAACCGACCCCGATTGGTATTTTTACAACGGAATAAGTTTGTCTTATACTTTTTACAATCGGCTCTGCCCCGCCATTTATAAAGGGCAGCCTCGGTTGCTGCGTTAAAGGCGCCGGGTAGGTCGGCCGTCCGGTACTGCGTACTTTTGCAGCCGATTGCCGGTTGCCGGCTTCCTGCCTCAACTGCCTCGAATGGAGTTACACGACCGATTTCCCACCCTCGACCTTAGGAAAATTCCCGCACACGTAGCCGTCATCATGGATGGTAACGGTCGCTGGGCTAAGCAGCAGGGCGGGTTGCGCATCTTCGGCCATCAGAGTGCCATCACGGCCGTCCGCGAAACGGTAGAGGTTGCCGCCGAAGCGGGAGTCCGGTACCTGACACTCTACGCTTTCTCCACAGAAAACTGGAACCGACCGGCGTTGGAAGTCACGGCTCTGATGCAGTTGCTGGTTTCAACCATCCGCAAAGAGATTCCAACCCTGACGCGGAACAACGTGCGGCTGCAAACTATTGGGCAGACCACTGATCTCCCAGCTGCTTGCCAGCGCGAACTACGCGAGGCCATTGATCTGACGGCTAATAATACCGGCCTGACCCTGGTACTGGCCCTGAGCTATTCCGGTCGCTGGGACCTAACGCAAGCCACCCGCCGGATTGTTGAGGCTGTGGCAGTCGGGCAACTACGGGCCGACCAGATTACTCCTCAGGTGGTTGCGGCCCACCTTTCGACTGCCGGCATCCCTGATCCGGAGTTGCTGATTCGCACCAGCGGCGAGCAACGCATCTCCAACTTCCTGCTCTGGGAAATGGCTTATACCGAGTTGTATATTACCGATCTATTGTGGCCCGACTTCCGCAAGACGCATTTTATCGAGGCCTTGTTGGCTTATCAACGGCGCGAACGCCGGTTCGGCAAAACCAGCGAACAACTGCCCGCTGTCAAATGAAAGAATTGAAGCACGCATTTGCGTGGTTGATATTACTGGTCAGTGGCTTGGTCAGCGCCCCCGCGCAGGCCCAATTAGGCGTGGGGCGCCAACAAACGGCCGCGCCCGTTACGATGTCTGCCGAGCCGAAGCAGTACGAGATTGGGGGGCTGACGGTCAGCGGGGCGCAGTATCTGGACGTGAATACCGTACTGTCGTTGACGGGGCTGAAAGTAGGCGACAAGATCACCATTCCCGGCGAGGAACTGGGCCGGGCGCTGCACAAACTCTGGGATCAGGGCTTACTGGGCGATGCCGATGTGGCCGTGACCAAGATCGAGGGCACGTACATCTTCCTGAATTTCGAGTTGAAAGAGCGGCCACGCCTCTCGAAGTTCGCTTTCAAGGGCATCAAAAAAGGGCAGGCCGACGATCTGCGAAAGAAGATCAAGCTGATCCGGGGTAAGGTGGTGACGGATGCGCTGATCAGTAACTCGCGGACGACGATCCGGAAATATTTTCTGGAGAAAGGCTATATGAATGCGCGAGTGAACGTAGTGCCGCGCCCGGATTCGGTGCTACCGAACTCCGTCGTGCTGACGTTTCAGGTGCAAAAAGGCGAAAAAGTACGTATCGCAGCCATCGACTTCGAAGGCAACGAAGCTGTCTCCGATGCCAAACTGCGAAAGAAGATGAAGAAGACGAAGGAGAAGCACTGGTATAAAATATTTACCACGTCCAAATTCCTGAAGTCTGGCTTCGAAGACGATAAGCGCGCGCTGATGGACTATTACCAGAGCGAGGGCTTCCGCGACGCGGCCATCACCTACGATACCGTGTTTAGCACTGCCGCTGACCGCGTGACGGTCAAGCTGCGGGTCGATGAAGGACGAAAATACTATTTCCGGAACGTGACCTGGGCGGGTAATTACCTCTACGACGATAAATACCTGAGCGCGGTGCTGGGCATCCGCAGAGGCGAGGCTTACTCGAAAGAAAAGCTGGACAAGCGGGTTTCATACAACCCAAGCGGCCTTGATATTACGTCTTTGTATATGAATGACGGCTACCTGGCGTTCAATATTGACCCTACCGAAGTGCTGGTGGAAGGTGACTCGATAGATATTGAGATGCGCCTGAACGAAGGCAGCCAGTTCCGGATTCGGGAAGTGAACGTGGCGGGTAATACCAAAACGTCAGACCACGTGGTGTTACGCGAGTTGTACACGATTCCGGGCC
>JANPLI010000138.1:0-4706 GCA_031426455.1 Hymenobacteraceae bacterium | reverse complement strand
GCTCGAAGCCCCGGACGGCGGGCAGCGCGTAGCTCGCCCGGTAGTTGGTGGTGGTCAGGCGCAGGGCCAGGCCCGGCTGGGCGGGCGCCGTGGGGTGGTTGAACTCCTGCCGCTGGTTTTGCTGCACCCCCAGCAGTAGTTGCAGCGCGCCGGCGCCCAGCTTGATTTCGCTGGTACCGAAGGCGCGGTAGTGCTGGATGTGCTGCCGTAGGTCGCTGATGCGGTAGCTGCGGCGTTCGGCGTCCGTCACCAGCGGGCGGGCACGGATATCGTCGGCCTCGCCTTCGGCCACCTGCCGCGTGAAGGCCCGGCTCAGGGAATCGCGGCTGCCGTCCGGAATCTCCTGCTGATTGTCGTAGGCCGTCAGAAAGCCCCGCACGTGCCCCCAGTCGCGTTCCACGCCCACCATTCCGGTCAGGTTCACTTCGCGGAAGCCGGTGTTATAGACGCGGCCATCGACGGGGTTGCGGTAGTCGCGCGCCAGCCGGTGACTGGCCCGGAAGCTGGTCTGAAGCCCGTTCTGCTGGTAGTGCAGCCCCGCCGACGTGCCCGTCAGGCCATTCACCGACTGATACTCGCTCAACGCCTCGCCCTGCACCTTGCCAGCCGGGCCGGTGGGCAGATCGGGCAGCAGGTTCACGACGCCGGCCACGGCGTCGGAGCCGTAGAGCAAACTCGCGGGGCCTTTGACGACTTCCACCCGGCTGATGCCGTAGCCATCGACCTCGATGCCGTGCTCATCGCCCCACTGCTGGCCTTCCTGGCGCAGGCCGTTGTACATCGTCAGCACCCGGTTATAGCCTAACCCTCTGATGAATGGCTTGGAGATATTTGGCCCCGTCGTGACGGCGCTCAGGCCCGGAATGCCCCGCACGGCGGCGTCGATGATATTGGTACTCGCCGTCAGGCGGATTTCGCGCTGCCCCAGCGCCGCCACCGGCACCGGCGAGCGGCGGATTTCGGTGGCCCGGCTCACGCCCGTCACCACCACTTCAGTCAAAGCTTTTTCGGCGACGGTCAGCGTGATGGTCAGCGGCGCGTCCGTCGGCAGCGTCACGGTCTGGCTGACGGTCGCGTAGCCAATGGCGCTGACTTGCAGCCGGTTCGGGCCAGCGGGGAGGTTGGGCAGGGTAAACTTGCCATCGGCATCGGCCGCTACGCCTTGCCGAAGCGCCGGCACCACGACCGTCGCGGCCGGGATGCCGTGGCCGGTCACGTCGCGCACCACGCCCTGAAGTTGGGCGTGGGCGGTGAGGGGCAGAAGAAGGGCGAGGAGGGCGAGTTGTTTCATTGGAAGTTGAAGATGTAGCGAGGCGCTAGGCGCCGAAGTAGAGGTGGAAGACGGGGCGCTGAAAATTAGCACTTTAAGCTCGTCGCTTTGCGACTGGCTTGCTGCGGGGCGTGTTCCTTCAAGACTCAGGATCAGACTCACAACCGCCCCTGGCTACCCTACATCATCCCCACCAGCAGGTAGCCGTTCAGGCTGATGATCACGGCTGATATCGTCCACGCCAGCCACTTCAGCCATGGCGCGTTCACGAATTCGCCCATCTTGACTTTATCCGACGTGAACAACACCAGTGGTACCACGGCGAAGGAAAGTTGCAGGGAGAGAATGACTTGCGAAAGTACCAGCAGGTCGGCAGTGCCTTTTTCGCCGTAGATGATGGATACTGCCAGCGCCGGCACCACGGCCACCAGGCGCGTGATCAGGCGCCGGAGCCAGGGTTTGAGCTTGAGGTCGAGGAAGCCTTCCATCACGATCTGGCCCGCCAGGGTGCCGGTCAGGGTCGAGTTCTGGCCGGAAGCCAGCAGCGCTACGGCGAACAGCACACTCGCCGCGCCCGCGCCCAGCACGGGCGCCAGCAGGCGGTGGGCGTCGGTGATGTCGGCCACGTCGAACATCCCCCGGTGGTGAAACGCCGCTGCCGCCAGCACCAGAATGGCAGCGTTGATGAAGAACGCCAGCAGCAGCGCGGCCGTGGAATCGATGGTGGCGAAGCGCACGGCCTCTTTTCGTTCAGCCCGTGAAGGCCCCACGGCGCGCGTCTGCACAATGCTGGAGTGCAGGTACAGGTTGTGCGGCATCACGGTGGCGCCCAGAATGCCGATGGCGATGTAGAGCATGCCGGGATTCGTCAGGATCGCCGCGCGCGGCACCAGTCCGCCGGCCAGCTCGCCCCAATGTGGCCCGGCCACGATGATTTCGTACAGAAAACACCCGAAGATGGTGGCCATCAGCCCCGCCACGATGGCTTCGATCAGGCGGAAACCCCGGCTCTGGAAGGCCAGCACCACCAGCACGTCGAGGATGGTTAGCGCCACGCCCACGGGCAGCGGTAGCCCGAATAACAGGTTCAGGGCCAGGGCCGAACCGATGACTTCGGCGAGGTCGCAGGCGGCGATGGCAATTTCGCACAGCCCCCACAGCGCCAGGGCCACGGGGCGGGAATAATGGTCGCGGCAGGCCTGTGCCAGGTCGCGGCCGGTCACCAGCCCCAGCTTGGCCGCCAGATGCTGGAGCAGAATGGCGAACAGGTTGGAAATCAGCACCACGCTCAGCAGCGCGTAGCCGTAGCGGGCACCCCCGGCGATATCGGTGGCCCAGTTGCCGGGATCCATATAGCCTACGGCCACCAGCAGGCCCGGCCCCAGAAACGCCCGTAGCCGCCGCCAGGTGGAAGCGCCCGCGCCGGGCACGGCAATCGAAGCAAACGACTCCGGCAGCGACGGCCCCTTGCGCGGGCGCCGCCAGCCGGCATCAGAAAAAGCGGCGGGCGCGGCTAGCGTTGATTCGGTGGGCAACGCGGGCGGGGAAACAGGATCAGACGTCAGCAAGGCGTTCATTTCAAAGGCGTGGTACCGATAATCAGGGCAAAGGTAGGAAAAGTTTAGGGTCGTCTAAACTTTTGATTCGGTCGGGCCTCCTTACGGCTTCCGGGGGAGGTGAGGTTAGGTTTGGACAAGTTTTTCCCGCGCCGCGCCGTGCTTCCCTCTCCTGGTCGGTATGGCCGGGCTCCTTCCGCCGATCTTCCGCCGATGTCCGTCTCGCTTCCTTTTCGTCAGAAACGCCGCTTTGCCCTGCTCTCGCTGGTGGTGAGTGCCGGGCTGGTGGCGGTCAAGTTCTGGGCGTGGCGCCTGACGCACTCGCAGATCGTGCTGTCGGATGCGCTGGAGAGCATCGTCAATATCGTCACGTCCGGGTTTGCGCTCTGGAGCGTGTGGCTCGCCTCGTTGCCGCGCGACGAAAACCACCCTTACGGCCACGGCAAGGCCGAAAGCTTGAGCGTGGGCCTGGAAGGCGCGCTGATTTTCGGGGCGGGCATCTTCATCATCGCCAGCGCCGTGGGGACGGTGCGCCACCCGCACCCGGTGGCGCGGCCCGACCTGGGCGTGGTGCTGCTCGCGGCCACGGCCGTCGTGAACCTGATCACGGGCTTCTGGCTGATTCGGGCGGGGCGGCAACTGCGTTCCACCGCGCTGGTCGGCGACGGCAAGCACCTCTACCTCGATGCCCTGACCTCGCTCGTGGCGAGCGCCGCGCTGACGGCCGTCTGGCTGACCGGGCAAACCCTGCTCGACCCCTTAGCCGCGCTGGCGCTGGGCGCCTTCATCGGCTGGCAGGGCTGGCGGATGCTGCGCCACGCCGTGGGCGGGCTGCTCGACGAAACCGACCCCACTGTGGTGGCGGCACTGGTCGAAACCCTCGAAACCCACCGCCGCCCGCTCTGGATCGACGTGCACCACCTGCGCACCCAGACCTACGGCCCCGCCCTGCACGTGGACTGCCACGTGTCGCTGCCTTACTACCTGACGCTCTACGCCGTGCACCGCGAGATGGACGACCTCAGCGCCCTCGTCCGCGCCCACGGCCCGGCGCCCGACGTGGAACTGTCGATCCACTTCGACCCTTGCCAGCCGCCGCGCCAATGTCCGCACTGCGCCGTGGCCGACTGCCCCGTGCGTGAAGCCGACTTCGAGTTCCTGATTCCCTGGACGCCGACCAACGTGATGCGCAACGAGCGGCACGGCGCGGCGCCGAAGTAGCCCCAGCGGGCTGGTGAGCGGCTATGCAGGCGGGTGCCTCGTTTTCAGGCCGCTAAGGCATAAACGGGGGCGGCCATCATCCGCACCAGTTGTCGCTGCCTTACGGTTTCGCTCAAGCGGTCCACGGTTTCACCCGTAAAAAATCGCTCGCCCGTCACGGGGTCAATCAGGGCCGGCACTTGTTCAATGATGATAAGCTGACCGTCCACTTCCATCGTGTGGGTGACCAACGCTTCCACCAGGCCACTTTCGGCAAGCTGCTCCTGTAAGTTCATCGCTTTCTTCTGGTGATTAAATCGTCGTGCCAGACGCTCTGATTTGGTAAGCATCAATAAAAGAACACTCTTACCGGGAGATGGACGGATGATTCTGAGACGGCTTCGTGCGGCTCCGAAGGGGCTATCGTTCGGTAGCCAATGCGGTTTTCAGGGGTAAGAGGCGGTCCCGAAGGGACTAACCATACGGCATACGGCGGCAGGTAGTCCCTTCGGGACTGCTCCTTTTTGCTAAACTTTTGATCTACCGGAGGGTGGTCCCTCAGGGTAAACGCATTAAAATCCGAGGCATTGGTGCCGATACTCATCGGAGAAGGCGCAGTGATTTTGTCGTCGTTTCAGGCTCATCGTCTCTGGTTGGGCGCGCAGCAGATTGAGTACAAA
>JANPLI010000137.1:0-3501 GCA_031426455.1 Hymenobacteraceae bacterium | reverse complement strand
CTACTTCGGGCGCGACCGCCTCGCCATTCCGCGCCTGTTCGGCGCGAGCTGGGGCAGCACCACCGCCACACTGCGCTGGAACCACCTGTTCAGCGACCGGCTCTTCACCAACTTCACGGCCATCACCAGCGACTATGACTATCGCCTCGATGTGCTGGCTGCCAACCCTTATACCTGGCGTTCCAACATCATCACGCGCAACCTGAAGGCCGACGCCTCGTGGTTTCTGGCCGGCACCACGCTCGACTTCGGCGCCTCGGCCCTGGCCTACGACTTCCGGCCCGGCACCGTCACGCCGCTCGACAATTCGACCGTTACGCGCGCCACCCTCGAACGCAAGTACGCCCTCGAAACGGCCCTTTACGTCAGCGCCGAACGCAAAATCGGTGCTCGCCTGACCGTGAAGGGCGGGCTGCGCCACTCCGGCTTTCTGCGCACCGGCCGCGAAACCGTCGCCCGGTACGCCAACGATGCGCCCGTGCGCTACGACCCCGGCAGCGGCACCTACGTGGATGCCCCCCTGATCGGCACCCGCACCTACGGCCGCCGCGCGCGCATTGCGGGTTTTCGGGGCTGGGAGCCGCGGTTGTCGGGAAGTCTGGCCCTGTCCGACAATCACGCCCTGAAAGCCAGCTACCAGCGGATGTACCAGTACCTGCACCAGGTCTCGAACACCACCTCGCCCACGCCGCTCGACATCTACACGCCCAGCGGCCCCTACGTGGCGCCGGCCCACGCCGACCAGGTGGCCCTCGGCTATTTCCTGAAGCGCCCCACGGCGGGCTACGAGCTGTCGGTGGAAGGGTATTACAAAGACCTGCGCAACGTGGTCGATTACGTCGATGGCGCCAACCTCTCCCTCAACAACCGCCTCGAAACCGAGCTGCTGAGCGGGCGCGGGCGCGCTTACGGGCTGGAATTGCTCGTCAGGCGCACCACCGGCCGCCTGACGGGCTGGGTGAGCTACACCCTCTCGCGGACCGAAACCCAGGTGCCGGGCCGCGATGGCGGCCCCGGCATCAACAACGGGGCGTGGTACCGCACCAACTTCGACCGCCCCCACAACCTGGCCGTGACGGCCGCTTACGACTGGACCGCGCGCTGGAGCTTCGCGGCGGCGTTCACGCTGCTGTCGGGGCGGCCGGCCACCTATCCCACGGGCCGCTTCGCGCAGGCCGGGCTGCTGGTGCCCGCCTACGGGCCGCGCAACGCCGAGCGCCTGCCCGCCTTCCACCACCTCGACGTGTCGGCTACCTGGACCCGCCCGGCGCACGGGCGCTGGCAGGGCAAATGGATTTTTGGCCTCTACAATGTTTACAACCGCCTGAACGCGGCGTCGATCTTTTTCCGGGAGAAATCCACCGAAATCAACGGCGCCGACATCAGCACCGGCCAGACCGAGGCCGTGAAGCTGTCTTACTTCGGGATCGTCCCGAGCGTGTCGTACGAGTTTGCGTTTTGAGCAATCCTAGCATCTCAGCACTCACTCGCCCGGAGTTACCCAGCGTTTTTAGAGCGGTTTCGAAGCCAATGTACGCGACCCCGTAGGGGTCACCGTTCGGTAGTAACCGCCGATAAACCAAGGCTTGGCGACCCCGTAGGGGTTACCCTTGTCGCGATAAGGGGAACCCCTACGGGGTCGCAGGGTTCTGATTAGCAGCCGTTTTTCTACCGAACGGTGTCCCCGATTGTGAGTCTTGAACACGGGGACCACTTTTGATGCGTTTATCCCGCCTCCTCCCACCCTCACCCCCTCCCATATGATGGCCTCACGCCTTCGCTTCCCCCAACTTCTCTTCGCGCTGCCGCTGCTGCTGGCCGCCTGCCAGACCGTGGTTGACCTCGACGTGACCGCCACGCCGCCGCAGCTGGTGGTGGAGGGCGTCATCGAGCGCCGCCCCGCCACCCCCGCCGACACGCGCCAGCGGCTCCGCCTGACCACCACCGTGGCCTTTGTGGGCGCCGCCGCCGAACCGCCCGCCGTCACCGACGCCACCGTGCAGGTCTCGGACGGCACCACCACCTACGACTTTACGTCCGTGGGCGGCGGTTTCTACGAGTGCCCGGCGTTGCCCGCCGAAGTGGGCCGGCGCTACGCCCTGCGCATCCGGTGGCGCGGCGAGGAATACGCCGCCCAAACCAGCCTGCCCGACGGCCCGCCGATTGACTCGATCTACACCGCTTTCAAGGAAGAAACGACCGTCAGCCCGGCGGGCACCTACGTCCGCTTCGACACCCGCGACCCCGCCGGCGTGCGCAATTATTACGAGTGGCGCCTGTTCATCAACGGCGAGCTGCAACGCAATCCCGACCCCGGCAACGCCGTGGAAGTCATCGCCTCCGATGAATTTTTCGACGGCCGGGCGCTCACCGGCCTGGAGCCGAACGGCGAAATCACGGTCTCGCCCGGCGACAGCGCGCGCGTCGAGCAGGTGGCCATCACGGTCGATCAGTACCATTATTTGCTCGGGGTTTTCCGGCTGACCGGCACCGGCAACCCCGCCTTCGGCGATCCGCCCCCCGTGACCCCGCGCGGCAACGTGCAAAACGTGCGCGCCGGTGGCCCCGCCGCGCAGGGCTACTTTGGGGCGGGCACGGTGGCGGTGGCTGCGCTGGTGGTGCCGCGGTAACGGGTTCGGCGCCGCTTTTCGCCTCGGGCCGTCGCCCCGGTGACGGCCGATGCCACGGGCGCCGCCACGGTGCCGGTGCGCGGGCGGGGGGGCGCGCGTTCGGGGGGGGCGGTGCCCAAAAAAGCCCCCCGGCGCGCGTCACGGCGGCACCGGGGGGCTTGCGAGAAGGGGGCGCTGGCGCGCGCGCCTGGCCGGGCGCGCTCACGTGGGCAGGCCGTCGCGGTGGGTTTCCACGTCGGCGATGGCCTCGTCCAGCTCCGGCACCTGTACCTCTTTCTGGCGCGCATCCACGGCTTTGAGGAAAGCGGCCACCGGATCGGTGGCGGCGACGGGGGCGGCCGTCAGGTCTTCCACGCGGCGGGTGGCGCGCTTGAGCAGGCGGTTGGTGGCGGTGTACTCGGGGGTGCCGGCCGTCAGGCCCGCCACCACGGGGGTGAGGCGCGTCACGGTGGCCTGGTTGTCGGCCAGTTCCTGGGCGCGGTCGGTGGCGCGCTTGGTGGCCTCGTCGGCGCGCACGTCGGTCGATTCGGCGTCGGCCGCCAGGGCGCGGCGTTCGAGCCGCAGGTCGGTCAGGGCTTGCTCGCACTGCAAGCGGGTCAGCAACAAGGCAACGGGAAACGGCATAACGGGGAATGGGGGAAAATGGGGGATGATACGCCGCCGGAACCCCCGGCAGCGGCGGCAAATGTAAGCAAAAACCGAATTCCCAAGAACCTCAGCCCTCCCCCCTTTCAGCGGCGGCGGCGAGGGCCTGGAGGGCCGCGGCTTCGGCGTAGCGGGCGGCGGCGCGTACGGTCAGGCGGGCGGGGTGGGCGGCGGCGCGGGCGGGGTGGGGGTCGGCGAGGGCCAGGTCGTCGGCCAGGTCGGCCAG
>JANPLI010000136.1:0-3245 GCA_031426455.1 Hymenobacteraceae bacterium | reverse complement strand
CGAGGTCGCCGTCGCCGTCCACGTCGCCGAGCAAGGCCCGGCAGTTGGCCGCCAGCACCGGCACGGTTTGCATCGTCGGGAACGTGCCTTGGTTGCGGCCCGTGTTGTCGCCGCCGTTGAGGTGCAGGGCCACGGCGTACTGGGTGTTACCGTTTTGCTGGATGCCGCAGGCCAGGTCGAGGTCGCCGTCGCCGTCCACGTCGCCCACGGCGATATTGCCGGGGTTGGCGCCGGTCGCCACAGCGCCCCCGTTGCTGAACGTGCCGTTGCCGTTGTTGAGGCAGATGGTCAGCACGGGGTTGTTGGTGTTATTGGTGATGGCGTCGAGGTCACCGTCGCCGTCGAGGTCGCCCACGGCCAGGTCGGTGGTGCGGGAGTTGGTGACCAGCGCCGAGAAGAAGCTGAACCCGCCCGCGCCGTTGTTGCGAAACACGCGCAGGTCGTTCGGGAGCGACGTGGTGCCCAGCAGGTCGAGGTCGCCGTCGCCGTCCACGTCGCCCAGGGTGCTGCCGTTGAGGCCGTAGCCGGCATTGAGGTTGCTGCCGGGGCCGAACACGCCGGTGTTCGAGCCGGTGTTGTCGCCGCCGTTGAGCAGCGTTTTGATGGTGCTGGTGCCGGCCGACACCAGCACCAGATCGAGGTCGCCGTCGCCGTCGATATCGCCCACGCTGGTGATGATGCTGTTGCCGTCGCTGGTGGCGGTGGTGCCCGCCGTGAGGTTGCCGCGCCCGGTACCGCTGGTGGCCGTCGTGAACTGGTACACCTGCGCGGGCACCGCCAGCCCGGTGGCGCTGGCCACCGTGGCCGGAATGCTGACGCTCACCGTTTCGCCGGGCATAAAGTTGGTTTGCGGCGTGCTGGCCGTGGCCGCGAAGCGGAAGGTATTGCCGGTGGCGCTCCAGGCCCCGGCCTTGCGCCCGCCGCGCTGCCGCGAAAACACCCGGATGCCCGCTGCCGAAGCTGCCGTGACCGGTTCCGAAAACGTGAGTTGGACCGGCGAACCGGCGCGGGGCGCGTTCCGGCCGTTGCTGGCCGGGCTGCGGGTCAGCAGCTGTAGCCGCACCCGGAAATCCGAACTACTGACGCTGCCGCCCGGTGTGGTGACGGTGGTACTGCCCGTAGCCGCTGCCCCAACCGGCACCACAAAGCTGACACTGGTGGCCGTGCTGCCGGTAATGGTGGCGGTCGCACCGTTCACCGTCAGGCCCGTGGCGCCCGCCAACTGCGCCCCGTAGAGCGTGACGGCCGTGCCCGCCGCCGCCGCCGCCGGGCTGAACCAGGCCAGGCTCAGCACGTCGAGGTACGTGTAATTCGTGACCGACGTCGCCGTGCCGCCGGGCGTGGTCACGGCCACCGGGCCGGTGGTGCCGGCCGCGCCCGGCGGCAGCGTGACGCGCAACTGCGTGGCCGATACCACCGTCAGGCCCGGCGCGGGCAGCCCCGCCACGGTTACGCTGACGGGGCTGCTGCCGAAGTCGGTGCCCGTGATCAGCAGCGTGCCGCCGCCCACGGGTGGCCCCGACGCGGGCGTAAAGGCCGTGACCGTGGGCGTGGGCACTACCACGGTATAGGTCACGGTGGGGTTGCTGGCGCCGGGGGCGGTGGTCACCACCACGGGCTGGGCGCCGGCCGGGGTGGTTTGGCCCACGGTGGCCGTCAGTTGGGTGGCCGACACGAAGGTGATGCCCGTGGCCGGCACGCCGCCCACCGTCACGAGGGCGCCGGTGGTGAAGTTCTGGCCGTTGATCGTCAGCACCTGCCCCACCGGGCCGGTGGTGGGGCTGACGCTGCTCACCAGCGGCCCGGTGTTCACGGTGAAGTCGGTGGGGCTACTGGCGCGGCTGCCGGGCTTGCTGACGATGATCTTCCCGGAACTGGCCCCGGTGGGCAGCGGCACGGTCAGGGTGGTGGCGTTCACCACGGTGAAGCCGGGGGCGTTGGTGCCGTTGAAGCTCACGCTGGTGGTGCCGGTGAAGTTGGTGCCCGTCAGGGGGACGGTGGCGCCCGAACTGCCCGCCGCCTGCGTGGGGCTGAAGGTGGTGATGGTCAGCGCTGCGGCGGCGTCGCGGACGCCCACGGCATCCCAGGCGTTGCGCACCTGCGCCACCTGCACCGAGGCCGCGCCGAACAGGTCGGTGGCGGCCTGCACGGTCGCCACGCGGGCCTGGGCGTAGGTGGCGTTGGCGGTCAGGTACACGCTTTCGGCGCGGAAGGCGATGCGGGCCGCGTCGTTCAGGGTGGCGGCGTTGCCGGTGGGGCTGATACCGGTCACGGCGTAGGCAAAGCCCACGTCGTTGGTGCCGCTGCCGCCCTCGTTGAGCAGGTAGAACCAGAAGCTGAGCACGCCGCTGTTGTAGTGCACGCCGCCGCCGTCGTAGGTGCCCGTCACCCAATAGTTGCCGCCGTAGGTGTCGGGCAGGCCCGACGCGTTGGGGTTGCTCATCGAGCGCAGGCCGGTGCCGCCATTCAGTTCCTCGCCCAGTACCCAGGGCTGCTTGCCGGGCAGCGGGCCGAAGCGACTGATCGCGTAGCGTTCGATGCTGGCGCCCCAGAGATCCGAAAAGCCCTCGTTGAGCGCCCCGGACTCGTTCTGATACACCAGGTTAGCCGTGGCCGTACACACGGCGTGGCCGATTTCGTGGGCGCACACGTCGAGCACCGTAAACGGACGCAGGCTGCTGCCGTCGCCGTAGGCCATCACGCTGCCGTTCCAGAAGGCGTTGTTCATCCCCAGGCCGTCGCCGGGCGAGGAGTCGTAGTGCACGAAGCTGACGAGGCGGGCGCCGGCGTTGTCGTAGCTGTTGCGGTTATGGATCTCGGCCCAGTAGTCGAACGTCACTTCCGTGCCCCAATGCGCGTCGAGGGCGGCGTTGTCCTTGGCGGCGTTGTCGAATTCGGCGGCCGTCCAGTTGTTGTCGGCATCGGTGAAATCGGTGGTCGGGAAACCGTCGGTGCCGCCCGCGTTGTAGGTCTGGACGCCGTTGCCGGTGCGGCCGTTACGGGTGCGCGTCGGTTCGGCGAGGCGGTAGCGGGTGGGGCCGGTCAGCAGTTCGGTGCTGATGGTCTGGGTACCGCTGAACCGGGTGGCGGCGGGGCCGTCGGCGTGCTTGATGGTGGCGTTGGTCAGCACGATTTCGCCGGTACGGGCGTCCACGTACACGTCGGCGCGGCTCAGCGGCTGCTGGGCGTACACGTCGAACTTCCAGGCCAGCACCAGCGGCCGGGCGGCGGCGGGCTGCCGGAAG
>JANPLI010000135.1:0-23687 GCA_031426455.1 Hymenobacteraceae bacterium | reverse complement strand
CGCAAAACCTAAAACGCCAAAAGCGCCGCCCCCACCCGAAGGCAGGAGCGGCGCTTTTGGAGTGACTAGTGACCAGTGACGAGCGGCGACTTGGTCTCCTTACTCCACCACCAGCCGGGCGGTGCGGCCGTCCAGGGTACGCAGGATGTACACGCCTGTCGCCAGCCCGCGTAGGGGCAGCGACGTGGCGCCCGCCGCGTCGGCCGTGGCTTGGGCTACCGCGCGACCCAGGGCGTCGAACAGCGTCAATTGGGTGCCGACTATGGCGCCCGCCACCTGCACGCCGTTTTGGGCCGAGGCAGGATTTGGGTACACCTGCAAGGCGCGCGGCGTGGCGATCACGCCGCCCGCGCTCAGTACGCGGTTGGCGTTGAAGACGAGCGCAAAACGCCCCGCTACTACCTCACCCGCGGCCGAAGCCGTGAGTTGGTACGCTGTGCCCGCCGTTAGCGGCTGGGTCACGTTCAGCTTGCGGTCGAGAATGCTCACCGTGGTGCCTGCGGGCAGGTTCGCCACGTCGGCGGCCGTCAGCGTGTAGGTGCCGACTACGGGCAGCGCAGCCGTCAGCTCGACTATCGTGTTGCCGGCAGTCAGGCTTTCGAGGGGTAGGCCGTTCACGGCGGCTTCCTGACCGGCGATGACCGAAGCCAGCGTCGGTACGTTGCCGGTATTGCGGCCGGGGCGCAGACCGTCGAAGCGGTTGTCTTCGCCGGTGGTGGCGCCGGTTTCGGCGTAGATCACGGTTTCATCGGCTGCGGCGTCGGGGGCCGTGCTTTGCAGCGTCAGGCGCACCGTGGGGCGGGTATCGGCCACGGGCCGGGCTACCGTCGCGGGGTTGCTTTCCACGCGCAGGGCGTTGGTGAAGGTGAACACCGTGTTGTTCGCCGTGGCACGGGCGAAGAACGCCTGGCCCACGGCGATTTCGCCGTTCGGCAGGTTGCCCACTCCGTTGGCGCGGGTGAGGTAAATCCCGTTGTTGCCGCCCTGGGTGCGGAAGACGGAGATCGAGCTGCTCATCCCGGCGGGCACGGTGGCCAGGTCCCAGTCGATGGGCTGGGGGTAGCGGTTGCCGAGCAGGTGCCAGCCCGCTTTCTGGGTGTTGGGGCTGGTGTTGGTGCCCGTCACGGTGAGCGTGACCGGCAGGTTGCCGGTGGTCAGGGCGCCCACGAAGTCCGGGGTTTTGGCCCCCGGCATAAAGACCGAGTAGCCCCGGCCGCTGATCAGGCCGTCGGCCAGCGTGGCGGGCGAGAAATAACCGGTGGCGAAACCGGCGTAGGCGGGCGTCACGCCGCCGCGCGTCTCGTCGTAGCCGAAGATGTTCGGGAATGAGGCGGCGGGCGGCGCCACGTAGGGCAGGTTGTTGGCGGCCGGGTTCACCACGGGCGTGTAGCCGGCGGTGGTCAGATCAGCCACGGTCGTGCTTTGGACCGGGCTGCTCAGGTGGCGGTAGCCGGCGGCGGCGGGGCCGCCGATGTAGCGCTGCACGGTCACGTTGCCGCTGGTCAGGCCCCCGTTGTGCACGGCGTAAGCGGTGCGGGTGGCGGTGCTGAGCAGCGTCAGTTGGCCCGCCGTAGCGAAGGTGCCGCTGGTCAGGCGCAGCACGTTGGCCACGGCCACGGGTTGGGTCAGGGTCAGGCCATTGGCGTTGGCCGCTTCCAGGTTGCGCACCTGGGCGGGCAGGCCGGTGCCGGTGTTCTGCGCGGCGGTGCCGTTGTACACGTAGTTGGCGTCGGGCGAGAAGCTGAGCGGGCCGGTCAGGCGCACCGGCCCGCTTCTGCTGCCGCTGGCCCCGATGCCGTTGGCATCGCAGATGAGCAGCGTGGCCCCGGCTTGCAGCGTGAAGCTGCCGTTGCCGCTCAGCCTGCCGCAGTTCGTATCCAGGCTGCCGCCGCTTTCCACCACCACCGACCCGACAGCCTGCACCTGGCTCCGGTCGCTGAGCCGCGCGAAGCCGCTGCCGGTCACGGTAATGTTGTTGTACTCGCCCGCCGCGATGACCACCGGACTAGCCGCCGTCCCGGTATTCACGGTCAGGTTGATGAGCACCGTGAACTGCGGAGGAAAGGGGTCGGAGCCGGCGGGCGTGGTCACGACGACGCTGCCCGTGGTGGCCCCGGCCGGCACCGTGACCGTGATGCTGGAGGCCGAGACCACCGCAAACGTGGTGGCCGGCGTGCCGTTAAACGTCACGCTGGTGGCTCCGGTGAAGCTGGTGCCCGTCAGCGTGAGGCTGGTGCCCACCAGGCCACTGGTCACCGACAGGCTCTGCACGCGGGGCGGCAGCACCCGGTTCAGGTACACGCTCACCGTGGCCACGTTGGGGTTAATTGTCAGCACGTCAATGTCGCCGTCGCCGTCCACGTCGGCCGTCGCCATATCGCCCGAAAAATTGCCCGTTCCCATCGCGAACGTGCCGCTGAAGGTGCCCGTGCCGTCGTTGAGGCGCACCCGCACGAAGCCGCTGGCGGTGGTGTTTGCCAGGATGTCCAGGTCGCCGTCGCCGTCCACGTCGGCCACGGCCAGTCCGTAGGTAGGCGCATCGACGGGCACTTCGGTGCTGCCGCTGAAGGTGCCGGTGCCGTCGTTCAGGCGCAAGCTCACCGTGCTGCTGCTGCCGTTGCTTTTGCCCACGAGCAAATCCAGGGCACCGTCGCCGTCCACGTCGGCCACGGCCAGGGATTCGGGGCCGTTGCTGATGGCCAGGGTGGTGGCCGCCCCAAAGCTGCCCGTGCCGTCGTTGCGGTACACGGCCACTTGGTTGTCGTTCCGCAGGGTGGCCAGCAGGTCGAGGTCGCCGTCGCCGTCCACGTCGCCCAGTTCGATGTTGAAGCTCACGGAGCCTGTGAACGTGCTGCCCGTGCCGCTGAAGCTGCCCGCGCCGTCGTTCAGGCGCACGCTCAGCGCGTTGATGCCGTACGTGACGAAGTCCAGGTCGCCGTCGCCGTCCACGTCGCCCACGGCCAGGTTGGAGGGGTTGGCAGCCACGGGTACGTTGGTAGTGCCGCCGAAGGTGCCCGTGCCGTCGTTCAGGCGCACGCTCACGGTGCCGGAAGAGAGGTTGGTCGCGAAGATGTCGAGGTCGCCGTCGCCGTCCACGTCGCCCAGCGCCAGCGCCTGGGGTCGGGTGCCCACCGGCACGTTGGTGGTGCCGCCGAAGGTGCCCGTGCCGTTGTTCAGGCGCACGCTCACGTTGTTGGCACCCGCATTGGCCGTGAGCAGGTCCACGAAGCCGTCGCCGTTCACGTCGCCGACCGCCAAGGCCTGGGGGTCGTTGCCCACCGATACGCTGGTGGCGTCACCAAACGTGCCCGGTCCGGTGCCAGCCGCCGCCGTAAACTGGTACACGCTCTTCACGGCGGCCGTGCCGGCGCTGCTTTGCACGGTGGCCGGCACGCTCACGCGCACCGTTTCGCCGGGGCGTAGGTCGTTGGCCGGGTTCACCGTCAGGGTGCTGCCGCTGGCCGTGGCGTTGCCGCCGCGCACGAGCTGCCCGCCCCGCTGGCTGCTGAACACGCGCACGTTGTCGGCCGTGGCCGGGTTCAGGGCCTGGTCGAAGGTCAGGGCCACGTCGGTGGCGCGGGCGGCTGACCGGGCGTTGCGGGCCGGGCTGAGGCTGGTGAGCGTCAGCGGCGAACCCACCGTAAACAGTACCGGGTTGCTTTGGCCCCCGAACGAGGACGTCACGATGACGTTGCCGGTGGTAGCACCCACGGGCACGTTCACTTTCAGCGAGTTGCTGGAAACGATGACCACGCCGCTGGCCTGCACCCCGTTGAACGTGACGGTCGGCCCGTCATCGAGAAACTGCCCCGAGATCGTGATCTGCGTGCCGACCGGCCCGCTGTTGGGCGAGAGGCTAAAAATCTGCGGGTTGGAGCCCGCCCGGCCCGGCAGCGAGGAAGCCAGCAGCAGCAGCGTCAGCAGCAGCAGCAACCACCGGCCCGGCTGGGGCCGCGCCGCCGGGGCCGCCGGCAGGGGTGGGGGGGGGGAAGGAAAAAGGTATCTCATAAAAAATGGAGAACGGGGGTTGAAAAAAACGGAACAAAACACCCAAACGCCCGCCCCGAAGGCCGCCCGTTTGGATGGCACAAAGGGACGACCGCTGGCAGGCGTTTTCCGCATCCCGCGTGTCCCTACTTTTGAGGACAAAGCCCCCCTTTTTGGCCTTTTTTTGCGTTTTTTTTCGCTATTCTCCAGTTTTTTTTCGCGGAAGGCAAAAAGCGGGTCCGAGGTGCGAGGTGCGACGGCGGCCTTACGCGTGGGGCGGGTTGGGTTTAGCGGGTTCGGCGCGCGCGCGCCAACGCAAAAAGGCCGGGCGCACTGCCCCCGGCCTTTTCCGCTTTTACCTATTCATTCAATCGGGTTACTCCACCACCAGCCGGGCGGTGCGGCCGTCCGGGGTGCGCAGGGTGTACACGCCCGCCGCCAGCCCGCGCAGGGGCAGCGACGTGGCGCCCGTCGCGTCGGCCGTAGCCTGAGCCACGGCGCGACCCACGGCGTCGAACAGCGTCAAACGGGTGCCGACCACGGCGCCCGTCACCTGCACGCCGTTTTGGGCGGATGCCGGGTTCGGGTACACCTGCAAGGCGCGCGGCGTGACGACCACACCGCCCGCGCTCAGCACGCGGCTGGCGTTGAAGACGAGCGCAAAGCGCCCGGCCAGCACCTCGCCCGCGGCCGTGGCCGTGAGTTGGTACGCCGTGCCCGCCGTCAGCGGCTGGGTCACGTTCAGCTGGCGGTCGAGCAGGCTGACGGTGGTGCCAGCGGGCAGGTTGGCCACGTCCGCGGCCGTCAGCGTGTAGGTGCCGGCGGTGGGTAGCGCGGCCGTCAGCTCGACGACCGTGTTGCCGGCGCTCAGGCTTTCCAGCGGCAGGCCATTGATGGCCGCTTCCTGACCGGCGATGACCGTCGCCAGCGTGGGCACGTTGCCGGTGTTGCGGCCGGGGCGCAGGCCGTCGAAGCGGTTGTCTTCGCCGAGCGTGGCGCCGGTTTCGGCGTAGATCACCGTCTCATCAGCCACGGCATCGGGCGTGGTGGCTTGCAGCGTCAGGCGGACCGTGGGGCGGGCGTCGGCCACCGGCCGGGCCACCGTGGCCGGGTTGGCTTCCACGCGCAGCGCATTGGTGAACGTGAACACGGTGTTGTTCGTCGTGGCGCGGGCGAAGAAGGCCTGACCCAAGGGAATCTCGCCGTTCGGCAACGCGCCGACGCCGTTGGCGCGCAGCAGGTACTGGCCGTTGTTGCCGCCGGTGGTGCGGAAGACGGAGATCGAGCTGCTCATCCCGGCGGGCACCGAGGCCAGATCCCAGTCGATGGGCTGGGCGTAGGGGTTGCCCAGCAGGCCCCAGCCGGCTTTCAGGGTGTTCGGGCTGGCGTTAGTGCCGGTCACGGTCAGTATCATCGGCACGTTGCCGGTGGTCAGGGCGCCCACGAAGTCGGGCGTCTTGGCGCCGGGCATAAAGACCGAGTAGCCCCGGCCGCTGGTCAGGGGGGTGGCCAGCGTGGCGGGCGAGAAGTAGCCCGTGCTGAAACCGGCGAACGCGGGTGTCACGCCGCCGCGCGTTTCGTCGTAGCCGAACACCGTGGGGAACGAGACCGCTGGCGGCGCCACGTAGGGCAGGTTGTTGTAAGCCGGGTTCACCAGGGCGGTAAAGCCGGTGGTGTTCAGGTCGGCCACGGTCGTGCTTTGCACCGGGCTGCTGAGGTGGCGGTAACCGCCGGCGGCGGGGCCGCCGATGTAGCGCTGCACGGTCACGTTGCCGCTGGTTTGCCCGCCGTTATGCACGGCGTAGGCCGTGCGGGTAGCGGTGCTGAGCAGCCGCAGCGGCTGGTCGGCGGTAGACAGGGTGCCGCTGGTGAGACGCAGCACGTTCGTTACGGCGGTGGGCTGCGAGAGGCTCACGCCGGTGGCGTTGGCCGTTTCCAGCTCACGCACGGTAGCGGGCAGGCCGGTGCCGGTGGTCTGGGGGGCGGTCCCGTTGTACACGTAGGTGGCATCCGAAGCGAACGAACGCGCACCCGTGACCTGCACGGCGCCGGTCGGGCCGGTGAGGCTGATGCCCGCCGCATCGCAGATGCCGAGCGTGGTGCCGGCGGCCAGCGTGAAGGTGCCCGGCCCGGTCAGGGGCTGGCAATTGGTGTTCAGGCGCCCGCCGGTTTGCACCACGAACGGCCCCGTGACGACCACGGCCCCGCCGAGCGTCGCTACGCCGGTACCGGTCACGGTGATGTCCGAGTAAGTGCCGGCCGGCACGGTCTGCGGGCTGTTCACGGTCAGGCTGGTGTTTTCCATTACGTCCGTGATGTTTACCGTCACGGTGGCGCTGCTGCTGAGGGGGGCGCCGCCGTCGTCGGTCACTTCCACGGTCAGGGCGTAGGTGCTGACGGTTTCAAAGTCCAGCGCCCCGGCCACGGTCAGTTGGCCGGTGCTGTCGTTGATGGCAAACTTGCCCGCCGCGTTGCCGGCCGTGATGGCGTAGGTCAGGGTCTGGTCCGCGTCCACGTCCGAGGACGTCAGGGCCGCGCCCACCGGCGTACCGATGGCTGTGTTTTCGGCCACGCTGCGGGTTTGGTTGGCGATCACCGGCGCCTCGTTCTCGTCGAATACCAACACGTTCACCGCGACACTGTTGCTGAGGCTGCCGTCGCTCACCTCCACGGTGAGGAAGTAAGACGAGGTAGTTTCAAAATCCAGCGGCCCGGCCACGGTCAGTTGGCCCGTCGTGGGGTCGATGGCAAACGCGCCGGCCACGTTGCCGCCCGTGATGCTGTACGTCAGCGTGGCGCCAGCGTCGGGGTCGAAGGCCGTGAGGGGGTTACCCGCGTCGGTCCCGATGGCCGTGTTCTCGAGCAGGAAGAATGTATTGAAGGAGCTGCCGAATTGCGGGGCTTCGTTGACATTCGTCACGTTCACCGTCACGGTGGCCGTGCTGCTGCGGGTCGGCGAGCCATTGTCGGTCACGCGCACGGTGAGGACGTAGGACGGGGTGGTTTCAAAATCCAACTGCCCGAGCACGGTCAGTTGGCCCGTGGCGCCGTCCAGCATAAACAGGCCCGGCGCAGTGGTGTCGATGAGGTCGTAGGTCAGCGTCGTGCCCGCGTCGGGGTCGGAGGCCGTGACCGGCGCGCCCACGTTGGCACCAAAAGCCACGTCTTCGGGCACGGTGCGGATTTGGTTGCCGATGACGGGCGCCTCGTTCACGTTCTGCACCAGCACCGTGAAGCTCCGCGTGGCCGTCAGGCTGCCGTCGCTCACCTCCACTTGCAGGCCAAAGACGAACGTGGTTTCAAAATCGAGGGCGGCGGCATTGGCTACTTCCAGGCGGTTGCCGTTGAGGGCGAAGGCCCCGCCGGTGTTGCCGCCCGTGATGGTGTAGGTGAGCGTGGTGCCCGCGTCGGGGTCGGTGGCGGTGATGAAGTTGACGAGGGTGCCGGCAGGGGCATTTTCCAGCACCGAGAACGGCCCCATAGCCGGAGTGATGACGGGCGCCTCGTTCTCGTTCGTCACGCTCACCGTCACGGTGGCGCTGGTGTTGGCGGGGGTGGCGGCGTTGTCGGTCACGCGCACCGTGAGGGCGTAGGAGTTCGTGCCTTCAAAGTTGAGTGCCCCGTTCACCGTAAGCTGCCCGGTGCTGGGGTTGATGGCAAACACGTTGCCCGTGTTGCCCGCCGTGATGGCGTAGGTCAGGGTCTGGCCCGCGTCGGGGTCGGTGGCGGCCACCGTGCCCACCACCGTGGTCGTGGCCGAGTTTTCGGCCACGCTGAAATTCTGGTTGCTGATGGTGGGGGCCTGGTTAGCGGCCACCAGCGCCACCACCAGCACGGCCAGGCGGGCGTTGCTCTCGCAGCTATTCACGGTTTGGGTGCCGTAGTAGGTGGTGCCAACCGCCAGCGGCGTGGTGCCGGGCAGGGCCGTGCCGCCGGTGGGGGTGGCATACCACTGCACGGCCGTGCCGGTGGCCGTGAGGCTACTCACCGTCGAGCCGATTGGCTTGGTTTGGTTAGCCGCGCCGGTGGGGGCCAGCGGCGGGGCCGTGATGGTGCCCACGGTGTAGTCGGTGGGCGCAATCGCAAAAATGGTCGCGTCGTTGAACGACCAGTTTGCCCTGTTATTGATGGCCGCCCGCACCGCGCAGGCCGTGCCCGTGAGCGGGCCGGTGTACTTGCCGTTGTCGGGGCTCGTGGTGGTGGCATCGGCCAGCACCACGCAGCTCAGGCCGTTGGTCAGGCCCGGGTATTTCACCGAATGCTGGCCTTGGACAAATGTGCAGGTGGCGTTCCAGCCGGTGGTGGCGTCCCGGTTCCCAGCGCTGTAGAAAAAATGAATGGCCGCGATGAAATTCAGCGACAGCCCCCCCGACCCGGTCGAAGGCACCGAGGACGCGCCCTGAAAGGCCACCAGCTGGTCGCCGACCACGAAAATGCTGAGGAACGTCGTAGTCGAGCCCGACGGCCCGACGGAGCTGACCACGCTGCCCGACGTGGCGGAGTAGCCCGCGCTGCTGGGCAGGCCGGAAATACGCACCACCGTGCCCGGCGCGGTGCCCCCGACGGGGGCTTGCCACACGATGTAGTTCCCGCCGTATTGGAGCGAGTTGGCGGGCGAGGCCGTGGCGTCGGTGTAGCCGCTGGTCGAGAAAGTAATCTGGGTGCCGGCGGCCAGGTTGGCCAGCACGATGAAGCTAAACTCGTCGCCCTGTGTCCCCACCGTCGAGAAGTCGGCGTTGTAGCCGGTGAAGGCGATGTCGCCGGGGTAAAGAGTGGTTTGGGCGCGGGCGGCACCCAGGGGCAGCGCCAGCAGAGCCAGCAGCAGGGCCGGCAGCAGGGCCCAGCGGCCCGGCCGGGGCCGGGCCGCCGGGGTGGGCGGTGGGGGGATGGAAGGAAGCAGGTATCCCATAAAGGATAAACGGGGGGGTTAAAAAAAAAGGGACTGAAAAAACGACCCAACGTCCGCCCCGAAAGCGGGCCGTTTGGATGCCACAAAGGGACGACCGCCGGCGAGCGCTTTCCAACTTCCGCGTGTCCCTACTTTTGAGGACAAAGCCCCCCTTTTTGGCCCTTTTTTGCTTTTTTTTCGCTTTTCCTCGATTTTTTTTCGGCGGAAGGCGAAGAATAGGTGCGAAGTGCGAAGTGCGAAGTGGGAGGGGCGAGGGGTGGGGTGCGAGGTGCGAAATGGGAGGGGCGAGGGGTAGGGCCGCGAACCCGGGTACCTCAGGCCGGCCGTCCCCGCCCACCAGGCAAAAGGCGCCGCCGCCGCCATCTTTTGCGAGGGAAGGCCGCCGGCTGGCCGTACGGCCCCGGCCGGGCTGGTTGACGACACGCATTTTTCCGAGCCATCGTCAAGCAACTTGCTTGACGATCGGGCTTTTTTGGGCCAGTCGTCAAGCAATTTGCTTGACGATTGGGTTTTTTTGGGCCAGTCGTCAAGCAACTTTGCTTGACGACCGGGCTTTTTGGGGCCAGTCGTCAAGCACGGCCGTGCCAGGCTACCTTTGGGGGCGGGGCCGCAGGAGGTGCGTACCCGCCGTTGCCGTATGCCCGCCCGCGCTGCCCCGCACTACATCGCCGCCATCCGCGCCTGGTTTGGGCTGAGTTTGGGCGAATTGGCCGACTATGCGGGCGTGCGCAAGCAGTTTCTGGCTTCCATCGAAGCCCACCAGCGCCCGTTGCCCACCCCCCTGAGCACCGTGCTGCTGCCGCTGCTGCTGGCGTTGCCGTCGCCGGAGGTGCAAGCCGCCGCCGCCGCCCGGCAAGCCGCCGACGACGCGCCGGAATCGGAATCGACCCCTCGCCCCGGTCACCTCGCACCTCGCACCTCGCACTTCGCACCGCTGCCCGCCCCGGACCACCGCGCCCTCGACGTGCGCCGCCGCATCTGCCTGGCCTCGGCCGCCCGCCTGCGCGCCGAAGCCGCCCGTCTGGCCCGGCAGGCGCGGGTGGCGGCCCGCTGGGCGGCAGCCCTGCCCGCCCTGCTGCCCCCTGACCCCGCCGCCCCCGCCGCCCCGCCCCTGCCCAACCCCACCGACCCCGCCGCCGACCCCGCCGCCCGCGCCCTGGCCGCCGCCCTGGCCTTGCCCCCCAACCACGACCCCCTCGACCCCACCGTGGCCGACCTCCGCCGCTGCTGGCTGCGCCTCTGGCTCACGCGCCACGCCCGGCCCCTGCCACCCGCCGCCGCCACCCGCTACCACCAGCTGCGCGCCCGCGCCGCCGGCCTGCATGCCGAAGCCGAAGCCCTGGCCGCCGCCCTGGCCGGGGCGTAAGAACCGGGGCCTGACGCGTATAGGTGGCAGCAGAAGCAAGGGAAAGAGGCTTTGGTATATCCGGCGCCGGTGCGCTACATTTGCGGCCGGCGCGGCAGGGTGCCGGGCTTGTTTCTTCTTTTTTTTCAGACAGCAGCAATGGCCATTACCGTCACCATTACCCTCGACGTGGACCTTCCGGCCCTCGACTCGCGGACCGTCACCGACGAAGCGATCCAGAAGGTCACGTTTCGCCGCAAAACCTTCGCCGTGCGCGAAGCCAACCTCGACCTGGCCGGCGACCGCGCCGACATCAGCCAGGAAGGCGCCGCCGCCGCCCTGGCCCGCCAGGACGGCCGCATCGCCGGCAAGCAGGCCGAGCTGACGGCCACCGGCCTGAGCGTCGACAAGCGCCAGCTCCTGACCGAAGAGCTGACCCTGCTGCAGGCCCAGCGCCCGGCCATCGCCCGGCGCGTGGCCGCCCTCAACGGCCTCGACCGCTTCCTCGACTCGCTCGATCTGGGCGTGGCCGACGCCATGGAAGCCGTGCTGACGGCCGTGCTGGCCGCCCTCACCGCCCACCGCGCCACGCTGCCGGCGTAGCCGCCTGTGCGCCGCGAAGCCCATCGCCCCTCCCGTGCCCAGCCCGTAAAGGCCGGGCACGAGAGGGGCGATGTATTTTTGCCCTATGCCCCCACCCATCACGCCCATCACCTCCCCCGACCAGCTCGACCCCCACGCCACCTACTCCTACGCCGACTACCTGACGTGGCAGTTCACGGAGTGGGTGGAACTCATCAAAGGCAAGTTTCAGCGCCCGATGGCGGGGGCGGGCAAGGCCCATCAAATCTATTCGTTGAATTTGTCCACGGCCCTGCGGAACTACCTCAAAGGCAAGCCGTGCCGCGTCCTGGCCGCGCCCTTCGACGTGCGCCTGCCCACGGGCGGCGCCAACGGCGACGCGCAGATCCACACCGTCGTGCAGCCCGACCTATTCGTGGTCTGCGACCGCGCCAAGCTCGACGAGCGCGGCTGCGTCGGCCCGCCCGACTGGATCATCGAGATCGTCTCGCCGGGCAACACCGCCCGCGACACCCGCGTCAAGTTCGAGCTTTACCAGGAAAGCGGCGTCACCGAATACTGGCTCGTGTATCCGGGCCTCCAAACGGTGGCCGCCTATGTGCTGCACGGCGAACGCTACGAGTTGACGGCTGAATACGCCGAACCCGGCCCAGTACCTAGCCATACCCTGCCGGAGTTGGTGCTGGAATGGGCCGACATCTTCGCCGACGATTGAGCGCTCCCGGGCCGTCCGTTACGTGCTTGACCATTATGAACCAGAAGGGAAAAACGCTTGAAGAGTTGAAGGCTGAGTTGATGAAGCGAGGTCGGCTGACAACGGATGGCGTGGAGAAAGCCCGGCGCGAACGCGAAGCCGACCCCGAATGGCAGGCTTTCCTGGCCGCCCAGCCCAAGCCGCTGGCCGCGTAGGGCGGCGCCCAACGCCCTACGCGCGGCAGGTGCCGTCGCCGAATCATTCACCGCCGTGTCCCCAGAAATGGGGACACGGCGTTTTTGGAGCGCCCCGCGCGGGGTCGGAATTTTGTGCGATGCTTTCCACCCTTGTGCCGCCGCCCCCGATGTTCACGCTCCCGATGTCCACGCTCCCCGTGTCTGATGCTTCGGCCGAGGTCTCGCCCCTGGGTACCGACCTGCCGGCCGCACCCGCCGCGCCCCTGCGGCTGGCGCTGGTCGAAGACGACGGCACCATCCGCCGCCTGCTCCAGCAGTACTTGTGCCGCCAGCCGGAGTTCGACTGCGTGGCCGTGGCCGACTCGATGGAAACCCTCTGGGCCGAGCTGGACCTGAACCTGCCGCCCGACCTGCTCCTGCTCGACCTGAACCTGCCCGGCCAGAGCGGCCTGGAAGCCCTGCCGCACCTGCTCCGGCGCTGGCCCGACCTGGGCATACTGGTGCAAACCACCAACGATTCGGCCGACACCATCTACCAGGCCCTGCGCCTGGGCGCGCGCGGCTTCGTAGTGAAAAGCGCCACCCCGCTGCCCGCCTACCGCCAGGCCCTGCTCGACGTAGCGGCCGGCGGCGCCGTGATGAGCCCTTCCGTGGCTCGCAAGATGCTCACCCACTTCACGCCCGTGCCGAGCCGCGAACCAGCGCTGCTCAGCGACCGCGAGCGCCAGGTACTCGAAGCGCTGGTAGATGGCCTGACGGAGAAGCAGATTGCCGTCCGCCTCGATCTGCAACCCTCCACCGTCCGCACCTACGTCACGCGCCTCTACGACAAGCTCCGCGTCGCCAACCGGGGCGAGCTGCTGGCCCGCGCCGCGCAGGGCAGCCTGTAGCGAGTTTCGAGTTTCGAGTTTCGCGAGGAGCATGCACATTAACAACTTCGCAACTCGCAACTCGTCACTCGCTACTCGCCACACGCAAACTCGCGACTTACATCAGCGGCGCCGGCACCCGCAGCCGCACCACCCACCCGCCGGTTGGCAGGGGCGCGCAGGCTTCTAGCGTGCCGTCGATTTGCTGGGCGCGTGCCCGCATATTGCGCAGTCCCTGTCCGCCGCGACCCACCGGGGCCGTGGTGGTCGGTAGCGCGGTTGGGGCGTTTTCGTCGCGTACTTCCAGCACTAGCGCCGCCGCGTCGAGGGTCAGGTGCAGGTGCAGGGAGGCGCCCGCGGGGCCGTGCTTGAGGGCGTTGGTCACGGCCTCGCGGCCGATGAGGTACGTGTGCTGGCGCACGTCGGGCCGCAGGCGGCGGGTAAGGTCGAAGGTGGGGGGCGTCAGGGTAAAGCGCGTGACCCGGCCCGAAGCCCGGGCCGCCTGGTCGAGCAGGTCGTGGAGGCGGTCGGCGAGGGCATTGGCGGTATCGGCGGCCGTGTCCACGCTCCAGATAATGTCGCGCACGGTCGCCGCAGCCGAGCGGCTTTCGGTGAGCAGCTCTTCCAGCAGGGCGGGTTCGGGGTCGGCCTGGGCCAGTTCGGCGAAGAGCGTCACGCGGGTGAGTAAGGCGCCTACCTCATCGTGCAGGTCGGCGGCGAGGCGGGAACGCAGGTCCGTTTCGGCGGCGCGGCGGGCGGCAGCGGCGCGCTGCCAGGCGTACACGCCGCCGCCCACCAGCGCTGCCAGCAGACTGGCGGCCAGCGCCCACACGGCCGGTCGGCGCTGCCAGGGCAGGCGCACCGTCAGGGGCAGGTGCAGGCGGTTGCGGGCGGGCGTACCGGCGGCGGTCTGAGCCTGGATATCAATTGTGTAGGCGCCGGGGGCGAGGTTTTGCAGGCGCAGGGTGGGGGTGCCCGTGAACCAGAGCCAGCGCGCGCCACGCGCCTGCTCGTCGGAACGCAGTCGGTAGGCGAAGCGCGCCGCGCCGCCGGGTGCAAAGTCGGGCAGGGCCAGGGAAAGGTCGAGGAAGCCGTCGCCGGGGTCCAGCGTCAGGGGCACTGCCTCGTTGATGGCCGGGTAGTCCGTCGTGGTGGTGTCCTGGGCTGCGTGGTGCTGCCGCAGGGCCGCCAGCAGTAGCGGGGGCCGGTACGCGGTGCCGACGGGCGCGCGCACTTCGACCCGACTCACGCCGCCCACTCCGCCCGCGTAGAGGTGCGCAGTGGCGCCGTCATACCAGAGCGACTGACGGTTCAGTTCGTCGGTGGCGAGGCCGTCGGCGGTGGTCAGCACCCGCAAGCGGTGGGTGCCCAGGTCATAGCCCGCCAGGCCGTGATAAGTACCGATCCAGAGCGTCCGGGCGGGCGGCGGCAACAGCAGCAGCGACGCTACCGATGCACTCGGCAGCCCTTGCTCCGGCCCCAGGCGCTGCACCACGCCGTGGCCGGGCCGCAGCAGCAACAGTCCGGCGTCGAAGGTGCCAAGTCAGACACTGTCCGGGTGGGGCACCAGCAGGCAGCGGATATTGGCCGTGGCCAGGCGGCGTGGCGGTGGTTCGTCGGGGCCATAGCGCACCAGCGCACCGGTGGCGACGGTCAGGTGGTACAGTCCTTCGGCCGTGGCCACCCACAGCACTCCGGCCGGGCCTTCGGCCAGCCCTTCGATGCGTCGGCGGTGCAGCACGAAGGTGGGATCGGTCTCGTGGTAGCGGCGAACTTGCTGGCGGGCCAGATCGATTTCGAACAAACCGGCCACCGTGCCGCCCCAGTAACGGCCGGCCGCGTCGCGCAGCAGACACAGGCCGTTGGTTTCGATCAGGCGTGGGTGGGGCTGCGGCCACGGCAACCGCGTCTGGTGCCCGTCGGGGCCGAGGATGTCGAAGTGCCCCAGCTCGTTGGCCAGCAGGCGGCGCCCACCAGGCAGGGATAGGTTTGCGAACCACACGCCCGCCTGCTCGGCAGTGCGCCACCGGCGCAGCGGCGCGGCCGGCGAGTCGGCGGCCTGGCGGAAAACGCCCTGGTAGGAACTCACGAACAGGCGCCCGTCGGGCAGCCGCCCAATGGCGCGCGTGCTGAGGGCCGTCGATGGGGCCACCGCCAGTCGTTCGGCCGTACGGCGGTCCGGGCCGATGCGTACGGCGCCGGGGCCATCGCGCCGAAAACCCAGTAACGCGGTGCCGCCGCCCACGGGCACCAGCACCAGTTCGCGCCCGAAGTCTAGGGGGGCCTGCGCGCGTCGCACCTGGGGCGGAAGGCCCGACCCGCGCCGCAGCGAGAGGCTGAGAATCTGGTTGGCCGCTGACCAGTACCAGGTGCTGTCCAGCTCCACGATCTGGAGCGTACGGGGTACTTTAAAATCGGTCAGCGGCCAGTGTTCGGTCATCCGCTCGTGGCCGGTAGGTTCTACCCGGTACAATGCGTCGCACGCGATGCGCCAGTGCCCGTTCTGGCCCGGTACGGGCAGGTGCCGGCCTTCCGGTATCCACTGCCGCCGGCCGTCGGGTCGCTGCAGCGAGCCGTGGAAGCTGACCCGCGTGGCCAGCGGCACCACCGCGACCGCCGGCCCGATCCGCCAGCTTCGCTGGAAGCCGAGCGCGAGCAGCGCGCCGGTGGAATCCGGGATAAAGTCGCTGATGTAGCCGGTGGCGTAGCGCAGTACAACGCGGGGCGTCCGGTTGGAGTGGCGCAGATCGAGCCGGATCACCGTCAGCGGGTCGGTGTTGGCGCCAATCCAGAGTGCGCCGTCGTGTTGCCCCAGTGCCGTGATGCCCGCCCGCGTCGCCCGCCCCAGCGGCAGTGGCACGGCCCGTAAGCGGCCCGTAGCCAGCGCGAAGGCGAACAGCCCACTCGGCCCGCCCATCCAGAGGGTGCCGGCCGAGTCGAGCAAGACCGCGGTGAAAGGTTGCCCGCTCAGCCGGGGGCCGGCGGCAGTGAGGGCGCGGAGTGGCACCAGCCGGTGCCCGTCGTAGCGGAAGACGCCGCGCTCGGTGGCCAGCCATACCCAGCCCTGCGGCGTCGGGGCGGCGGCGTGAATCACGAGCCCGGCCAGGGCGGGGTCGGGCGCAATCCGCTGGCCAACCGTACGCCCCGGCGCGATCAGCAGAGCGAGTAGCAGGACGAGCAGCCGCGCCCCGTACCACGGGTGCAGGCTTTGCCGATCAGCAGCAGAAAGCAAGGAGCGGAGAAAGCCTATTTGGGGTGGATACAAGCAAGGGGCGGTGAGCGCACCAGAGAATGCGGGCAAAGTTTGCTCCCTTACTGCTTTCTTGATTTAAATGTTGCCGCATAGCCCGCCCCCTAACGCTAAAAGCGCCGCCCCCACCTATAAGGCAGAAGCGGCGCTCTTAACCGTTGACACGGCGTGGGGTTTTATTCTATCATCAGCCGGGTCGTGCGGCCATCCAAAGCGCGCAGCACGTACACGCCCGTTGCCAGGCCTTTCGTGCTGACGACGACCGTGCCCGTGCCGTCAGCGGAAATCGTGGCGACGGCCCGGCCCGTGGCGTCGAACAACGTCAGTGGGGTGCCACCAGCCACGCCCGTCACGCGCAGCGCGCCACCCATAGCTACCGGATTCGGAGCAATGGTCAATGAGGAATGAGGAATGAGGAATGAAGAATGGGTGCCCGTTACGCGGTTAGCGTTGAATACTAACGCAAAACGCCCCGCTACTACCTCACCCGCGGCCGAAGCCGTGAGTTGGTATGCGGTGCCCGCCGTTAGCGGCTGGGTCACGTTCAGCTTGCGGTCGAGGATGCTCACCGTGGTGCCTGCGGGCAGGTTCGCCACGTCCGCAGCAGTCAGCGTGTAGGTGCCCGCTGTGGGTAGCGCGGCCGTCAGTTCTACCGTCGTGGTGCCGGTCGTCAGGCTTTCCAGCGGCAGGCCATTGACGGCGGCTTCCTGACCGGCGATGACCGTCGCCAGCGTGGGCACGTTGCCGGTGTTGCGGCCGGGCCGCAGGCCGTCGAAGCGGTTATCTTCGCCCGTGGTGGCGCCGGTTTCGGCGTAGATCACCGTTTCGTCAACCACGGCGTCGGGGGCCGTGGCTTGCAGCGTCAGGCGGATCACGGGCCGGGCATCGACCACTGGCCGGGCCACCGTCGCGGGGTTGGCTTCCACCCGCAGCGCGTTGGTGAAGGTGAACACGGTGTTGTGCACCGTGGCACGGGCGAAGAAGCCCTGGCCCAAAGCGATTTCGCCGTTCGGCAGGCTGCCCAGACCGTTGGCGCGGGTCAGGTATTGACCGTTGTTGCCGCCCTGGGTGCGGAAGACGGAGATCGAACTGCTCATCCCGGCGGGCACGGTGGCCAGGTCCCAATCGATGGGCTGGGGGTAGAGGTTGCCCAGCAGATGCCAGCCCGCCTTCTGTTGGTTGGGGCTGGTGTTGGTGCCCGTGACGGTGAGGTTCACCGGCACGTTGCCGGTGGTCAGGGCGCCGACGAAGTCCGGGGTTTGGGCGCCGGGCATAAAGACGCTCCAGCCTCGGCCGCTGGTCAGCGTGGCGCCGGTGGTGGTGGGCGAGAAGTAACCGGTGCCGAAGCCCGCGTAGGCGGGCGTCACGCCACCGCGCGCCTCGTCGAAGCCGAAGATGTTCGGAAACTGCGCCGCCGATGGCGCCACGTAGGGCAGGTTGTTGTAGGCCGGGTTCACCAGCGAGGTGTAGCCGGCGGTGGTCAGATCAGCCACGGGGGTATTTTGCACGGGGCTGCTGAGGTGGCGGTAGCCGGCGGCAGTCGGCCCGCCGATGTAGCGTTGCACGGTCACGTTGCCGCTGGTCAGGCCGCCGGCGTGGACGGCGTAGGCGGTGCGGGTGGCGGTGGAGCGCAGCGTCAGGCTGAGGTCGTTGGTATTGAGCGTCCCGCTGCTGAGGCGCAGCACGTGGGTCACGGCCGCGGCCTGCGAGAGCGTGACGCTGGTCGGGTTAGCCGCCTCCAGCTCGCGCACGGGGTTGGGCAGGGCGTTGCCGGTGATCTGCGCCCCGGTACCGTTGTACACATAAGTAGCATCCGAAGCGAAGGAACGCGCGCCCGTGACCTGCACTGCGCCGGTGGCCCCGCTCAGGCTGATCCCCTGCGGGTGGCAGATGGCCAGCGTGGCGCCGGCTGCTAGCGTAAAGCTACCCGGCCCGGTCAGGGGCTGGCAGTTGGTGTTCAGGCGCCCGCCCGGCTGCACGATCACGGCGGTGGTCACGGTCACGGCGCCGATGAGGGTAGCGACGCCCGTGCCCGTCACGGTGAGCGTGGAGTAGAAACCGCCCGGTACCGCAGCAACCGTGCTGACGGTCAGCGGCTCGGCCGCATCCGTCACGCTGATGGTGAAAGCTTTCTCGAAGAAGAGGTTGCCGGTGCCGTTGTCGGTGGTGCGGATCCGGACCGAGTAGCTGGCCTGGGCCTCGAAGTCGAGGGCGGCGGCGGTGCGCAGTTCGCTGCCCACGATGGTAAAGGCCGCGTTGCCGGTGCTGCCGGTGCCCGTCACCAGGGTGTAGGTGTGGGTGTCGGCCACGTCGCCGTCGGCCGTGGTCAGCAGGCCCACGGTGGCGTTAGCGGCGTTCTCGGCCACGTTCGCGTTCGAGAGGAAGATATTCGCCGGCGCATCGTTGGCTGGCGACTCGAACACATCGGTGATGGTCAGGGTGAAGGCGCGCTCGAAGGCGAGGCCGCCCTGATCGGTGGTGCGGACGCGCACGGCGTAGCTGGCTTTGGTCTCGAAGTCCGGCGAGGCGGTGATGCGCACTTCGTCGCCGTTGAGGTTCACCAGGGCGTTATCCGTCGAACCGCTGCCGCTCACCAGGGTGTAGGTGAAGGTATTGGCCGCGTCGGGGTCGGTGGTGATCAGTTGGCCCACCACCACGTTGGCGCCGGTGTTTTCGGCGATGCTGGCGTTGCTCAGGGTCAGGGCCGTGGGCGCCTCGTTCACGTTCGTCAGGTTCACTGTCACGGTGTTGCTGGCCGCCAGCGAACCATCTGATACCTGTACGGTCAGGCTGAAGGTCGGCGTCGTCTCGAAGTCAAGCGCGGCGGCGTTGGCCACTTGCAATTGGTTGCCGCTGAAGCTGAAGGCGCCGCCCGTATTGCCCGCCGTGATGCTGTAGGTGAGCGTCGTGCCTGCGTCGGGGTCGGTAGCGGGAATCGGGGCGCCCACGGGCGCGCTGAGGAGCGAGTTTTCGGGAATCGAGCGGCCGTGGATGGTCAGAATCGGCGCTTCGTTCTCGTTCGTCACCGTGATGGTGAACGGCTGCTCGAAGGTCAGCCCAAACTGGTCGGTGGTGCGGACGCGGATGGCGTAGCTCGCCTGCGTCTCGAAGTCGGGCGACGCCGTGATCAGCAGTTGGTTGCCGCTGATGCTTAACGCGCCGTTATCGGTGCTGCCCGCGCCGCTCACCAACGAATAGGTGTGGGTATTGCCCGCGTCGGCGTCGGTGGTCGAGAAGTTACCGACGGCCGAGCCGCCGGGGGTATTTTCGGCCACGCTCTGCGGCGAGAGGCCCAGGGCCGTGGGCGCGTCGTTGAGGTTGGTGACGCTGATCGTGAAGGTCTGCTCCAGGAACTCGCCCCCGTTGCCGGTGTCCGTCGAGCGGATCCGGATGGCGTAGCTGTTCTGCGTCTCGAAGTCGAACACGGCCGCCGTTTGCAATAGATCGCCCACGATGGTGAACGAGGCGTTGCCACTGCTACCCGCGCCGCTCACCAGCGCGTAGGTGTAGCCGCTGCCGGGGCCGGTCGTGCTCAGCGAGCCGAAGGAAGTGCCGGCCGGCGTGTTTTCGGGCACGCTCTGTCCCGAGAGGTCAATGGCCGTCGGGGCTTCGCTCAGGTCATTGAGGTTCACCGTGACGGTGGAGTTGCTGAAGAGGCTGCCGTCGGTGACGCGCACCGTCAGCGAGTAGGTGGGCAAGGTCTCAAAATCGAGCGTGCCCGAGAACTGCACCCGCAACTGGTTGCCCACGAAGGTGAACGCGGCGCCCGTGTTGCCGCCGATGATCGAATACGTGAGCGAGGTGCCCGCGTCGGGGTCGCTCGCTGCCACGGTGCCCACCACCGTGCTGGCGGCGCTGTTCTCGTCCACGGCGAAGGTCTGCGGGCTGATGCTCGGCGCTTCGTTCGCGTTCGTCAGGTTCACCGTTACCGTTGCCGAAGACGTCAAGGAACCATCCGATACCTGCACCGTCAGGCTGAAGGTCGGATTCGTCTCGAAGTTGATTGCGGCCGAGTTGGCCACCTGCAGTTGATTCGTCGAAGCGTTGAAGCTGAACGCGCCGCCCGTATTGCCAGCCGTGATCAAGTACGTCAGCGTCGTGCTGGCGTCGGGGTCCGACGCCGCAACCAAGCCCACCAGATTACCATTGGGGACGTTCTCGGCGGTGGAGAAGGTCTGCGGGCTGATACCCGGCGCTTCGTTCACGTTCGTCACCGTGATGGTGAAGCTCTGACTGCTGGTCAGGCTGCCGTCGGACACTTGCACCGTGATGCTGTGCGACGTAGCGGCTTCAAAATCGAGCAGCGAACCGTTGGCGACCGTCACTACGCCCGAGCTGCTGTTGATGGTAAAGCGCCCGCCCGCGTTGTCGGTCAGCGAGTAGCTCAGGGAAGCGCCCGCGTCGGGGTCGGTGGCCGTCGCCGTAATGCCGACCGCAGTAGTATTGGCGGCGTTTTCGGCGACCGTGTTGGTGGCGCCGTTGGCGTCGGTCACGGCGCCCGGCGCTTCGTTCACGTTCGTCACCGTGATGATGAAGGTCTGCTCGAAGAAGAGGCTACCCTGATCGGTGGTGCGGACGCGGATGGCGTAGGAGCTTTTTGTCTCGAAGTCGGGCGCGCTGGTGATCACCAGTTGGCTCCCGCTGATGCTGAAGGCACTGTTGTCCGCCGAGCCGGTGCCGAACACCAGGGTATAAGTGAAAGTATTCCCCGCGTCGGGGTCGGTGGTGGAGAAGTTACCGATGGCCGTGCCACCCGGCGTGTTCTCCGCCACGCTCTGCGGCGAGAGGCCGATGGCTGTCGGCGCCTGATTCGTGATCACCGTAAAGGCCACCCCATTGGAAGTGCCACTCGGCGTCGTGATGGTCACGTTGCCGGACGTCGCGCCCACCGGCACGGTAGCCGTGGCGGTGGTGGCATTGGTCACGCTGAAGGTGACGGCCGCCGTACCATTGAAGCTGACGCCGGTGGCGCCGGTGAAGCTGGTGCCGGTGAGGGTAATGCTCGCGCCGACGAGCCCGCTGTTGGGCGTCAGGCTGGTGAGGGTGGGCGTCGGCCCCTGGTTGAGGCGGACGCTCACGGTGGCGCCGCCGGTAGCGGTCGCCAGGTCGAGGTCGCCGTCGTCGTCCATATCGGTCAGCGCCACGAAGCCTCCCGCTAAGGGACCACTGCTGGCGGGCGCGCTGAATACGCCGTTGCCATCGTTGAGCCGCAGCACGGCGCCGCTGTTACCGCTCGCCACCATATCGAGGTCGCCATCGGCGTCCACATCGCCGAGGGCCACGATGCTGGTGCCCGCTCCGGTGGCCACTTCGCCGTTGGCGGCGATGGCCGGTGGGGCGAAGGTGCCCCCGGTGTTGAGGCGCACACTCGCGGTGCCGGCGCCCTGGTTGGCGGTCACGAAGTCGAGGTCGCCGTCGCCGTCCACGTCGCCCACGGCCAGGTGGAAGGGTTGGGTGCCCACGGCTACCTGCTGGCTGCCCGAGAAGGTGCCCGTGCCGTCGTTGAGGCGCACGCTGACGGTGTTGCTCTGGAAGTAGTTGGAGGTGAGTAGGTCGATATTGCCGTCGCCATCCACATCAGCCCCCAAAGCCGCGATGGCGAAGTTGATGCCGCTCACGGTGTTCAGCAGCGCAAAGGCGCCGTTGCCGTTGTTGGCGTAGATCTGCACGCCGCTAGCGACGGGTACCAAGAGGTCAAGGTCACCGTCGCCGTCCATGTCGGCGGGCGTCACCCAGCGCGGAGCGGCGGCGGTGGTTACCGTCGAAACGACGAAGGTGCCCGCGCTCCCGTTCAGCCCCACGCTCAGGTTGGAGCCGGTGCCGGCCGGGTTGCCGTAGTTGGCGGTCACGAAGTCGAGGTCGCGGTCGCCGTCGAAGTCGGCCAGCGCGATCGTGATGGGGTTGCCGGCGACTGTCACCGAAGTGGCAGGCGCGTAGGTGGTGGGGCCGGTCGCCAGCGCCACGCCCACGGTGGTGGTGCCGTAGTTGGTCCAGAGCAGGTCGGAGCGGCCGTCGCCGTTGAGGTCGCCGGTGGCCAGATGGCTCGTAACGTTGCCGCCCGATACGGAGGTCGCCGTGCCGAAGATGCCCACGCCCGTGCCGCCCGTGGCAGTGGTGAACTGGTGGACGTGGCCGCGCGCCATATTGCCCCCCGCGCTGCTCTGCGCGGCGGTGGTGGTGGTCACGAGCACGGTTTCACCCGGCTTGAGGTCGCTGGTCGGGTTAAGGATGATGGTGTTGCCGCTCACCGAGGCCGTGCCGCCCTGCGTGCCGCGCATCCGCCCCCCGCGCTGCTGACTGAACACGTTGACGGCGCCGGCACTGGCCACGCTGCTGCTCATCGGCTGGTCGAAGGTCACGACTACATTGCTCGCGCGGGCCGCGTTGTGCAGGTTGCGCGCGGGATTGAGCGCCGTGATGACGGGCGGCCCTAGAACCGTAAAGGCCAGGCCATTGGAGGTGCCGCCTGGCGTCGTGATCGTCACGTTGCCGCTGGTGGCGCCTGCCGGCACGGTGGCCGTGGCGGTGGTGGCATTCGTTACGTTGAAGGTGACGGCCGCCGTACCGTTGAAGCTCACGCCGGTAGCACCCGTGAAGTCGGTGCCGGTGAGCGTGATGCTCGCGCCCACCAGCCCGCTGTTGGGCGTCAGGCTGGTAAGGGTCGGCGCTGGAATCACCGTAAAGTTGGAGGCGCTCACGCCCGAACCGCCACTCGTCGTCGCCACCCCGATGGGGCCGGTGGTGGCCCCCGTCGGCACGGTGGCCGTGATGGAAGTCGCCGAGTTGACAGTGAAGGTGGTGGCGGCGGTGCCGTTGAACGTCACGCCCGAGGCTGCCGTGAAGTTGGTGCCCGTGAGGTCCACGCTGGTGCCCACTAAACCGCTGGTAGGCGTAAAGCTGCTGATGGTGGGCGTCACGGGCACGCAGTTAGTCGTGAGCGTAAAGTTGCCCTGATTGCTATTGAAGCCACTCACGAAGACGAAGTAGTTCGTGCCGGCCACCGACGTAAACGTCACGGCCGAGGCCGTGCTGATGACACCACAAGTGATGTCGTCGTTACCGCCTACGCAGGTATAGCTCCCGCAGGTACCCGTGAAGACAAAAAGCTTGGTGTCGTAGTTGGTCCCAGCCGCGCAGGTGCTCAGCGTCACCGAGCCGCCTGTTCCCACGAACCGGTAGAAGACGCCCCCAGCCGTAGCCTGGACCGATGTACCGCACGTACCCGTGGGGTCGCCGGTGCTGGTCGAGCTGGTAGTGGTGCCGCTCACCGACCCACCGCAGGCCAGCACGGGCAGGCCCGTGTTGGCGCAGAGGTCATTGGTCGGCGGGTAGAAGAAGGCAGTGGCACTGAGGCCGGTCCCGAAGCCGTTCGTCACGCTGATCTGGCCCGTCGTGCCGCCCGCCGGTGCCGTGGTGGTAATGGAGGTGGACGAGACCAACGTGAAGGCCGCAGCCGTGCCGTTGAAGGCCACGGCCGTGGTGCCGGTGAAGTTAGTGCCCGTCAGCGTCACGACGGTGCCGGTGTTGCCGTTGGCGGGGGTAAAGCTGGTGATGGCCGGCGCGCCGGGTAAAACGACACTGTAAGTGGTCGCCGAGGTAGCCGTCCCACCCGGCACCGTCACCCGGATGACGCCGGTGGTAGCCCCTACCGGCACCGAAGTGAAAATGGTGGTCGAATTGACGACGGTAAAGGTGGCCGCCGTGCCGTTGAAGGTCACGGCCGTAGCGCCCGTGAAATTGGTGCCCGTAATCGTCACGGCGTCGCCTACTACGCCACTGGCGGGCGTGAAGCTGGTGATCGTCGGCACCAACGGCGCCGTGACGGTGAAGGCCGCCGGCGAAGTGGCCGGACCC
>JANPLI010000134.1:0-5794 GCA_031426455.1 Hymenobacteraceae bacterium | reverse complement strand
CGGCCCAGGGCGTCGAACAGCGTCAGGCGGGTGCCCACTACGGCGCCCGTCACCTGCACGCCGTTTTGGGCGGATGCCGGGTTTGGGTACACCTGCAAGGCGCGCGGCGTGACGACTACGCCGCCGGCACTCAGCACGCGGCCCGCGTTGAAGACGAGCGCGAAGCGGCCCGCCAGTACCTCGCCTGCCGTGGTGGCCGTGAGTTGGTAGGCGCTGCCCGCCGTCAGCGGCTGCGTGATGTTCAGCTTGCGGTCGAGCAGGCTCACCGTGGTGCCGGTGGGTAGGTTCGCCACGTCAGTGGCGGTCAGGGTGTAGGTGCCGGCGGTGGGCAGCGCGGCCGTCAGTTCCACCACGGTGGTGCCAGTCGTCAGGCTTTCCAGCGGTAGCCCGTTCACGGCGGCTTCCTGGCCCTCGATCAGGCTGGCGAGCGTGGGCACGGTGCCGGTGTTGCGGCCGGGGCGCAGGCCGTCGAAGCGGTTGTCTTCGCCCCGGGTGGCGCCGGTTTCGGTGTAGATCACCGTCTCATCCGCCACGGCGTTGGGGGTCGTGGCTTGCAGCGTCAGGCGGACTACCGGCCGCGCATCCAGCACGGGCCGGGCGACGGGGCCGGGGTTGGTAGCTACCCGCATCGCGTTGGTGAACGTGAACACCGTATTGTCCACCGTGGCGCGGGCGAAGAAGCCCTGGCCCAGCGGCAGCACCCCGTTCGGCAGGCTGCCCACTCCATTGGCGCGGGTCAGGTACTGACCGTTGTTGCCGCCCTGGGTGCGGAAGACGGAGATCGAGCCGCTCATCCCGCTGGGCACCGAGGCCAGATCCCAGTCGATGGGCTGGGGGTAAAGGTTGCCCAGCAGGTGCCAGCCGGCTTTCTGTTGGTTGGGGCTGGAATTGGTGCCCGTCACGGTGAGGTTCATCGACACGTCGCCGGTGGTCAGGGTACCCACGAAATCCGGGGTTTTGGCCCCCGGCATAAAGACGGTGTAGCCCCGGCCGGGCGTCAGGACGGCGGCAGTCGTGGCGGGCGAGAAGTAGCCCGTGAGGAAGTCGGCGTAGGCCGGATTGGTACCGCCGCGCGTCTCGTCGAAGCCGTAAATCGTCGGGAACGACGCGGCCGGGAGCGCCACATAAGGCAGGGCGTTGTAGGCCGGATTGACCACGGGCGCGAAGCCGGTGGTGGTCAGGTCGCTGACCGTCGCGGCTTGCACGGGGCTGCTGAGGTGGCGGTAGCCGCCAGCCGTGGGTCCGCCGACGTAGCGCTGCACGGTCACGTTGCCGCTGGTCAGGCCGCCCGCGTGTACGGCGTAGGCGGTACGGGTGGCGGTGGAAAGCAGCGTCAGTTGGTTGCCCGTGTTCAGGGTGCCGGCGGTCAGGCGCAGTACGTGGGTGGTGGCCGTGGCCTGGCTCAAGGTCACACCGTTGGTGTTGGCCGCTTCCAGCTCGCGCACGGGGTTGGGCAGGGCGTTGCCGGTGACCTGCGCCCCGGTGCCGTCGTACACGTAGGTGGCGTCAGCAGCGAACGAGCGGGCACCTGTGACCTGCACGGCGCCGGTCGGGCCGGTGAGGCTGATGCCCGCCGCGTCGCAGATGCCGAGCGTGGCACCGGCTTGCAACGTGAAGGTACCGGGGCCCGTGATCGGCTGGCAGTTGGTGTTCAGGCGGCCGCCGGTTTCTACGGTCAGAGCGGTGTTCACGGTCAGCGGGCCACTAAGCGTGGCGATGCCGGTGGGCGTGACGGTGATGGTGCCCCAGGTGCCGGCCGGGATGGTCTGCGTGGTGCTGATGGTCAGGTTCTCGACCACGTCGGTGACGGAGATAGTGAAGGCCTGCTCGTTGAACAGGCTACCCTGGTCGGTGGCGCGGACGCGAATGGCGTAGCTGCTCTGCGTCTCGTAGTCGGGCGAGGCCGTGATGACGAGCTGGTTGCCGCTGATGCTGAACGCGCCGTTGTCGGTGCTGCCCGCCCCGCTTACCAGCGAGTAGGTGTGGGTGTTGCCCGCGTCGGGGTCGGTGGTGGAGAAGGTGCCGATGGCCGTGCCGCCGGCCGTGTTTTCGGCCACGCTCTGCGGGGAGAGGCCCACGCCCGTGGGCGCCTGGTTGAGCGGCTGATTAAAGCGGACGCTCACCGTCGTGCCCGAGTTGTTGCCCTGGTTGGCGGTTGCCACGTCGAGGTCGCCGTCGCCGTCGAAATCACCGGCGGCCAGCTGGTACGGCCGGTTGCCCACCGCGACGCTGTAGCTGCCCGAAAACGTACCCGAGCCGTTGTTGAGGCGAACGCTGATCCCGCTCGACGGCGTGATCCGGTGGGTGGTCATGAGGTCGAGGTCGCCATCGCCGTCGATGTCGCCCAGCACGATCCCGTTCGGCACGACATTGACGCTCAAATCCGAGCCGCCGCTGAAGATACCCGACGCCGACCCCGTGGCGTCGCCGCCGTTGAGGCGGACGCTCATCGACCCAGGACCGGGGAAGCCGTAGTTGGCCGTCACCAGGTCCAGATCGCCGTCGCCGTCCACGTCGCCCAGCGCGGTGGTGATGGGGCTGACCCCGACCGTCACTTGCTGCGTTCCGCCGAAAACCCCGGTATTGGAGCCGGTGGCATCGCCGCCATTGAGCCGTACACTCACCGTATTGGCACCCGAAGCAGCGCTTCCCGACACTGCGTCCAGGTCGCCGTCGTTGTCGACGTCGCCCAGGGTTACCGTCCAGGGTTGGCTGCCCACGGCTACGTTCTGCGTGCCGCTGAAAACGCCGCTGCCGTTGTTGAAGCGAATGCTGATCGAGTTGCTGCTGTTGTTGACCGACACCATATCGAGGGTGCCATCGCCGTTGACGTCGCCCAGCGCCACCCCATACGGCCGCGAGCCGGTGGCAATGCTTTCGGTGCCGCTGAAATTGCCGTTGCCGTCGTTGCGCCGCAGCTGCACGGTGGTGGAAAAGGTCGTGACGAACAGATCGAGGTCGCCATCGCCTTCTACGTCGCCGAGGGCTATCCCAAACGATGAGTTGGCGATAGCGACTTCCTGCGACCCGCTAAACGTGCCGCTGCCGTTGTTGAGGCGGACACTCACGCCGCCCGTCCGGAGGGCCAGTATATCGAGGTGGCCGTCGCCGTTGACGTCGCCCACCGCCAGATTCACGGGGGCGGTGCCGACGCCCAGTTCCTGCCCGCCGCCGAACGTGCCCGGCCCCACGCCCGCCGCCGCCGTGAACTGATAGACGTGACCCTTCGCCAGATTTGCCCCGCCGCTGCCCTGCGCGGCGGCCGTGATGGTAGTAAAGACCGTCTCTCCCGGCCGGAAGTCGGTCGTCGGGTCAAACGTAACCGTGTTGCCGCTGACCGTGGCCGTGCCGCTCTGGGTGCCGCTCATTTGGCCGCCGCGCTGCTGGCTGAACACCTTCACCGCGCCCGCCGTGGCGGCGGCGCCGCTCATCGGCTGGTCGAACGTGACGGCTACCGAGCTGCCGCGCGCCGCATTCCGCAGGTTGCGCGTGGGGCTGAGGCCCGTGATGGTGGGCGGCACCGTCACCGTAAACGCCAGCCCGTTGCTGGTGCCGTCGGCGGTGGTAACCGTGACATTGCCGGTGGTGGCGCCCACCGGCACGTTCACCGTGAGGGTGGTGGCCGTGTTGGGGCCCAGGGTGGCGGCCGTGCCATTGAAGCTCACGCCGGTGGCGCTGCCCAGGTTGGTGCCGCTGATGGTCACGGGCGTGCCCACCGGGCCGCTGGTGGGGGTCAGGCTGGTCAGGGCGGGTACGGCATCTACCAGCCGGGCCGCAAAGGCGGCCGTCCCGCTGGGGTTGAGCGTGGTGCTGCCAAAGGTGGCGGGCGGGGCAATGATGCCCGTCAGGTACACGCCCGTGCCGCTCACGGCAATGCCGAAGCCCCGGTCGTTGCTGGTGCCGCCGCCGGCCGTGGCCCAGGCCCAGGTGTTGGCGGCCGTGTTCCACTTGGCTACAAACACGTCGTCGTTGCCCGCGCTCACCAGCGTAGTGGCCCCGAAGCTCACCTGCCCGTTAATGAAGCCCGTGAGAAATACGTCGCCCGCCGCGTTCACGGCCGTGCCCCGTGTGACGGCCGTGCCGGTGCCCGTGACCTGCGTGGGGGCCAGGGCGGCGGCCCAGGCTGGGGCCGTTTGGGCCTGCGCGGCCTGGGGCAGCCACAGCGCCAGCAGCAGTCCCAGGGCCTGCCACGTCCGAGGGCCGCCGCGCCGGGCGGGGCGGGGGGCGGGGCCGGCCGGGGGCAGCGCCGCCGGCGGGCAGGGGGGGCGGGAGAAGAAGAAGGGGTTTCTCATCGGAATGAAAAAGGGGGGGGGAAACCAAAAACCCAACAACCGGAGCGCCCGGCGCGGGACCCGAAGCAAAGTTAGTGGCGCCTCCCGCCCGTTTTCCAAAACACAAAACCGAACTTGGAATTTTCTGCGGACAGCGCCCGAAAGCCGGCTGTTTCGGGGGGAAGGCGCCCCCGGTCGTAGTGCTTGACAAACGCGCCGAATCACGAATTTTGTCAAGCAACCTGCTTGACAAACTCCCCAAAACGGGCAACTTGTCAAGCACTACGCCCATCGAGGCGCGGGCCCTGGCTTTGCCCCGATTTTCGCCCGCCGCCCCGCCTGCTGCTGCCCCGCCGCCCCGCCACTACCGAGGCGCCGCCCCTACCAACCCCACTTGGCGCGTAGCACGGAAAGGGGGGTGACCACCCGATTGCCTCCGTAAGCTGCGGGCCACTCCCCGGCCCGGCCTTGAAAGGCCGAGCCGGGGAGTGGCCCGAACGCCCAAAGCGCCGCCCCCACTCGAAGGCAGGAGCGGCGCTTTGGGCCGTTGGCGCGGCGTGGGGGCTTACTCCACCACCAGGCGGGTCGTTCGGCCACCTGCTGCGCGGACGGTATAGACGCCCGCCGCCAGTTCGCGGGTGTTGAGTACCGCCGTCGTGGCCGTCCGCACCACGCGGCCGGTGGCATCGAGCAACTGTACCCGCTCGCCCGCCGCTACGCCCGTCACCCGTACTTCTGCCCCGCTCGAAGCCGGGTTGGGGAAGAGGGTGAGGGGCGAGGTGCCAGGTGCGAGGTTCGAGGTGCCTAGGGGCCGCTGGCTGTTGAAGACCAAGGCGAAGCGGCCCGCCAGTACCTCGCCTGCCGTGGTGGCCGTGAGTTGGTACGCCGTGCCGGCCGTCAGCGGCTGGGTGACGTTCAGCTTCCGGTCGAGCAGGCTGACGGTGGTGCCAGCCGGCAGGTTCGCCACGTCAGCGGCGGTCAGGGTGTAGGTGCCCGTCGTGGGTAGCGCGGCCGTCAGTTCCACTACCGTTTGACCATTCGTCAGCGCGTGCAGCGGCAGGCCGTTCACGGCGGCTTCCTGACCGTCAATCAGGCTCGCCAGCGTCGGCACAGCGCCGGTGTTGCGACCGGGCCGGAGGCCGTCGAAGCGCAGGTCTTCGCCCCGGGTGGCGCCGGTTTCGGCGTAGATCAGGGTTTCGTCGGCCACGGCGTCGGGGGTAGTGGCTTGGAGCGTCAGGCGCACCGTCGGGCGGGTATCCACCACGGGTCGGGCCACGGTGGCCGGGTTGGCTTCCACGCGCAGCGCGTTGGTGAACGTGAACACCGTGTTGTGCACGGTGGCGCGGGCGAAGAACGCCTGACCGACGGCGATTTCACCGTTTGGCAGGTTGCCCGCCCCGTTGGCGCGGGTCAGGTACTGGCCGTTGTTGCCGCCGCTGGTGCGGAACACGGAGATCGAGCTGCTCATTCCTTCCGGCACGGTGGCCAGATCCCAATCGATGGGCTGCGGGTAGCGGTTGCCC
>JANPLI010000133.1:0-33282 GCA_031426455.1 Hymenobacteraceae bacterium | reverse complement strand
CGGCCCAGGGCGTCGAACAGCGTCAGGCGGGTGCCCACTACGGCGCCCGTCACCTGCACGCCGTTTTGGGCGGATGCCGGGTTTGGGTACACCTGCAAGGCGCGCGGCGTGACGACTACGCCGCCGGCACTCAGCACGCGGTTGGCGTTGAAGACGAGCGCGAAGCGGCCCGCCAGTACCTCGCCTGCCGTGGTGGCCGTGAGTTGGTAGGCCGTGCCAGCCGTTAGCGGCTGGGTCAGGTTCAGCTGGCGGTCCAGCAGGCTGACGGTGGTGCCGGTGGGCAGGTTCGCCACGTCAGCGGCGGTCAGGGTGTAGGTGCCCGCCGTGGGTAGCGCGGCCGTCAGTTCCACTACCGTTTGGCCGTTCGTGATAGCGTCCAGCGGCAGGCCATTGACGGCGGCTTCCTGGCCGTTGATCAGGCTGGCGAGCGTGGGCACGGTGCCCAGGTTGCGGCCGGGGCGCAGGCCGTCGAAGCGCAGGTCTTCGCCCCGGGTGGCGCCGGTTTCGGCGTAGATCAGGGTTTCGTCGGCCACGGCGTCGGGGGCGGTGGAGGCGAGCGTCAGGCGCACCGTGGGGCGGGCATCGGCTACGGGCCGGGCCACGGGGCCTGGGTTGGTCGTCACCCGCATCACGTTGGTGAACGTGAACGTGGTGGCACTGGTGGCGCGGGCGAAGAAGCCCTGGCCCAGCGGCAGCTCGCCGTTGGGCAGGCTGCCCATTCCGTTCTGGCGGGTCAGGTATTGGCCGTTGTTACCGCCCTGGGTGCGGAAGACGGAGATCGAGCCGCTCATCCCGGTGGGCACGGTGGCCAGGTCCCAGTCGATGGGCTGGGCGTAGGGGTTGCCGAGCAGGCCCCAGCCGGCTTTCAGGGTGTTGGGGCTGGGGTTGGGGCCGGTCGCGGTCAGCAACTGCGACACGTCGCCGGTGGTCAGGATGCCCACGAAATCCGGCGTTTGGGCGCCCGGTATGAACACGGTGTAACCGCGGCCCGGCGTCAGGGTAGTGCCCAGCGTGGCGGGCGAGAAGTAGCCCGTGCTGAAACCCGCGAAGGCGGGCGTGGTGCCGCCGCGCGTCTCGTCGAAGCCGTAGATATTGGGGAACTGTGCGGCGGGCAGCGCCACGTAGGGCAGGGCGTTGTAGGCCGGGTTCACTTTCGGCACGAAGCCGGGGGTGGTCAGGTCGCTCACGGGGGCGGCCTGCACGGGGCTGCTCAGGTGGCGGTAGCCGCCGGCGAGGGGCCCTCCGATGTAGCGCTGCACGGTCACGGGTTCGTCCAACCGGCCGTCGCCGTTATGCACCACGTAGGCCGTGTGGGTGGCCGTGCTTAGGAGCGTGAGCAGATGGCCATCGAGGGCCAGGGGGGAGCCGTCGAGCCGCAACACCCGCTCGATGCGCACGTCGTTGGTGAGGTGCAGCGGGTAGGGGTCGCATTCGCCGAAGAAGCAGCCGTACGCGTTCACCCCGAGCTGGCGCACCGTGCCGGGCAGGCCGTTGCCGGTGTACTGGTCCAGGAGGGGGGCACTCGGGAACCGCATATTGTAGTAGTAGCTGGCCTGCGGCGAGAAGCTGCGGGCGCCGCTCACGCGGATGGAGCCGGTGGGGCCGCTGGCGGTGATGCCGTCCTGATGGCCGACGGTCAGCTCGGCGTCGGCCTGGAGCGTGAAGCTGCCCGGGCCCGTCACCAGGTGCTGGTTGGTGTCGAAGAAGCCACCGCTCTGCACCACCAGGGCGTTGCTGACCTGCACGTCGCCTTCCAGGAAGGCCCGGCCGGTGCTCGTGACGGTGATGCTGCCGTAAGGGCCGGCCGGCACCGTCTGCGGGGTGCTGACGACCAGATCCGTGAGCTGGTTGAAGCGCACACTCACGGCGCCGGCGCCCCGGCTGGCGGCGAGCAGATCTACGTCGCCGTCGCCGTCCACATCGGCCAGGGCGGCGCGGGTGCCGAAGTTGGCCAGCGCCAGATTCTGCGAACCGCTGAACGTGCCGGTGCCATCGTTGAGGCGGATGTTCAGGTTATTACCGAAAGCATAATCGACGAGCAGGTCGAGGTCGCCGTCGCCGTCGATGTCGCTCAGCGTAACGCCGGTAGGCTCAGAATCCACGGTCAAATCGGTGCCCGCGCTGAAGGTGGTGCCGGTGCCGTCGTTGAGGCGCACGACCACGACATTACCCCGGTCGCTCTCGGGAAACACGAGGTCGAGGTCGCCGTCGCCGTCCACGTCGCCCACGTTTACGTCGTTCGCGTTGATGTTCGTCGCCGGGTCGGTGCCCGCGCCGAACGTGCCGGTGCCGTCGTTGAGGCGCACCCCCACCGAGGCGGTTCGGCCTGAACGGGCCGTAATCAGGTCCAGGTCGCCGTCGTTGTCCACATCGCCCAGCGCCACGCCAAACAGGTTCAGGCTGTAGTCTACTTCCTGCGCGCCGCTGAAGGCGCCCGCGCCGTCGTTGACCCGGACGCTCACGGTGGAGCCGAATCGGTTGGTTGTCACCAGGTCGAGGTCGCCGTCGCCGTCGATATCGCCCATAGCCATTTTTTCCGGCGTACCCGCGGGCACTTCGTCCGTGCCGCTGAAGGTGCCGCTGCCGTTGTTGCGGCGCACACTCACGGTGCCACCCAACAGGTTAGAGACGAGCATATCGAGGTCGCCGTCGCCGTCGATGTCGGCCAGCACCACGCTCGTGGGGCTATTGCCCACGGGCACGGTGGTGGTGCCGCTGAAGGTGCCGCTGCCGTTGTTGAGCCGCACACTCACGGTGCCACTACCGTAGTTGGCCGAGAGCAGATCCAGGTCGCCGTCGCCGTCCACGTCGCCGGCGGTCAGGCCATAGGGCAGGTCGCCCATCGCCACGTCGCTCCCGCCGCTGAAGGTGCCGGGGGCGGCGGCCGTTTTGGCCGTGAACTGGTACACGTGCGGCATCGCGGCTACCCCGCTGGTGCTCTGCACGGTGGCGGGCACGGTCACGAAGACCGTTTCGCCGGGCTTGAACGCGTTGTTGCTGATGCCGATGGTGGCGCCCAAGGCCGATGCATTGCCGCCGCGCACCAGTTGGCCGCCGCGCTGGGCGCTGAAGGCGCGCACGTCGTTGGCCGTCGAAGGCGCCACGTCGGCGTTGAAATCAAGTAAAATCAGGCCCGCCGGGGCGTTGTTCGTCACCGAGTTGCGGGCCGGGGTGCGGGCCGTGACCAGCAGCGGCGGCGTCACCGTGAAGTTCACGCCGTTGGAGGTACCGCTGGGCGTGGTCACGGTCACGGGGCCCGTGGTGGCGCCCGCCGGCACGGTGGCCAGCAGCAGCGTGCCGGACGCGAAGGTGTAGGACGGGGCGTTGGTGCCGTTGAAGGTGATGGCCGTCACGTCGTCGAAATGGGTGCCCGTCAGTTGGACGCTGCTGCCCACCGCGCCGCTCGTGGGCGAGACGCTCGTCAGGACAGGTGCGGGCGGCAGGTTGAAGCGGACGCTGACTGCGTTGCTGAGCTGGTTGGCGGCCAGGATATCGAGGTCGCCGTCGTTGTCGAGGTCGGCCACGGCCAGCCCCCGCGGGTCGCTGCCCACGCTCACGTCCGGGGCGCCGGAGAAGGTGCCGGTGCCGTCGTTGAGGCGCACACTCACGGCGTTGCTGCTGCTGCTGGTGGCCAGCAGGTCGAGGTCGCCGTCTGCATCCACGTCGCCGGTGGTCACCTTGAGCGGAAAGCCCGCCACGGCCACGTCCTGGGTGCCCGAGAAGGTGCCCGCGCCGTCGTTGAGGCGGACGCTCACGCTGGCGCCGCTGCTGTTGGCGGCCAGCAGGTCGAGGTCGCCGTCGCCGTCCACGTCGGCCACGGCCACGTCCGTGGGGAAGGCGCCGACGGGCACGGCCGGGGCCAGGCTGAACGTGCCCGTGCCGTCGTTGAGGCCCACGCTCACGGCGTTGCTCTGCCGGGTGGCGGTCACGAAGTCGAGGTCGCCGTCGGCGTCCACATCGCCTGCCGCAATGTCCGTCGCAAAGTCGTCACTGCCCAGGTCTAGGTTCTGCGTTTCGCTGAAGGTACCCGCGCCATCGTTGAGGCAAACACTGACGCCGGCACTGACATTGGGGCCGGCCCGCACCTCCAGGCTGGCGACTAGGTCGAGGTCGCCGTCGGCGTCCACGTCGCCTACGGCCACGGCGGTCGGTCGGCCGGCCACGGCTACGTCCTGGGCGCCGCTGAAGGTGCCTGCGCCATCGTTGAGGCGTACACTGATCGAGGCGCTGCCTTCGTTGGCCGTCAGCAGGTCGAGGTCGCCGTCGGCGTCCACGTCGGCGGCCACCACGCCGGCGGGCTCGCCGCCCACGGCCACGTCCTGGGCGCCGCTGAAGGCGCCCGTGCCGTCGTTGAGGCGCACACTCACCGTGTTGCCGCCGGAGCCAAAGTCGCCGTAGTTGGCGGCCAGCAGGTCCAGGTCGCCGTCGCCGTCCACGTCGGCGGCAGCCACGCTGCGCGGCCAGGTACCGACTGCCACCTCACTGCCGCCGCCGAAGGTGCCCCGGCCCGTGCCGCCCGTGGCCGTGGTGAACTGCCACACTTCTGGCACCACCGGGGAATTGGCCGCATTCCGGATGGTGGGGGGCACCGTCACGGCGATGGTTTCACCGGGCTTCCGGCCCGTATAAGTTCCTACGATGATGCCGTCGGTCAGTCCCCGCGACGTATTGCCACTATTGACTAGCTGGCCGTTGGCCTGCGCGCTGAACACCCGCAGGTTCGGGATCGTCGCCGGGTTGAGCCGGCGACGAAACTCCATTGACAAGCCGAGGGGTGACGTCGTATTGAGTTGGTTGCGGTCGGGGAAGCGGGAGATTACGTTGGTCTGCGCGTGGGCCGCGCCGGCACTCAGGCTCAGGCCCAGCACCGCCAGCCAAGCCCAGCCGGCGCGCGGTGCGGATACGGATGAAGGCGGCAGCGCCGCCCGCCCAAAACGGAACAATTCTCTCATAACAGAGGGAGGAGGGGATGATGACTCGCTGCCCCGGCAGACCTCCTGCCCTTGCAGGTGCCCCGACAGCCAGGTCAAACCTACCGTAGTGCCCAGGGCGGGCAATACCTCCGTCAGCCAACGGCCCGATTCAGCGCCCAAACTGCCCGATTGGCGCGGCGGACTTGCCAGGCTGGTTTCCCCTTTTCCTCAAACCCTCCCACCCTCCAACCCTCAAACCATCCGCAGGCGGCGCATCAGTTCGTCGCGGTACATCCGGCCGAGGGGCAGCAACTGGCCGCACACCTGCACGATGCTACTCACGGGGTCGAGCCGTTCGAGGGCATCGGCGTTGATGATGTAGGAGCGGTGAATCTGCACGAAGCGGTCGGCGGGCAGGTGGACGGCCAGGTCGCGCAGCTTCTGGCGCGTGGTGACGGTGCGGCCCTTGCTCAGGGCGAAGCGGCACACGCCGTCGTCGGTGGTAATCCAGTTGATTTCGCTCAGCGCGACCTTCACCAGCAGCCCTTCTTCCTTGACGAAGAGGGCGTCGGGCAGTAGCACCCCCGATTCGCCCCCCGCAAACACGGCGCGCGCGCCGCGGCTGTGGTCGGCGCGCGTGGCGTCTTCGGCATCCGCCGCATCGGTGGTCTCCGGGTCGTCCGCCGAATGCATCGCGAAGTTGACCACCGCCAGCTCGATGGCGCGTTGCAGGGCAGCGGCTTCCACGGGTTTCACCAGATACGCCGCCGGCCCCACCGAGCGGGCGCGGGCAAACGACGACTCGTCGGCCAGCGAGGTCAGGAAAATGAGCGGCAGCGGGCGCACCGTTAGCAGTTGCCGCGCCAGGGCGATGCCGTCCGGGCCACCGCCGCGCAGGTGGATGTCGAGCAGCGCCACGTCGGGCGGCGTGGCGGCGGCCTTCACCAGGGCCAGGGCGGTGGCGGCATCGGGCGCCGGCCCGATGACGTGGTACGCCAGGTCTTCGAGGGCGGCTTCGATCTGTTCGGCAAAGAGCGGTTCGTCTTCCACGACGAGCACGCGCAGGCGGTCACGGGTAGGCATCAGGAGTGGGAGAGGGAAAAGCGGGCGGCAGCAAACGCCCGGCGCGCCGAAGCTACGGGCCGGCGCGCGTTCAGGCCACCACGGGCAGCGTCAGGGTGGCTTCGGTACCGCCGCCGGCCGCCGCAGCCAGCACCAGGGCGCCGCCCTGCGCTTCGGCAAACGAGCGGCTCAACAGCAAGCCCAGCCCGGCGCCACTATCCCGGCTGGCCACCCGCAACGTGGGCGTGGCGGCGTTGAGGCGGACCAGGTTCTCGGCGGTCAGGCCCGGCCCGGTGTCGATGACGCGCAGCCGGACGCGGCCGGCGGCGTCGCGGTCGGCCTGCAAGGCCACGGTGCCGCCCGCCGGTGTGGCTTTGAGGGCGTTGCCGGCGAGGTTGCGCAGGATGGTGCGCGTCATATCGGGGTCGGCGTACACCTGCAGGTCGGCGGCCGTGGCGGTGGTGAAGGTGATGTCGGCGGCCAGCGCGGCCGACTGGTACAGCGCGGCAATGTCGGCCAGCAGCTCGGTGGCGCGCAGCGGACGGGGGCGCGGTGTCAGCTCCCCGCGCTGGCTCACGGCCCAGTTGAGCAGGTTGTCGAGCAGCTCGCTCAGGTTCTGGGCCGCCTGCCGGATGCGCCCGCCCAGGCCGGCCAGGCGTGCGGTGTCGTTTCGGGTCACGTAGCGATTGAGCAAATCGGCCAGGCCCGTGAAGGCGACGACGGGCGAGCGCAGGTCGTGGGCGATGAGGGCGTAGAGGCGGTCCTGGGTGGCGCGGGCCTGGGTCAGTTCGTCGCGCTGGGCGGCGAGGGTATTACGCTGGGCAGCCAGCTCCGCATTCTGGGCGGCCAACTGGATTTGCGAACGGCGCAGCCGGTCATAAAGGAAGGCCGCGACGCCCAGGCCCACCAACACGGCGACCAGTACGGCCGCCAGGGCCACGAGCCGTTGCCGCTGACGGGCGTTTTCGGTGGCCTGTAACTGCTGCTGCTGACTCAGTTCGCGGATGCGGCGCTCCTTGCGCTCCGTGTCGAACTCGGCCTGGAGCTTAGCCAGCGTGCCGTCGCGCTCGGTGGAATAGATAGAATCGCGGAGGGCGCCGAATGTCCGGAGGGCGCCGTAGGCCTGTTGCCACTGTCCGGTGGCGGCGCGGGCCTGGGCCAGCACATCGTACGCGTCTTCGTCGCGGGTGCCGAATGCTTCGCCCGCCCGGATGGCGTCCTGCGCCACCGCGGCGGCGGCAGCCCAATGGCGGCGTTTCAGTTCGTGGAGCATCAGCAGGTGTCGCCCGTTGGCGGCGGCGTCGGGGCTGTTGCCGTTCAGGGCCAGCACGATGCTGCGGCGCAGAATGGCAGCGGCAGTATCGGGTTGCTGGTCGAGCTGGCTCAGTGCCAAGCCTTGCAGCGCACTCACCATCACCCCTTGCAGGCGTTTGGCGCGCGCCAAGGTCATCAGCCGGCGCGAGAAATACCGCGTCTGCCGGGCCGTGGAGTCGGAATGGTCGCCGTGGTAAATCTGGCTCGAATAAAACTGCACCAGGCTGGAATACACGCTGCGGCGGGTCAAGGAGTCGCTGGGGGTGCGCTCCACCATCGCCAGAGCCTGGCGCAGATACGTGGTGGCCTGCGCGCGCTGCTGCTGTTGGGCATACACGTGGCCGAGCAACTTGTAGGCGCGGGCGCGGTAACGCAGCTGGGCAGGCGGGGCGTGGTCGGTACGGCGGATCAGTTCCTGCGCCAGACGCCCGGCTGCCAGGAAGTCGCTGTTATTGTAGAAGATCTGGCCGCGCTGCGCCAACGCGGCCAGCAGGTGCGGCGGGTGGCCCACGCGCCGGGCGAGGCGCTCTTCCGTAGCGGCCAGAGCGGCGGCAGAGTCGCTGTTGACGAGCGTGAACTGATACACGGCCTCGTGATAGTCGTTCAGCAGCAGCGTATCGACCGGCCGTGGCCGGCGGATGGCGCGCAGCAGCGAATCGAGGGCCTGGCGCGGTGGTGCCTGGTCAATGGCAGGCGCGCGCAACGGCGCGCCTATCCCCAATGCCAGCAGCATAACGGGCAGCAAACGGCGCAATAAGCGAACGGGAACGATCAGCATAACAAACCAAATGGAGCAGGATGCGGAAGAGGAGAAGGGTCGCCCACCGCCGACCGGCAGGGCGACGGACGCTTGGAGCCCACAAAGTAGGGGTGCCGTAATGGGTGTCCTCGCCGGGCGAGCTGCCCGCCCTACGTAAACCGGCGCCGTCTGGAGCACTGCTTGTGCCCGGCGTAGCGCACAAGCAGCCGTGTAATGCCGCCATACACCTACCTTTTGACGCGTACGGCGCCCACCGGGCAGATTTTTTTTTCCGACCCCGCCGCGAAGGTCGGTCGTAGTCAAAAGCCGTTTTCTTCCGCAAAAAGCACTTTCGCACTGATATCAAGTGACTTGCTGAGCTACTACGCGCTGCGCTAATATCCCCGAAACGCGTGCTCGATATGGTAAACGGTGAAGCCCGCCCCGGCCACGGTGAGGGCCAGGATATCGAAGCGAATGGCGCGGGTCCAGCCCATTTCTTCCTGCCAGGCGTCGGCGGCTTCGTAGAGCAGCTCCATTTTGCGGGCCGTGACGGCGAGCTCCGGGTAGCCGTAAAAGTCGGTGGCGCGGGTTTTCACTTCCACGAAAACGAGCGTCTGCTCGTCGGGCGTCACCACGATCAGGTCCACTTCCGCGCGGCCGTGGCGCCAGTTGCGGGCCAGGATCTGATACTGGCGCGTTTCCAGGTAAATACCGGCGGCAGCTTCGCCCCGGCGGCCGAGCAGGTCTTTGGCGTTCATCCTGAAAGATAAGGAGGCGAAGAGCGAAGCAGAAACGGCGGCCACTGGTGCTCGTGCGGTGCGGGCGCGGCCCGCGCTACTGCCCCCCAAACTTACCTTTGCGGCCCTTCCTTTTTCTGCCTGCCGGCGCGGTATTGCCGGTTTTGTTTTTCTGAATGGAGTCTTTCGTTGCCGGTTTTCCGCAGCAGTTGCGCCACGCCGCCGAAATCGGCACGGCCGCGTTGCCGCAGCTTCGGCTTTTGGGTGGGTTTCGGGCCGCTAATGTGGTCGTGGCCGGGGTCGGGGGGTCGGGCATCGGCGGCGACGTAGTGCGCAGCATCACCCTCGACCGCCTGCCGGTGCCGCTGCTCATTGCGCGCACCTATTCGGTGCCGGCTTTCGTGGGCGAACACACGCTTTTCATCGCCTCGTCGTTTTCCGGGGGCACCGAAGAAACCCTGGCCGCCGTGGATGCCGCCCAGGCCCGCGGCGCCCGCATCGTGGCGATTACCAGTGGCGGCGAGTTGCTGGCCCGGGCCGAGCGCTACGGCTGGCTGACGGTGCGCGTGCCCGGCGAGTCGGGCATTCCGCGCGCCAACGTGGGGTATTCGGTGGTGGCCATTCTGTTCATCCTGCACGCAGCCGGGCTGCTGCCGGCTGATTTCCAGATGGACCTGGCCGAGGCCATCACGCTGCTCGAAGCGAATCCGGCCGCCATCCAGCGAGAGGCGCGTGAACTGGCCACGGCCCTCAGCGGCCAGTTTCCGGTCATCTACGCCGATGCCCGCCTGGAAGCCGTGGCGTTGCGTTTCCGGCAGCAGCTCAACGAAAACGCCAACCAACTGGCGCTGGTGAATACGTTTTCGGAGATGAACCACAACGAAATCGTGGGCTGGGAACACCCCACGGCCGTGCTGCAACGGGCGGCCGTCGTGCTGCTGCGCTCGCCGCTCGACCACCCGCGCATTCAGTTACGGATGGACCTGTGCGCGCCGGTTTTCCAGGCGCTCGCCGCCTCGGTCAGCACCATCGATGCCCACGGCACGTCGGCCCTGGCGCAGGCCCTTTACCTGATTCACCTCCTCGACTGGGTGTCCGTGTTCACGGCCCGCCTCAATGGCGCCGACCCGCTGACGATTCCTGCTATCGACGTGCTGAAAGCGCAGCTCGCGGCACACGGGTAAACGGTTGGGCTGGCCCCATCAAAAACGGCCCGGCTGCTGGTGCAGACGGGCCGTTTTTGATTTCTGTTTTGATTTCAGGACTTACGCAGGTGCACGGGTTGCTGATGGTCCCGAAGGGACTATCCTTCGGTAGCATAGGTCGTTAGCCCGATTTTGGGCGGTCCCGAAGGGACTACCTGCCGCCGCTGAGGTTGTCCCTTCGGCACCGCCCTGTTTTGCTAAAACGTTGACTACCGAATGGTAGTCCCTTCGGGACCATCCAAGAGAACGGCTCTTGCCGAACACCTGCGTAAGTCCTGTGATTTCTAAGGGCGGTTTCGGAGTCAATGTACGCGACCCCGTAGGACCGAACCGCTCAAAGAGCGCCAACCGGTTAACCCGTGTTACGCCGCCAGCGGTAAAGCTAACGGTAGCGCTGCGGGTACGGCTGGCGCGGTTTCGGGTCGCAGGTTCGGCTCGACTACGTTCCAGAGGCGATCGGCCGGAAACGACCCGTGCAGGTGCGGCGGCAGGGCGGCCAACAGCGCGCGGTAGCGCACCAGACCCATTGCCTGGGCAATGTAGGTTTCGTGCAACCCGTTGAGGTAGCGCACGATGGTGAGCAGCGACTGATGGAAAAGCTGCACGTCGATATCCGCCTCCACGAACCGTTCGATCTCGCGGCTGGTAGCCGAGATGCGCAGCCGGCCGAGCAAGTCGAAGATGGTCGTATAGCCCAGGCGCCACGTAATCTGCTGCCAGTGCTGCGGCTTCCACTTATCGAGCGGCTGGCCCGTGCGAGCGCTACGGATGGCCGTGTTGGGGTTGGCCTGCACCTGGCGGCGCACGGCAGTGGCTTTCAGCTTGCGGGTGGTGCGCAGAAACTGCCCTATCTGGGCCTGGGCCTCGATGTCTTTACCCGCCAGCGTCAGGCCCGGCTGGTAGGCACCCAGCGGCAGCCGATGGACCGAAAAGTCCGGGTAGTGCCCGGCCGCGTAGTAGCCCACGGCGCGCGGGTAAGCGCCGCGCACCACCAGCCGGCCCACCTCACGGGCCACCACGGCATCGTTGCGCGAACGGATGCCGCGCGTGTGCAGAAAGGCTTCCAGCACGGCAAAAATGGCGTAGTAAGCCTGCGGAAACGTCCAGTGGAGCGCGTTACGCAGGTACGCTTCGTCGCCCAGCTCGGCGGTGGCGCGCAGGGCGTACTCGGTGCTCCAGCCCTGGTGCAGCAGCCGGATGATGGGGGCGCATTCTTCGTCGGTCAGCGCGCCGTGGTGATCGCGGAAGAACGGCAGGTGGCGCAATCCCTGCTGGCCGACGGCCGTTTGCTGCTTGATATGGTAGGCCAGCGCGTGAAAGTGATTCAGAAAGACCTGAGCCGGAATGGATTTCCGCCAGGCTTCGGCATCCGCGGCATCGGCGGAGGCGTCGGGTGCTTGCTCGTCCGCCACTTCAGCAGCTACTGGCGCGGGGCGCGCGGTAAAGGGCTGCTGGTCCGGATAGAGTGGGATGACATTATCGCGTTCCTGGGAGGTGATTTTCATACGGGAGCATAACCAAAACCGCCCGCTCAGGGTGCCGGAAAGGCGCTTTTCTGGTGCGTTTTTTCGGGTGATTTTTGCACTGACTATCAGTTGATTGAAGTGTGTTTTTGGAGCCCGACGGGCAGTCGCTAAAACAGGGCGCATTGGCGCCTTTTTTACCCCGGATTCTGGGTGTTTTTTCGCCCGAAATGCGGTTTCGCGCCCCTCGCCACGCCCCGGCGAGCGTTGTCTGAATCGGGCGGGAAGCAGCCGGGTACAGGGCAAATGCCCGACTCCCAAAGGATGGCCTATTCGGCGCTGCGTTTCTCCGCGTCTTTGCGGGAAATTGGAAAGAAGAGCCGGCATACCGCACCGCTCCAGCCCCACCCGGACGCCCGCGCGCGGGGCGGCGGCTTACTTTTGCTTTACCCAATCACCCCCTGTTCCCCGTGCCCCTTATGGCCGTTGCCACCCGCCCTGAGCGCCTCGCTCGTTTGGAAGAAAAAAATGCCGAAGCCTTCCTGGGCGGCGGTCAGCACCGCATTGATGCCCAACACAAGAAGGGCAAGCTCACGGCCCGCGAGCGCCTCGACCTGCTGCTCGACCCCGGTTCGTTCGAAGAGCTGGGCCGCTTCGTGATGCACCGTTCAAAGGACTTCGGCCTCGACAAGGAATACTACCTCGGCGACGGCGTCGTGACCGGCTACGGCACCGTCCACGGGCGCCTGGTGTACGTTTTCTCGCAGGATTTCACGGTTTTCGGCGGCTCGCTGAGCGAAACCCACGCCGAGAAGATCGTCAAGATTATGGATCTGGCGATGCAGAATGGCGCGCCCGTCATCGGCCTCAACGACTCCGGCGGCGCCCGCATCCAGGAGGGGGTGATGAGCCTGGGCGGCTACGCCGACATTTTCTACCGCAATACGCTGGCGTCCGGCGTGGTGCCGCAACTGTCGGCCATTATGGGGCCGTGCGCGGGCGGGGCAGTTTATTCGCCGGCCATCACAGACTTCATTCTGATGGTCGAAAACACGAGCTATATGTTCGTGACGGGGCCGAACGTGGTGAAAACCGTGACGCACGAAGACGTGACCAGCGAAGAATTGGGCGGCGCCTCCACGCACAGCACGAAGTCGGGCGTCACCCATTTCTCGTGCGCCAACGAGGTCGAAGCCATCCAGCGGCTGAAAGCCATCCTGAGCTACGTGCCCCAGAACTGCGAGGAGCTGCCGCCGAGCCTGCCCTACGAAGCGGGGCAGGACGAGACGCGCCCCACGCTCGACACGATCATCCCCGACAACCCGAATCAGCCTTACGATATGCGCGAAGTCATCGCGGAAATTGTGGATGCGGATTCGTTTCTCGAAGTCCACCAGAATTTCGCCGAAAACATCGTCGTGGGTTTTGCGCGCCTGGCGGGCCGCAGCATCGGCATCGTGGGTAACCAGCCGGCCGTGCTGGCGGGCGTGCTGGACATCAACGCGTCCACCAAAGCCGCGCGCTTCGTGCGTTTTTGCGACTCGTTCAACATCCCGCTCCTCGTGTTCGAGGACGTCCCCGGCTTCCTGCCCGGCACCGACCAGGAGTGGCGCGCCATCATCACCAACGGCGCCAAGCTGCTCTACGCTTTCTGCGAAGCCACCGTGCCGCGCGTCACGGTCATCACCCGCAAAGCCTACGGTGGCGCCTACGACGTGATGAATTCCAAGCACATCGGTGCCGACCTGAACTACGCCTGGCCGTCGTCGGAAATCGCCGTGATGGGCGCCAAGGGCGCCGCCGAAATCATCTTCCGCCGCGAAATTCAGGAAGCCGCCGACCCCGCCGCCGCCCTGGCCGAAAAGGTGGACGAGTACCAGCAGAAATTCGCCACGCCCTGGCGCGCCGCCCATCGGGGCTTCATCGACGAAGTGATCGAGCCGAACCAGACGCGGCAAAAGCTGATTCGGGCCTTCAAGATGCTGGAAAACAAGGCGGTGAAGGCGCCGCGTAAAAAGCACGGGAACATCCCGCTGTAAATAATTCGTGACTGCCGAATTCACCCTTCGCCCTTCCAGCTTGGCCGACGCTGATGCCATTCGCGCGCTTTACCAACGCGTGAGCGCAGCGGGTGGCGGACTGGCCCGGCAGCCCGACGAAATCACGGCGGAATATGTCGGCCAGTTTCTGGCGCGCAGCCAGCAAAGTGGCATCGCGTTAGTGGCGGAATCCGAAGGCCGGATTATCGGCGAGATTCACGCGTATTCCGCCGGACTGCGAATTTTTGCGCACGTGCTGGGCGAACTGACCGTGGCGGTCGATCCTGCCTTTCAGGGCCGGGGAATCGGCCGTTCTTTGTTTGCTGAACTGCTGACGGCGGTTCGCGCGCAGCATCCGCCAATTCGCCGCGTTGAGTTGCTGGTTCGCGAGAGCAACGCGGGCGCTATTCGGCTTTACGAGCAGCTCGGTTTCCGCCGCGAAGGCCGACTGGAAGGCCGCGTGGCGGTTAATGGTCGGCTGGAATCTGACATTCCAATGGCCTGGCACGTGCCGGCTTCTTTCTGAATTATTTCTAAATTTTGACTCCTCTTCCGATGCGCCCTGAATCCCAGGAATTCCTCACCAAACTACTTAATACGCCTTCGCCGACGGGCTTCGAAACCGCCGGCCAACAGGTGTGGCTCGACTACGTGCGGCCGTTCGTGGACACGTATTTTACCGACACTTACGGCACCGTGGTGGGCGTCGTAAACCCGGACGCGAACTACAAAGTCGTCATCGAAGCCCACGCCGATGAGATCTCGTGGTTCGTTAATTACATCACCAAAGAAGGGTATCTGTACCTGCGCCGCAATGGCGGTTCGGACGCGCTGATTGCACCTTCCAAACGCGTCATCATTCACACGGCGAAGGGTCCGGTACCGGCCGTATTTGGCTGGCCCGCGATTCACGTCCGCAAGGTCGAGCAGGACAAAGCGCCGACCGTCGAAACCATCTTTCTGGACTGCGGCGCGGCTTCGGATAAAGAGGTCGAAGAAATGGGCATCCACGTCGGGTGCGTCGTGACGTTCGAAGATGAAGTGATGCGCCTGAACGAGAAATTCATCGTCGGCCGCGCGCTCGATAATCGCGTCGGTGGTTTTATGATTGCCGAAGTAGCGCGGCGCCTGCACGAAGAAGGCCGTAAACTGCCGTTCGGTTTGTACATCGTGAATGCGGTGCAGGAGGAAATCGGCCTGCGCGGGGCGGAGATGATTGCGCACCGCATCGCGCCGGACGTGGCCATCGTGACCGACGTGACGCACGATACGCAGTCGCCGATGTACGACAAGAAAACGCAGGGCGACCTGCACTGCGGGAAAGGCCCGGTCATCACGTACGGCCCGGCCGTCCAGGGCCAGTTGCGCGACCTGATTATCCGCGCGGCGCAGGAAGCTGAAATTCCCTTTCAGCGCGCGGCCGCTACCCGCGCTACCGGCACCGATACCGATGCGTTTGCGTACAGCACGGCCGGCGTGGCGTCAGCGCTGATCTCGTTGCCGCTGAAGTATATGCACACCACTGTCGAGACAGTCCACGAAGCGGATGTGCAGAACGTGATCAACCTTATCTACGAAACGCTCGTGCGTATTGAGGACGGGCACGATTTCCGGGTGCTGAAATAGGTGGTATTTGTTCGCAGAGTTCGCTGGGTTACGCAGGGTTTTTACTTGGCGTAACCCAGCGCTTTTTTGTTTCTGATGCGTAAGGTTATCGACCAGATGGGGCGCTCGGTAGCAGTGCCGGCTTCCCCGCGCCGCATCATTTCGCTGGTGCCGTCGCAGACCGAATTACTATTTGATCTGGGCGCGGGCGAGCGCGTGGTGGGCGTTACTAAATTTTGTGTGCATCCCGCCGGGGCGCGCAAGACGGCCGCCGTTATCGGGGGCACCAAGCAGTTTGATTTTGCGGCTATTGGGGGGTTGCAGCCCTATTTATTTATCGGTAATATGGCGCAAAACGACCGCGTCGGCATTGAGCAGCTGGCCGCCAGTTATCCGGTCTGGCTGAGTGATATTACGACGCTGCCGGACGCGCTGGTGATGATTCGGGCCGTGGGCGAACTGGTAGCGCTTCCGGCCGCCGCCGACGAAATGGCGGCGGATATTACGGCCCGTTTCGCGACATTAATTCCGTCCGCAGTTCCCGGTTTACGGGTGGTTTATCTGATCTGGCGGAAGCCCTGGATGGCAGCGGGAAACGGGACTTTTATTCACGAAATGTTGCAGGCTGCTGGCTTCACTAACGCCCTGGCCGATCGACAGCGCTACCCGGAATTAACGATCGCTGACTTTGTCGCTATCCGGCCTGATGTCGTGCTGCTTTCGTCGGAACCTTACCCGTTTCGCCCGAAGCATTTAGCGGAAATAGCGGCGCTTTGCCCCGGCGCAAAAATCGAATTGGTGGACGGCGAATTGTTTTCCTGGTACGGCTCGCGGCTGCGCCTTACGCCCGCTTATCTGACCGAATTAGGCCGGCGTTTGGGCTGAGGTTTCGGCGTTTTCAAATTCGGCTTCGAAGCCCAGCCCGATCAGCACATTCCAGAAATCCGGGAAGGATTTGCGTACCACGCCGGGGTCTTCGATGGTGATGGGGCCGCGCATCGCCAACGCGGCAAAGGCCATCGCAATGCGGTGGTCGTGGTAGGTTTTCACGCACTGGCCATTGCTCGTCGGCGGGTCAGGGCGTGCTACCAGGGAGGCTTCGCCTTCATCCAGCTCAAACAATTCCGTGCGGAAGCGCGCCAACTCAGTTCGCAGGGCGCTCAGGCGGTCGCTTTCCTTCAGACGTAAGCTTTCCAGCCCCCGAAAATCGGCGGCGGCGGGCAGGCTGGCCAGGGCCACGATAAGGGGCGGAGCCAGGTCGGGGCAATCAGTGAAATCGAGTTCCGGAACACTGGTTTGCGGCTTACCCCAACGCAGCCAGATGCCGTTTTCGCCGGATTCGGTGCGCAAACCAATCAATGCCAGCCAGTCGGCGATGCGGCGGTCGCCCTGTTCACTGTTAAGGCGCAGGGCCGGTAGCCACAGCTCGGCATCGGGGTGCGGGTGCCCGGCCGTCAGCAACGCGTAGGCAAAGGCGGCACTCGACCAGTCGGCTTCAATCTGCACCGTCGCCGGCTGTAACCGCGCGGACGGTATGCGGACATAAGTCGGACGCAATTCCATCTGCGCGGCGCCCCATTGCCCCATTTGTAAGAGCGTCAACCGCAGGTACGGCGCCGAAACGACGGGGCCGGCAAAACGCACCACCAGCCCGTCGGGCAACGTGGGCGCCACCAGCAGCAGCGCCGAAATAAACTGCGAGCTGACGTCAGCGCGCACCGTAACTTCAGGGCGCCCCGAGTACTGAAACCCGCACAATTGCAGCGGCGGAAAGCCTTCTTTTTCGACGTACTGAATCTCGGCGCCCAATTCGCGCAGTGCATTCACCAGAGGGCCGATGGGGCGTTCGTGCATCCGGGCGGTGCCCCGGATAATGCAGCGGCGGTTTTGCACGGCACAAAAAGCCGTCAGAAAACGCAGTGTGGTGCCGGCGTCTTCGCAGTCATAAACCGGCGTGTCGGGCGGCAGCGCCAGGAGCCGCGCCAACAGTTGGGTATCATTGGCTTCGGACAGATTCTCGATGGTGCCGCCGCCTGCTAAGGCGCGTAAAATCAGCGCGCGGTTGCTTTCGGATTTAGACGCGGGCAGGCGGAAGGTGCCGCGTAGCGGGCCACCGGGCCAATGCAGATGAACGACGGGAGTGGGCATTTTCAGAGTAGCGCGTAATACCGCAGCGCGGCGGCAATTTCGGCGACGGTAACGGGTTGATCGATGACGGCGTGGCCGAGGTTGGTGAGCAGGACGCAGCGGATTTCGTTGCGGGTGTTTTTCTTGTCGTGCAGGGCGAGTTCCGCAATGGCTTCTGCTTCGGACAACTGCATTTTGACCTTCGGAAAGGTGGCAAAAAGGAAGGTTTCGAGGCGGTCGAAGTCGGTGGTGTCGAGCCGGTTTTGCTCGCGGCTGATCCAGGCTTCCGCCAGCATTCCGGCGGCTACGGCCACGCCGTGCGGCACGGGCTGCCGCTGGCGCAGGGCGTGGGTTTCCAGGGCGTGGCCGATGGTGTGGCCGAAGTTCAGCAGGCGCCGTTCGCCGTTTTCGAAAGGGTCGGCGGCGACGATGCGTTGCTTGGTGGCGATGGCGTCGGGGATGATGACGGACCAGTCGGCGCCGGCCAGGCCCACGCGGCGGCCGAGCATAAACTCCTCCGGAATGCCGCCGATCAGCCAGTGTTTGACTACCTCAGCGTAGCCGCTGACGAGTTCGGTGGGGTCGAGGGTGGTCAGAAACTGCTCGTCCAGAAAAATGCCGTCGGTGGGTTCGCGGAACACGCCGAGGTGGTTTTTGAGGCCGTCGAGATCGACGCCGGTCTTGCCGCCGATGGCCGCGTCCACCATTGCCAGCAGGGTGGTGGGCACCAGCGCGCACCGGATGCCGCGCAGGTAGGTGGCGGCCACGAAGCCACCCAGATCGGTGACGGTGCCGCCGCCGAGGCAGACGAGCAGGCCGTCGCGGTTGACCCGCGCGCGGGTGAGCGCGGCCCACACGTACTGGCAGGTTTCTAGGGTTTTGTAAGTTTCACCCGCCCCGATTTCGATCAGCAGGAAATCAGCCGGTAAGTACGGCTTGAGGTGGGGCAAGCATAGGCGGGCCGTGTGCGTGTCGGCCAGTACGGCGACGCGGCCGGTGGCGGGGCTGGCCAGCACGGCGGCCAGTTCGCGGAGCGGAGCAATGGTTGTTTCCATCAAAGTGGCGGCAAGTTGGGGCCGGTTGTACGTTTGTGCGGATGAATGCGGCCGTTGATTTTTATCTGGAGGCGCAGCCCGATGCGCTACGAACTACGCTGATGGCGGCGCGGCGCCTGTTACTGAGCCTCGACGACCGCGTGCGCGAGGAGTTCAAGTACGGGGTGCCGATGTACTACTACCACCGGCCGTTCGCCTACCTGACCGGTGTGCCCCGCCAGCCTTACGCGCACATCGGGTTGGTGCAGGGGGTGAACCTGCCCGACCCCGACGGCATCCTCACCGGACTTGATAAAAAGCAGGTACGCCATCTGCGGATTGCTACCCCTGCTGAGGTGGCGCACCCCGGCGTACTGACGCTGCTGCACGAGGCGCTGGCATTCGACCAGGCCCGGGGCGCGGTGAAACGGCGGCGGTAAGCCTTCAGGTCGCACCATCGGCGGCGGACTGCTGCCGGCGGATGCTTTCGAGGTGAATCAGCTCGTAGAGTTGCTGCACGAATTCGGGGCGCAGGCCCAGCTCTTCGGCCCACTGGGTACGGGTGGCGAAGATTTCGCGCCACCGTTCGGGCTGGTGAATGGTCACGTGGTGCGCCTGTTTGTGGCTCCCCACTTCGCCGGCGGCGCGCATCCGGTTGGCGAGGGCTTCCACCAGCTCGCGGTCGGCGTAGTCGATCTGCTGCCGCAGCGCTTCGGCGCGGGGCGCGTACGTGGCCTGCTGCGAGTGCGGCTCCCGCACCACGAGCGCGGCCAAAATCTCGGCCAGGGTGGCGGGCGTTACCTGCTGTTTGGCGTCGCTGAGGGCGTGGTCGGGGTCGGGGTGGGTCTCGATCATCAGCCCGTCGTAGGCCAGATCCAGCGCGTGTTGACTCAGGGGCTGAATCAGGTCGCGGCGCCCGCCGATATGGCTGGGGTCGCAGAGGAGCGTGATTTCCGGCATCCGGCGGCGCAGTTCGATGGGAATGCCCCAGAGCGGCGGGTTGCGGTAGCGCGCGTCCGGCGTGCCGGTGTTGAAGCCCCGGTGGATGGCGCCCACCTCGCCCACGTTGGCGCGGCGCAGGCGTTCGATGGCGCCGGTCCAGAGGTCGAGGTCGGGCGCGACGGGGTTTTTCACCAGCACCGGCACCGGCACGCCGCGCAGCACGTCGGCCAGTTCCTGCACCACGAACGGGTTCACTACGGTGCGGGCGCCGAGCCACAGCACGTCGATGCCCGCGCGCAGGGCCGCTTCGATGTGGGCGGGCGTGGCGACTTCGATGGCCACCGGCAGGCCGGTTTGCTTTTTCGCCTCCGCCAGCCAGGCCAGCGAGGGTTCGCCGGCGCCTTCGAAGGCGCCGGGGCGCGAACGGGGTTTCCAGACACCGGCCCGCAGCACGTCGGCGCCGAGGGCGGCCACGGCGCGGGCGGTGGCCAACACCTGTTCCGCCGATTCGGCCGAGCAGGGGCCTAAAATGCGCAGCGGGCGGGTGGGCGCGGCAGCGCGGCGGGCGGCGAAAAAGGTGGCCGCAGCGGGCGGCGCAAAAGCAGGGGAGAGGAGCATCGGCAGGAATTCAGGGCGGCGAAGGTCGGCGCTTTCAGCCTTATCAACCGCCGAAACCGGAAAAAGGCCCGCGCTTTTGCGGGAGAGGGTGGCGGGGTTTGAGCAGACGAACCGCTCCCCGCGCGCATCTTCGCGATTCGCCGACGGGCCTTGCCTTTTTTCCTGCCTGATGTACACTAAAATCGAAGCCGCCCAGCGACGCCAGGCCTTCTGGACCGCGTTCGGCCAGTATATGGCCCCCGTGCCCGCCGCCGCCGACGGCCTGCCCACGAACTGGGTGAACTACCGCACCGGCGTGCGGCACGTGGGCGTGCGCCTTTCCGCGGACCAGCGCCGCGCCACCATTGCGCTGGAACTGAGCCACCCGGACGGCGGAATGCGCGCCCTGTTCTACGACCAACTGCTGGAGCTGCGCCCGCTGCTGCTCGAAACCGCCGGCGACGACTGGACCTGGCAAACCGACGCGCGCAACGAAAACGACCAACTGGTGAGCGGCATTCAGCAGGAACTGGCGCCGGTCAATCTGTTCGAGCGCGCCGACTGGCCGTCGCTGATTTCGTTCTTCAAGCCCCGCCTGATCGCGCTGGACGCTTTCTGGGACCAGGCCCGGTACGCCTTCGAGGACCTGACCGGCGGGTAGGCAGCGGCCTGGGGACGGGCTTATACTTCCTTGCGCAGCACTTTGGCCATCAGCTCGGTCTGGGAGTTGATGTGGAGCTTCTTGTAGATGTTGCGGAAATGGAACCGCACAGTGTCGATGGACAGGTCGAGGTGGTCGGCGATGAGCTTGTAGCTCAGGCCCTCGATCAGGCAGTCCACGATCTGGCGCTCGCGCGGGGTCAGGTCCGACGACGTGGCCGCCGGCCGCACGGGCTGAAAGTGAGCCAGCACCTTGCGCGCCACGTCCGGCGACATCACCGACCCGCCCGCGTGGACCGTCACCACGGCGTCGCGGATTTCGGGCAGCGGAGTGCTTTTCAGCAGGTAGCCGGTGGCGCCCGCGCACAGCGCCTGGTAGATGCGGTTGGCGTCGTGGTAGACGGTGAGGACGATGATATCGACCTGCGGAAACCGGGCGCGCAGGTGGGGCATTCCGTCGAGGCCGTTCATCCCCGGCAGGCCCAGGTCGAGTAGCACGACATCGACTTGCGGCACCGCCGGCAGCGCCGCCAGGGCGCTTTCCATCGACGGCGCGACGAGCACGCAGCCGAAACCCGGTTGTTGGTCGAGGTACTCGGACAGGCCCTCGCGGACCACGAGGTCGTCGTCAATAATGGCTACCCGAATCATAGGCTGGCAAAGCTACGCGGCCGGCCCGGCGGGTAGGGTAGGAGGGGGGCTACATCTTTGGGTAGGGTGGCGGTGCGCCAAGCGCCCTTTTCAACCTTCGGTCCCCACCAAAGCGGCTCCTGCCGCCCGGCCTGCGGGCGTGACCGACCGCTGCGTTACCCTTTGACGGCCAGGACTTCCGGCAGTTGCACATCCGGCGCCCGCACCAGCAGATCGTCGGCGTGGGCGAAAAGGGCTTTCGCAATTTCACCGGCGATGTGCGCCTGGCGGCCTTCTTCCCCCGCGAAGGTGTCGAAGATGCCGAACGTCGCCGGTCCCATTTTGAGGGCGTACCAGCGGATGGTACCGGCTTCGGCCTGCGCCAGGGGCAGGGCCGCTTTCAGAAAGTCTTCGACGGCCTGCGCCTTGCCGGGCTTGGCTTCGACCTGAACCAGAATAGCAACTTTTTCCACGATTTTATGGGGGTTTTGGTACGGCACAAAGGTCGGCGGCGGTGGCGGCTGACCGGTAGGACTCGACCTGCTTTTTTCGGTACTTTTCGGGCCTTGCCTTTTGGTCGGCTGCTGGGCTGAGTCCGGGTTCGGCCCGAAAAAGCCGGGCAGCCTCGGTTTCCAGACGGGTGATGGTGGCCCGCCGTTCTGCGAACGCGGCGGGGCCGAGCGGCTGGAAAGTAAGCCAACCGGCGGTGGCAGCCCCCGGCCTGCGCCCGCTTCAGTCGGGCCGGCACCGACGCAGCCGCTCGCCAATGGTAGCCCGCTCCGGTTCGCCCGGTGCCAGGGCCAGCGCCTGCTGCCAGTGCCGGGCGGCCAGCTTCTGATCCAGTGTTTCATACAGCTCGCCCAGTAAGGCGTGGTACAACACGCTGTTCTTTAGTTCGATCACCTGTTTAGCGGCGGCGATGGCTGCCGCCACCTCGCCGACCTGGCCCAGGGCGTAGGCCCGGCTCAGCGCCACCAGGGGGCTGGGCTGGAGCAGGAGCAGCTGGTCGAAGAGCGGCAGTAGGGCAGGCCATTTGGCGGGCGTGTCGGGCTGAGTATGGTGGTAAGCAATCATTGCCTCCAGGTGGTAGGTCGTCAGGTCGGGGCCTTCGGCGGCGGCATTGAGGTAGGCAATGCCCTGCGCAATCAAGGCCGGTTCCCAGCGGCTGCGGTCCTGGTCGTGCCAGGGTAGGAGGCTGCCGTCGGGCGCGGTGCGGCCGTTCAGCCGCGAGGCATGGAAGCACATCAGCGCCAGTAGCGCGTGTACGGCGGGTTGGCGCGTAACCGGCGCGTCGAGCAGCAGCAACCCCAGCCGCAGGGCTTCGCGGCACAGGTCGTGGCGTACCCCGGCATCCGGACTGGCCGAGTAGTAGCCCTCGTTGAAGAGCAGGTAGATGCAGCGCAGCACGCCGTTCAGGCGGGCGGGCAGCGCGGCGCTCGGCGGAAAGTCGAGGTTCAGCCGCTCCTGCCGGATTTTTTCCTTCGCCCGGTACAGGCGCTTGGTGATGGTCTCGGGCGTCGTCAGAAAGGCGGCGGCCACCTCGCCGACACTGAATCCGCAGAGCGTTTTCAGCGCTAGCGCCACCTGCGCGTCGGGCGGAATGCGGGGATGGCACACGGCGAAGAGCATCTGGAGCTGGCTATCGGTCAGGGCCTGAAAGGCCGCCTCGATGTGTGCCTGAATGGTGTAGCCTTCCGGCAGGCCCAGCCGCAGGTCGGCGGTGGCTTTGGCGAAGGTGCGCTGCCGCTGCACGTAGGTGTAGGCCTTGTTCTTGGCCACTTGGTAGAGCCAGGCCGTGGGGTTGGCGGGCAACCCGCGCAGCCGCCAGGTTTCGTAAGCCTGCATGAACGTGTCCTGCACGAGGTCTTCGGCCACTTCCAGCCGCTCGAAACCGAAGAGCCGCGCCAGCACCGCGATCAGCCGGCCGGCTTCGTGCCGAAACAGATGGTCGAGCGCGGGTGGTGCCGGTGGGTCGGGGGGCAAGGCGGGCATCAGACCGGGAAATTACGGCTCGTTTGGCGGCGCGGCCAGCACGAGTACCAGTTGGCCGCACACCTGTCCGGCTTCGAGGGCTTCGTGGCCGCGTACGACCTCCGTCGGCGCGAGCCGTCCGGCCACGTGAGGCCACAGGTGCCCGGCCCGCAGCAGGCCGAAGAGCGTGGTGAGGTCGGCCTGAAAGCGCGCGGGGTGCTCGTTCTGGCTGTCCACGATGCCGAAAAACCGCGCGCGCCGCCCACCAGGCCGGTAATTCCAGTACGCCAGCGTCGCCATCCAGAGGGCGTAGTTCAGTCCGAAACGCAGGAAGCGCAGCGGGGTGCGCTGGGGTAGGGCCTGCCCCAGCGAGAAGGTGCCGTAGGTCACCAGTACGCCTGTGGGGTGCAGCAGGCCAAACGAGCGCCGGAAGCTCGGAATCCCTACGGCGTCGAACACGGCGTCGAAGCCCGCGCCCGCCGCCTGCCGGAGTTGGGCCTCGAGATCGGGCGCGCGGTAGTCGTGCGCCACCGCGCCGAGGTGGCGCACGAAGGCCAGCTTTGGGGCCGAGGCCGTCGCCACTACGTCGGCGCCCGCGTGCCGGCCCAGCTGCACCAGCAGCGAGCCAACGGCCCCGGCGCCACCGTGAACCAGGATGCGCTGCCCCGGCCGTACGGCCGCCGCGTGGGTCAGGAGTTGGTAAGCCGTCATCCCGGACAGCAGCAGGCAGGCCGCTTCGGCGGCATCAGCGTCGGGCGGCACGGCCAGCAGCCGGGCGGCGGGGCGGCAGACGTAATCGGCGTGGCCGCCGGTCTGGGGCAGGTCGGCCACACGGTCGCCGACGCGCCACCGCGTTACGCCGGGGCCGAGCTTTTCCACAATGCCCACAAAGTCATAGCCCAGCACGAAAGGTGGCCGCTCTTTCAGTAGCGGATAGAGGCCCTTGCGCACCAGCACATCCGTGGACAGGATGCTCGATGCCTCCACCCGGATGCGCACCTCGCCCGGCCCCGGCTCGGGTAAGGGCGCGTGGGGCACGACGCGCAGCACTTGGGGTGGGCCAAACGCCGGCACGACTAGTTGCCGGTTGACAGGCGGGCCGTTGGAAGCAGGCCGCATCGTTTAGGCTGGAAGCGGTTGGCCGAACCCCAGTCGCCGGTCGCGCGCTACGGCCCCCGCGTACATCAGCGCGCCGCCGATCATATTGGCTACCCGGAATACGTTGAGCAGCTCCATCGGATTGGCCGCGCGCGGGGCGTGAATCAGCACTGCCACCAGCAGCAGGTACCCAGCCAGCAGCAGCGCGGCGAGTTTGTCGAAGCGCCCGATGGCGGCGCTGATGATGAACGCCAGCAGCGCGGCGCCGGTGAAGTAATTCCAGAAATACGGGAAGGGCAGAAACTTCGGCACGTAGGTGTTCACGCCCACCTCCGGCAGGCCGAAGTGCAGAAAAACGTAAAACGAAAACGACAGCACGAAGAGCCACCGTCCCCAGGCAGTGAGAGAATTGGTCACGATTACAGCAAGGAAAGAGGAAAAAAGCGACCGGCCGGGCCGGTCATCACGTTTCAGCCGACCACCCGCGGGTCGCGGGCGTAAGCCCCGGCAAACATCAGCGCGCCGCCCATCGCGATGAAGTTGCGGAACACGTTCACCAGCTCGTTGGGGTCGGTGCCGTGTAGCGCGTTGGGGATATGGATGAGGAGCGCCATCAGCAGGATGTAGAGCGCCAACAACAGCCCGGCGAGCTTGTCGTACTTGCCCAGCAGCGCGCTGACGATGAAGGCCAGCAGCGCCACGCCGGTGGCGTAGTTCCAGAAGTAGGGGAACGGCAGCCAGCCGGGCACGAACCGCTTGACGCCCACGTCAGGCTGCGTGAAATGCAGGGCGATGTAGATGGAGATGCCGAGGACGAAAAACCACCGGCCTAAACCTGTAATGCGGGTCATCGGAGCAGCGACTTACAGTTCAAAGGGCGCGATGGCCCGCACTTCCACGCTGCCCTGCGGATAATCCAGGATCGGGCAGCTTTGCGCGAAGCGTACCGCCTCGGCCTCATCGTCGGCTTTGATGAGCACGTAGCCCACCACCAGCTCCTTGACTTCGGCGAACGGGCCGTCGGTGACGCTGCCGACGCGCACGGTTTTGCCGTCGTACTGCAAGGGCTGGGTGCCCACGAATTTGCCCTGCCGGGCCAGCTCGCCCATCCAGTGCTGCCACTTGGGCATGGCCGCCTGCATCTGCTCCGGCGAGACGGAATACCTGGCGTCGCCGCCGACGTTACGGAATAACAACAAAAAGTCCTGCATCACGAAAAGAGAGGTGGGGGTTAAAAAAGACGGGAATCCAACGCGAACTCCGACCCAATGACTATTGAGGTAGCCGAAACCGGACACGGGTCGCCAATTATTTTTCAGTGGAACGGTCCCTGCTGCCGCAACTGCGCCCGGCGCCGCATTCCGTTCTTTCCTGTTTTGAGAAAGTTAGAAAATGGGAAAGAGCGCCCGGTTTCTTTCCTGTTTTGAGAAAGTTTGAAAACGGGAAAGACGGCTTGGTCGCTTCAGGGCAAATGCACGAGGGGCCGATGGGTATCGGGTGTAAGTCTTCGTCTGATGACGTGCCCGCAAAGACGTGAGGACGGTAGAGCCGACCAGCCGGGCGTTTGCCCGGTGGCTTCTTACACGTTTGGCGAAAGTTCGAAAACGTGTAAGACGACCCGGTCTCTTTCCTGTTTTGGGAAAAGTCGGAAACAGGAAAGACGTCCCGGTCTCTTTCCTGTTTTGGCGTTCGGCAGAAACAGGAAAGAAAAAGCTCAGGCGGGGCCTTCAGCCCAACGCCGGCAGGCGCAGCCATACCCGATACCCCATTGCGCCTTTTTCCACCGTCAGCATGGCGCCCTTGAGGGCGGCCGCGCGCAACTGCATATTGCGCAGCCCTTGGCCGGAGCCGGGCGTGGGAGGCGTTTGGGCGGGGCCGTCGTCGGCGATTTCGAGGTGGAAGGCCCCGTCCGGGCGGTAGCCGATGAAGAGCCGGACGTGCGGGGCCGCCGAGTGCTTGACGACGTTGTGAAGCGCTTCCTTGTAAATCAGAAACAGGTTTTGGCGGACGGCTGGCGGCAGGAGTTTATCGGGATCGAGGCCGTGCTGCTGGAAGGTGTAGGTGCGGTTGGCGGGCGTGAGGAGCGCCTGGGCGAGTTCCTGCATCCGGCCGACGAGTTCGCCGAGGTTATCGTTGCGGGCATCGACGGCCCACACCACGTCGCTCATCGTGGCGATGGCCTGCCGACTGGCCTCCGTGATGCGCGCCAGTTGCTGCTGCTGCCGTTCCGGCGCGTAACTCGCCGTGCGGGCCAGCTCGGCGTGCATACTGACGCGGGTGAGCCAGGCGCCCACCTCGTCGTGGAGGTCGGCGGCGAGGCGGACGCGCACCTGCGCCAGCGCCTTGACCTGGCGCAGGCGGGCCTGCACCGCTGCCCAGATGAGGCCGGCTACGGCCAGCGCACTCAGCAGCACGAACCACCACCGCTGGTAAATCGGACTCAGCACCTGCACCCGCAGGGCGGCGCGGGCGGGCAGCCAACGGCCGTCGCGCCCGGCGGCGCGCAGTTGGAGCGTGTAAGTCCCCGCCGGCAGGCTGGTGTAGCGCAGCGCGTGACTGGCGTCGGCGGCGTTCCAGCCCCGGTCGAACCCCGCGAGGCGATAGGCATACCGGTGGTGCGCGGGGGCGTCGCCGTCGGTCAGGACGAACGAGGCGCCGAAGAACAAATCGCCGGGCTGGAGCGTGAGTGCGGGCAAGGTGCCGTGGGTGGGCCAGAGGTCGAACCGCCGCCCGCGCGACTGGCCGGTGGCGCCGTCGAACCACGTCAGGCTGGTAAGCTGCACGGTGCTGGGCGTGGGCGCCGCCAGCGGCTGGGGCGCGCACCGCGTGAGGCCATTGACGGTGCCGAAGTACAGCGCCCCGGCGCGGGTATGGAGCGCCGACCCAACGTTGAACTCGTTGTCGGTGAGGCCGTCGGCTTGAAAAAAGCTCGTGCAGCGGTTGGTGCGGCGGTCGAGCACGCTCAGGCCGTTGTCGGTGCTGATCCAGAGCTGCGAGCCGAGGCCCGGCAGCAGCGCATCGACCACCGGATCGGCCAGGCCCTGCGCTTGGCCGAAGCGCCGCGTGCGGCCGGTGCGCGGGTCGAGGCGGTAGAGGCCGGTGGTGGTGCCGACCCACGCGGAGGAGGGGGGTGGGGTGGTGGGGTGGGAAGGTGGGGTGGTGGTGGGGTGGAAAGGTGGAACTGAATCGGGTGCTTCATCGAACCAGAGCGCCCGCACGCCGCCGCTCACTGTTTCAAACCGCCGGATGACGCGCCGCGCCACGGGATCGAGCTGAAACAAGCCTTCTTCGGCCCCTAGCCAGATCTGGCCGTCGTGCGCCGCCACCGCGAAGCCGTGGAGGTACGTCGCCGTCGGGTGGGCGGGGTCGGTGAAGGGCTGCATCGTGCGGGTGCGGCGGTCGAAGACGAAGACGCCTTCGTAGGTCGCCAGCCAGAGGTGGCCGAGGCCGTCGGGCACGATAGCGCGCCCAAAGCGGGCCTGCCCGGTGGGCTTGCGCTCGGCGGGCTGATAACGCCCCGTGCGCAGGTCGAGCCAATGCAACCCCTGGCCTTCGGAAAGCACCCACACCCCACGCCCCGCCGAATCGGGTTCGGGGAGCAGTGCGAAGCCGATCATATCGAGCGGCTGGCCATCAACGGTGGTGCCGGGGTACGTGCGCACCACCTGGCCCCGCTGCGGATCGACGCGCAGCAGCCCCCGGTACGACGCCACGAGCAACTGGCCGTCGGGCAGTTCCAGCAGCCCGCGCGTGGAATAGCGGCGCCCCACGGCACTGTCGGGCGGCTGCATCAGGAGCCGCTGGAAGGCCTGCCCCGGCTCGCGAAACTGGAAGAGGCCGTTCTGAGTACCGATCCAGACGGTGCCGGCGCGGTCGAGGTAAGTGCTTTGCAGATTGCCCACGAACGGCAGCCCCCGGCCGAGGTCGGCCACGCGGCCGGTGGCGGGGTCGAAGCGGTTGAGCGAGCCCGTCAGCCAGCCGTACCAGATCCGGTGCCGGGCATCGACGAGCGTTTCGCGCTGCCGGCGCGTGCCGGGCTGGCCGTCGAGCAACGGCCGGAGCGTATCCGTAGCGGAGTCGAGTTGGAACAGCCCATCGATGGCCATATTGACGGTCACCGTCCGGCGGTCGGGCGTGAGGGCCAGCGTGGCCGACTGCGTCACGCCCGACGGCGCCTCGAAGCGCGTCAGGCGGCGGGTGCGCGGGTCGTAGCGAAAGGCGGCGTGGTGGTGCTGCGTACCGAGCCAGATGCGGCCGGCGGCGTCTTCGTCGAGCCCGCAGACCCACGGCGGCGCAGCGCCAAAAGCGGGCAGCGCGACTACGCGCTCAAACGTCACCGAATCGCGCCGCCGCAACAGCCAGCCCGCGCTGGAACCGGCGTAGAGTTGGCCGGCGCGGGTGTAGAGCAGGGCGAAGATCCGTTCGTTGATCGGCGCGCGGCCCGCAGGGTCGGCGCGGATGCGGGTCTCGCGGCCAGTTCGCAGGTCGAGGCGGCGCAGCCCCGTGGGCGTACCGGCCCAGATGGCGCGGCCCGGCTCTTCAGCCAGCGCATTGATGGGGCCCGCCAGCAAGCCCGTGCCAGCGGCGGCCGAATCTGAGCCGACCACCTCAAACCGCTCACCGTCGAAGCGCGCCAGGCCGCGCTCGGTGCCCACCCACAGCAGGCCGGTCTGATCCTGAAGCAGGCAGTTGATCTGGCGGTGTGGCAGGCCGTCGGTGAGGTCGAAATGGCGAACCCCAGCGGGTAGCGGCGTCTGGGCGCACGCGCCGCCGGCTACCATAAGTAGCCACCCGGCCAGCAGCGCGGCGCCCCACTTCCACGTCCGCACAAAAAGAGGAGCGACGGTCACGGCAAATCAACGCTGAATGAAACGGGCCCGGAAGGTAGTGCCCCCGCCGTGCGCGGCGCCCTACCTACCACATCATGTAGGGTGCCGGAATGCCGATTGAATACCGCAGGAAGATACTTTTGCCGCATCTCCAACACCCTTTAAAGTACTACGGCATCGTGGCAACTTTACCCCTCATTACCTCGCATTTTCTACTTCTGGTCGGGCGTTTCGGTCGGCGTTACGCGCCCGCCGTAGCGGCTTGGCTAACGGCCACTTCGGTGCTGGCGCAGGTACCCACCATCACGGGGTTGGCGCCGACGCGCAACGCCCGCGCCGCTGCCCGGAGCGCCAACGTGGCCATCACCTTTTCGCAGCCGATGAGCAGCGCCGCCGCCACGGCGGGCGCCGTGAAGGTGTTCAGCGCCCAGCGCGGCGGCCGGATGAGCGGCACGCAGGGCGGCGCGGCGAGCGTGAGCGGCAACACCATCACCTTCAACCCGACCACCGATTTCCGGCCGGGGGAAACTCTGTTCGTCAGCACCACCCCGGCCGCGCAGAGCAGCGGCGGGGCGAGTCTGGCGGCCGGGCACGTGCACCAGTTCACTACCGCCACGGGCGGCACCGGGCGGGGCAATTTTATGCCGGCTGTCCTCAACGCCGAGCCCGGCGTAGGCGACAACCCCAATGGCGTGGCCACCGGCGATCTGGACGGCGACGGCGACCTCGACCTGGTGGCGGTCAACATCTTAGCCGACCGGGTGAATGTGCGCCTCAACGACGGCGCGGGCAGCTACAGCGGCAGCACCGAAGTGTTCGTGGGCGCCGGGCCGCGCAATGTGGTACTGGGCGATGTGGACGGCGACGGCGACCTCGATATCCTCACGGCCAACAGCGTCGCGATCACGGCCAGCGTGCGCCTCAACAACGGCAACGGCACGTTCAGCGGCGGGTCCGACCCCGTCGTTGGCTTCCCCCAGACCAATCTGGCGGTGGGCGACGTGAACGGCGACGGCGACCTCGACCTGCTGGCCACCTACGGCACCATCGCCGGGGGCGCGGTGGCCGTGCGCCTCAACGACGGCACCGGTAGCTTTAGCGGCGGGCAGAATGCGCCCGTGGGCGTGGGGGTCTTCAGCGTGGCCGTGGGCGACCTGGACCACGACGGCGACCTCGACTTCGTGGCCGTCAACAGCAACGACAACAGCGCGAGCGTCCGCTTCAACGACGGCACCGGCACCTTCAGCGGTGGGGCGGAGCTGGCCGTGGGCCTCAGCCCCTGGAGCGTGGCCCTGGGCGACGTGGACGGCGACGGCGACCTCGACGTGCTGGTCGCCAACCGCAGCACCAACAACGTGAGCGTACGCCTCAACACCGGCACCGGCACGTTCAGTGGCGGCTCCGACCCCAGCGTGGGCAGCAACCCCCAAACCGTGGCCCTGGGCGACGTGGACGCGGACGGCGACCTCGACTTCGTGACCGCCAACGAAAGCAACAACACGGCAAGTGTGCGCTTCAACGACGGCACCGGCACCTTCGGCACGGGCTTCAACCCCGCCGTGGGCCTCAGCCCCCGCCAGGCGGTGCTGGCCGACGTGGACGGCGACGGCGACCTCGACCTGCTCGCCTTGAACCGCAACGCCGCCACCGTGAGTGTGCGCCTCAACCAGCCACCGGCGCCCGTCATCAGCAGCTTCAGCCCCATCAGCGGGCTGGCGGGCACCGTGGTGACGCTGACTGGCACCGCTTTCGGCGGCGTGACGGCCGTGGCCTTCAACGGCACCAATGCCCCGGCCTTCACCGTCGATTTGCCCACGCAGATAACGGTGAGTGTGCCGACCGGGGCCGCCACCGGCGCCATCAGCCTGACCTCGCCGCTGGGGCCGGCCACCAGCGGCGGCGCCTTCACCGTGCTGACACGGCCGGTCGTCACGGCCCTTTCGCCGACGCGCAACCGGCGGAATGCGGCGCTCACGAGTAATGTGGCCGTCACCTTCGACCAGACGATGACCAACACCGCCGCCACGGCCGGCGCGGTGAACGTGTTTAGCCGGCAGCGCGGCGGCCGGATGAGCGGCGCGCAGGGCGGCGCGGCGAGCGTGAGCGGCAACACCATCACCTTCAACCCCACCACCGACTTCCGACCGGGGGAAACCGTGTTCGTGACGACCACCGCCGCCGCGCAGAGCAGCATCGGGATAAACGCGGCCGCCGGGCACGTCCACCAGTTCACCACCGCCACGGGCGGTACGGGCGTGGGCACCTTCGTGGCGCCGGCCACCAATCCCGAAGTGCCCGTGGGCAGCAACCCTCAGAACGTGGCTCTGGGCGACGTGGACGGCGACGGCGACCTCGATTTCGTGACCGCCAATAACGGCAGCAGCACGGCGAGTGTGCGCCTGGGCGACGGTACCGGCCAATTCGCACCCGCCACTTCCCCGGAAGTGCCGGTGGCAGGTGCGAACGCCCGCCGGCTGGTGCTCGGCGACGTGGACGGGGACGGTGACCTCGATCTGCTGGTGGCCAACGTAGGGTCCGGCACCGTCAGCGTGCGCCTCAACAACGGCACAGGCAGCTTCGCGCCCCCCGCCACCAACCCCAACCCCAGCGTGGGCACCAGTCCCTGGGGCCTGACGCTGGGCGATGTGGACGGCGATGGCGACCTCGATCTGCTCACCGCCAATGCGATCAGCCACACGGTGAGCGTGCGCCTCAACGGGGGTACGGGCAATTTCACGCCCCCCGCCACTACCCCCGAAGTACCGGTGGGCACCAACCCCCGCGCCGTGGCACTGGGCGACCTCGACGGCGACGGCGACCTGGACCTGCTGGCGCCCAATTTTGACACCAACACGGTCAGCGTCCGCCTCAACGACGGCACCGGCCAGTTTGCGCCCCCTGCCGCCGCCGCCGAAGTGCCGGTCGGCACCAACCCCCGCGCCGTGGCGCTGGGCGACGTGGACGGCGACGGCGACCTCGACCTGCTCGCCGCCAATGCAAACAGCAACACGGTGAGCGTGCGCCTCAACGACGGCACGGGCAGCTTTACGGTGCCCGTCGCCAACCCCGAAATCAGCGTGAGTAGCCTTCCGGAAAATATAACGTTGGGCGACGTGGATGCCGACGGCGACCTCGATTTCGTTGCCTCCGGCGCCAGCAGCGTGAACGTCCGCCTCAACGACGGCACGGGTGCCTTCAGCGGCTCCACGACCGTGCCGGCGGGCACCTTCCCCTTCAGCGCCGCCCTGGGCGACCTCGACGGCGACGGCGACCTCGACCTGATCGTTGCCAACGCCTCGGCCAACAACGTGAGCGTGCGCCTCAACCAAGTGCCGGCACCCGTCATTACCAGCTTCAACCCTACCACCGGGGCCGTGGCCGACGTGGTGACGCTGACCGGCACCGGCTTCGTCGGCACCACCGCCGTGGCGTTCAACGGCGTCAATGCGCCTGGCTTCACGGTCGTTTCGGCCACGAGCCTGACCGTGGCCGTGCCGGTGGGCGCCACTACCGGCCTCATCAGCCTGATTTCGCCCAATGGCCCGGCTACCAGCGGCAGCACCTTCACGGTACTGGCGCGGCCGGTCGTCACGGCCCTGGCGCCGACGCGCAACCGGCGCAATGCCCCGGCTTCGGCCAGCGTCAGCATCACCTTCGACCAGCCGATGAGCAACACCGCCGCCACGGCGGGCGCGCTGAAAGTGTTCAGCCCGCAGCGCGGTGGGCGGATGAGCGGCGCGCAGGGCGGCGCGGCGAGCGTGAGCGGCAACACCATCACCTTCAACCCCACCACCGACTTCCGACCGGGCGAAACCGTGTTGGTGACCGCCACCCCAGCCGCGCAAAGCACGGCGGGCGTGGGGCCGCTGCCGGGCTACGTGTATCAGTTCACGGCGGCGGCGGTGGGCGGCACGGGCAACTTCGTGGCCCCGGTCACCAACCCCAACCCCAGCGTGAGCACTGGCCCGGCAAGCGTGGCCGTGGGTGATGTGGACGGCGACGGCGACCTCGACCTGCTGACCGCCAACAGCAGCAACACGGTGAGCGTGCGCCTCAACGACGGCACCGGCAACTACGCGGCCCCCGCCACCAACCCCAACCCGGCCGTGGGCAGCTTCCCGACAAGCGTGGCCCTGGGCGACGTGGACGGCGACGGCGACCTCGACTTCGTGTGCGCCAACGCCACCGGCGGCAGTACCGTGAGTGTGCGCCTCAACGACGGCACCGGCAGCTTCACCCCCCCCGCACCCAACCCCCAGGTGACCGTGGGCGCAGCCCCATTCAGCGTGGCCCTCGGCGAGGTGGGCGGCGACG
>JANPLI010000132.1:0-40361 GCA_031426455.1 Hymenobacteraceae bacterium | reverse complement strand
GTCGCTTTGAGGAAGGAGCTAGTGATGGTCTACAGCACCGCACCGTTACCGGTAAATCAGGAGGCACCTCTGGTACGCGCTTTAGCATCGCGCCTAATCCAGCCACAGATGCCGTCATCGTCCGCTGTGCGTTGCCGGATGCCGAGCCGGCTGAAATCGTTATCCGGGAGGGCCTGACGGGCCAAGTGGTCGTCCGGCGGAATGTGGTCGGTGGGAGGCAGGAGGAAACGGTTGCGCTGGGCCACCTACCCAGCGGTCTGTACCTCGTCACGCTGGTGACTGCGCGCGAAGGATCGACATCGGTTCGTCTGCAAGTCACTCGTTAGTTTGATGAACACGCTGTCGTTACAGAAGCTGCGGTGCTGGTTGCACCGCAGCTTCCTGCTGTTGTTCCCGATTGGATTGCTCGATGGCCACGCCGTGCTGGCCCAGTCCACCATCGCACCCCGGGTAGCGTGGGCGCACGAGGCTTACGTCTCCCCCGTAAGGTATGGCCCGTTTTCTGAACGATCCTTTCGCGGCCTGCTACAGCTATCGCCCACGCGGTTCGTGCAAGTAGGATCAGTGGGCTACTACAACGAACCGAGTGTTCCAAACGTTTTTTTTGGAATATCTCAATGTATTTTTTTTAATGCCGCCGGCGATACTACAGGCGGGCAGACCTACCGCGCCCTGGCGCCCGAAGTCGGGTGTTTCTTTGATGGGATAGCCAAACCAGACGGTACCTATTTAAGCTTCACTTATAGTTCTGACTCAACTGGGGGCTGGTTTTTTGGCATCTACCAGTTCGACTCGCTGGGCACCCTACAATGGCAGAAGCGGCACTACACGGCGAACCGCATTCCTACCTGGGGCACCCCCGTGGCTTTGCCAGATGGGTTTCTTTTACCGCTAATCCTTAATACCCGTCAGGCATCCGGCAGTTACCAACCAGCCGCCGGTGTGACTAAATTTGATTGGCAGGGCAACGAGCAGTGGGACTGGCGAGCCGAGCCGCAATCGACTTCCGGACGCTCTACCTCCAGCTACAGCGCCGCCAAAATCGCCGTCTGCCGGGATGGCGCTTACGCGCTCACCTACCAGAGTGTCGCGCGGGCGCAGCCAGTGACCAACGTGGTTTTTGATTTGGATAACCGCATTATCCGCTTCACAGCCAATGGCGATACGCTGGCTTCAACTTGGTTTGGCGAGCCGAACTGGCAGGATATCGGCTTTTTCACCACCCCTACCCAGGATGGTGGCTTCTTAGTTTGCGGTAGTCGGCGCTACCGTTATCCACTGGGTGCCAACCACCCACGCCAAGCTTACCTCTTCAAGTTCGACAGCACATTGCGGATGCAATGGGAAAAGCGCCTCTACCCGCCCGTACGCAGTCCGGATGCCGGCTGCGATCTGGTACACGTGCAGGAACTGACGAACGGCCACATCCGCGCGGTGGGGTGGATGAATATCCCCGATGGGCCTACTTACTTTCAGATTGAGGGGCTAGTGGCAGAAATCGTCCCGCCATCCGGTTCGGGACTGCCCGGCGACTCCGCTCAAGTGGTGCTGCAATGGCTCAACCCAGTTGCCTTTCCTGATAATGTGCTTTCCCAGCCAGATGGGTCTGCTATTGTGGACGGCTACTCATTGCCCAGTCGCATCCAGGCTGGTGAGAACCGCTACCGGGGCCGCTGGTCGGGCCTGGGCATCCCCGCGCCCTACGACCTGTGCCGCACCCCGCCCACGCTGGAAGCCAACGCCGTTACTTATACCGGCCCCGGCGGGCCGAACGGCAACGCCTTCACCTTTACGCTCGACGCCACCAAAACCCACGCCGGGCCGCGCTACGGGGTGGTGAGCCTGGTGGTCTGGACGTATTCCGACGGCGCGCCCGCTGATACGGGCTACGTCGTGACGCGCACTTTCGCCGCGCCCACGCCGGTGCGGGTCACCTGCACCGTGTACAATAACCTCAACTGCCGCGTCAGCACCGAGGTGTACCCCTTTGGGCCGTGCCCCTGCCCACTGGCCGCGCCCGCGCCAGTGCCCACCCCGCCGCAAGTCAGCGTGTACCCCAACCCCAGCGCCACGGGCATCTTCGCGGTGCGCGGCGCGGCGGGCGCTACGGCCACCGTGGTCGATGCGCTGGGCCGAATAGTATGGGCGGGTAAGCTGGATAATGCGCCCGAAGCCCGGCTATCTTTAGCCACCGAAGCGGCGGGCCTCTACGCCCTACGCCTGACGTGGCCCGATGGGCGGGCACTGACGAAAAGGCTGGTGAAGTGAGTGCAGTAGCGCCGACTGGTAGTCGGCGCTACCCCACGGCGGCGAAACCGTCTTCCCAGGCCGTGTCCTGTTCGAGCCGCAGCCAACCGCCTGCCGCGCGCAAAGGGCTGGAAATGTTGTTACTGTAAAGCTGCCCGGTGCCCAGACCCTGCGGAAAATCGTCGGCTACGCCCAGGTCGGCGGCAAGCTGCGCGACGGCGTTGAGGCCGATATTCGATTCCAGCGCCGACGTCAGCCACCAGCCGATGCCGTGCGCGCGGGCCAGCGTAACCCACTGGCGGGTGGCTTCCAGCCCGCCCAGCAGCGTCGGTTTCAGCACCACGTAAGCGGGCCGGGCCTGTTCGAGGAGGCGGGTCTGGTCGGCGGGCTGCGTCAGGCCGATCAACTCCTCGTCGAGTGCCACCGGCACCGGCGATTCGCGGCAGAGCCGGGCCAGGGCCACGGGCTGCCCCACAGCTATCGGCTGCTCGATGGAGTGCAGCTCGTAGCGGGCCAGCGCCTGGAGCTTGCCCAGGGCCTCGTCGGGGCTGAAAGCCCCGTTGGCGTCCACGCGCAGCGTCAGTTGATCGGGGCTGGCCACGGCGCGGATTTCGGCCAGTACTTTCAGCTCCGTCTCGAAATCCAGGGCGCCGATTTTCAGCTTCAGGCAGCGGTAGCCGTCCGCCAGTTTTTCTTCGATCTGGCGGCGCATAAAGGCGGCTTCGCCCATCCAGATCAGTCCGTTGATGGGCAACGGCGCTTCGCCCCGGCTGAAGGGCGTGTCGAAGAGCTGCCGCCGGCCGCCGCGCTGCCAGTCGAGGGCGGCGGTTTCCAGCCCAAACCGGACGCTCGGCAGCGCGGCGGGCACCAGTCGCAGGGCGGCTTCGGGAGTGAAGTCGTTGAAATTAGCGCGGTTGAAGCGCGCCGCGAATGCTGCCAGGTGCTGGGCAAACTGCGGATCGTCGTCGGGTGAAAGGCCCGTCAGCGGCGCGGCCTCGCCCACGCCGGCCAGGCGGTCGGGGCGCTCCGGGTCGCGTAGCACCAGGTAAAAAGCGACGTGTTCGGTGAGGGCCCCACGCGAAGTGCGGGCCGGAAACGTGAATTGAAGCGGACGGCGGACGATGGAAAGCTGCATCAGACCACAAAACAACGTCCCCGCCGCAGGAAAACCAGCGGCGGGGACGTGGAGAGAAAGATTCTGGTCGATTGACAAGCCGTGCGCCGGCCTACATCCGTTGGCCGGTGGCGTTGCCATCGGTCGCGTCTTCATCGCGTGACGACGACTGCGTTCCGCCGCCACCACCGACGCCCTGAGTGCCCCGGTGGCCCGAATCGGACGTCCGGTCGGCGGCCGAACCGGCGCCGGTCGTGTTACCCGGCTGGCGCTGATCCTTGCCGGCGCGGTTGCCGCCGCCGCTCATCATTCCGGCGTCCTCGCGCGAGCCGCCGTAACCGGCGCCGCTGCCGGAGGAAGTGGATTGCTGCCCGCTACGGCCCGCCTCCGGGCCGCGCATCGAGCCGGTGGACGTGCCCGTCTGGGCCGTTTTCAACTGATCATTCTGTTCACCGGTTGTACCGGTCTCCTGGTTCGCATTCGATTGCGAGGCCGGGTTATTTTTTTTGTCGTTTTCCGACGATTGATTGGGGTTGGACGAATGGGAAGAAGCCATTGGTGAAAATGAGTGAGTGGATGATGGGTGTGAAAAGGGTGGCGAACGCAACTGGAGAAGTATCGCGCAAAACCACCGCAGCGCAGGAAGCCGGCAACAGACAGTCGCCCCGGCAACCAACAAAAAACCCCCGGCCACCAAACGGGGCCGGGGGTTTTTAGAGCAGTTTCAGAGCGGATTGAGCACCGTAATCGACGTGCGCCGACCGGTACGGGAAGCACCGTTCAGCAGCATCAGGGCGGGAGAAGCAAGCGTTTTCATCGGAGTAGCATGGGAAGTAGTGAGTGTGGTTACACTAGCCGGTGCGTCCTTCTTTACGGCCCCGGCGCGTACCAGGTTGTGCCAAGTTGTGCCGGTTTGGGCCATTCCATAACCGCGGTTTTTCAGATAAATGGGCAGGTAGCTGATACCACCGGCTGCTTGCCGTAAAGCCCGCGCCCGCCCGTTCTGCCGACCTTTGCGCCTTCCTTCCTATGACCTACCCCCCTCCTGCCGCCTTCCTGGCTGGCGCCCCTGCCGAGCCGCTGACCTGGCCCCAACACGCACGAGCCAATTTCCGGATTGCTTACCCGGTCGTCATCTCGCAGTTGGGTCATATCTCGGTGGCCGTGGCCGACTCGCTGCTCGTCGGGCAGTTAGGCAAATTGCCGCTGGCGGGCGTTGCGCTGGCTTCCAGCGTGTTCGTGGTGGTCCTGGTAGTGGGCCTGGGCATTTCGATGGGCCTCACGCCGTTAGTGGCGCAGGCCGCCGGGCAGGGCAAAACCCACCGCCTGAGCCTGTTGCTTGGCTCCGGACTGGCCGTTTGCGCGGTGGCCGGCGTGGGTCTGGCCGCGTTGGGCTGGGCCAGTACGTGGGCCTTACCGCACCTGAACCAACCGCCCGAAGTGGTGGCGCTGGCGGCGCCCTTTCTACGGCTGCTGGCGCTTTCGATGATTCCGCTGATGGTGTTCCAAGCGCTGCGGCAGTTCGCCGAAGGCCTGGCCCTCACCCGGCAGGCGATGGTCATCTCACTGGGCGCCAACCTGCTGAACATCGCCCTCAACTACGCCCTGATCTACGGCGTCGGCGGCGTAGTACCCGCCCTGGGGATGATCGGCTCGGCCTGGGCCACGCTGCTGGCCCGCGTGGTGATGGCGGTCTGGATGGCAGCGTGGTTCTGGCGCGCGGCCCGGTTTGCGCCCTACCGCGACCGCCTCACGACACGGCTCAAGCACGCGCGCCGGATTCTGGCCCTCGGCCTACCCATTGCCGGGCAGATGGTGCTGGAAACCGGCGCCTTCGTTTTTTCGGCGCTGATGATGGGCTGGATCGGCGTCACGGCGCAGGCCGCGCACCAGATCGCCATCAACGTGGCCTCCGTAACTTATATGGCGGCGTCGGGCGTGGGGGCTGCCGCCACGGTGCGGGTCGGGCAGTTTGCGGGCGCCGGTCAGGGCCACGAGGTGCGCCGCGCCGGCTACAGCGCGCTGGCCCTGGCCTTCGGCTTTATGCTGTTGATGGGGCTGCTGCTGATTGTATTTCGCCAGGAACTACCGCTGCTCTACATCGCCGATGCTGCCGCGGCCGATGTTCGCACGCTGGCTGCGCAACTGCTGATCGTGGCGGCGCTATTTCAGGTCAGCGACGGCGTACAGGTGGCCGCGCTGGGCGTATTGCGCGGCCTGGAAGACGTTCGGGTGCCGGGGTTGATCTCGCTCGTGGCTTACTGGGTGATTGCCCTGCCGCTGGGGTACATACTGGCCTTTACAGCGGGCTGGGGCGCAATTGGCCTCTGGACGGGTCTGCTCGTGGGCCTCAGTCTATCAGCTCTGCTCCTGACGTGGCGGTTTCACCGGGAAAGCCGCAGCCTGTTGCGCTGAATTTTACGCAACCCGGTGGAACATTCGCGCATTTTTACCGATTTCGTAGCCGTGAAGCTGCTGCCCCGTCTGCCTGCCGTCCTGTTGCTTGCTTTCTGCATTATTCCGGGAGCAGTCTGGGCCGGAGAACCGTCCGTTCCCAGCGCCCCGACGGCTGCCGTCGCTCTAGCCGAGGCGATGCCCGCGCCCGTCGCCGACACTGATTCCACCATCGTCTGGAAAGCCAATCAACGCCTGACGTGGGACGATTTCCGCGCCCGCCCGGCGGAAACCGATCCGCTCCACGCGCTGACTTCCTCCGACCTTGACGTGCAGATTTCCTGCACCAATGACCAATTTCGGATTGCCGTGCAGGCGGTGTTCCGGCCGCTGGAGTCGTGGTCGAAAAACCGCGAGTCCGAGCGCCTGCTGCGCCACGAACAGACGCATTTCGACCTCACCGAAGTCCACGCCCGCCTGCTGCGCCAGGTACTGCTGCGCGCCAACCTGACCTGCGAGATGGCCCGCACGGCCCTGAAGCCCATCGTCGATGCAGCATTTAAACGCTGGCAGGATGAGCAGGACCGCTACGACCAAGAGGCGAATCACGGGCTTGACCACCCCGCCCAGGCCCGTTGGGAGGCCGACGTAGCCGAACGGCTTCAGAAGCTGCCGAAGTAGGCGGTTAGACACGAGACGGTTAGACTATTAGACATGAGACGCTATCCCCTAACCGTCTAACCACTTAACCTCTAACCGTCTACTTCCCTAACTCCTCGGCCCGCGCCTGCGCCGCCTTGATACCCGCGATGAGCGTGTCGGCCAGGCCACCGGCCTCGAAGGTGCGCAGGGCGGCTTCTGTGGTGCCGCCCTTGGACGCCACGGCCTTGATCAGATCGTCGAGGCTTTTGTCAGCGGCGTTGATCAGGTGGAAAGCGCCGAGCATCGTCTGCTTGACCAGCAGCGACGCCGTAGCTTCGTCGAAACCCAATTGGCGACCGGCTTCCACCATCGCCTTCACCAAGTAGTAGAAGTAAGCCGGGCCGGAACCGCTGACGGCTGTCACGGCATCGATCATCGTCTCGTCTTCGAGATAAATCGAGCGCCCCGTGGCATTCAGCAGGTTATCGATCCGGCGGAGGGCGGCAAACCCAATCTCCGGTGCTGAAGCGAAGCCCGTGATGCCCATTCCGAGGGTAGCCGGCGTGTTCGGCATCGCGCGCACCAGCAGGCGGTGCCCGCCCAGTTCAGCCGAAAGCCGGCGCATCGGAATGCCGGCCATAATCGACAGCACCACCTGCTCCGGCCGCAGCACGGCCCGCAACGGCGCGCTGACGCCAGCAAAATCCTGCGGCTTGACGGCCACGATCACCAGATCGTAGCCCGTCACGGCCGGGCCGATGCCTTCGGTCACGGTGCCCAGGTTTTCGGCCAGCAACACGGCCGCCCGCTCCGGGCGCCGCACCACGAGCAACAGATCGGCGCGGGGCACCAATTCATACTGCCGGAAGGCGCGGGCGAAGGCCAGGCCCATCGAACCGCAACCAATAATAGCAACTTTCATTTTGTTTGGGTGGGGTGGTAGTGGTGGTAAGGTAGTGGGGTAGTATCTGGGCAGGTGGTGGCTAGGGATATCTCATTCCTCATTCCTCATTCCTCATTCCTCATTCCTCATTCCTCATTATCGACTACGGACTTTGACTTCGCGCAAGCCAAGCGTATCGACCAGCGTGGCGTAGATCGATTCCAGCTCGTCGGGGCGGTTGGCGTAGTAACGGTAAGAGGCATTAAAGCGCGCCCGGGTGAGGTGGCGGCGCTGGTAGATATCGGCTTCGAGCTTTTCGTAGAGCGCCTGAATGGTGTCCGGGGCGCGGGAAGCGTGCTGAGCGCAAGCCTCGGCCAGGTGCAGGTCGGCCAGCAACGGCACCAGTTCGGCAGGCGGCAGTAAATCCGGCGGAGCCGAATCGGTGGTATGGCAGGCGGACAGCAGCAAGAGCCCGATCAGCAGCCCGGCAAGGGGCCGCCTGCCGATTGACCGGCCACCGTTTTCCGTGCGCACTTCGCCCGCCGTGCGTAGTTTAGCCCGGTTTCCGCGCCGCGCGCCGCCACCGGCGATGCGGCGCAGATGTAGATACAGAAAACGCAATGGCAGAAGCAATCGGACGCGGCGCCGCTCCCGGCAGTGAGTTGGGAACCCTGGTGGCGCGCCTGCAAAAGTACGAGCTACGCCTGCGGCAGGCCGTGCAGACGCAGTTGCAGGGTTCGTTTCGGTCGGTGTTCCGGGGCACGGGCCTCGAATTTGCCGACGTGCGCCCCTACCAGTACGGCGACGATGTGCGGCTCATCGACTGGAGCGTGTCGGCCAAAGGGCACGGCACGTTCACGCGCCAGTACCGCGAAGAGCGCGAGCAGCAGGTGTTGCTGCTGCTCGACGTGAGCGCCTCGCAGCGCCTGGGGCCGTCCGGCCGGCAGAAGCTCGACGTAGCCCGTGAGATCGGCGGGGTGCTGGCCCTGGTGGCCGCCCGCCAAAACGCCCGGCTGGGGCTGGTGTGCGTCAGCTCGCAGCTCGAAACGTATATCGCTCCGGCCAAAGGCCTGCCCCACGCTTACCGGCTGATTAAGACCATTTACGGCCTGCAACCGCAGTCGAACACGACCGACCTGGCCGTCAGCATCCGCCGGACGCTGGGCATTCTGCGGCGGCGGTCGTTGGTGATTCTGTTATCGGACCTGATCGACAGCAACTTCGACCGCGAGCTGCGGATGCTGGCCCGCGCCCACGAGCTGGTGGTGCTGCACGTGCAAGAGCGCCGCGAACGCCGATTGCCGGCGCTGGGCATCGTCCCGCTGCGCGACAAGGAGACCGGCCGCGTGATCTGGACGAACACGTCGTCGCCCCTGTTTCGGCAGCAGCAGGCCTCCTACGCCGCCAATCACGTTCGGCTGGCGCAGCTTTGCCGCCGTTATCGCGCTCCATTACTCACCATCGACCCCGCCCGCGACTACGTGCCCGCCCTCGTGGACCTGTTTCTGAACCGTCAGCCTGCGTCCGAAAACCCGGCGCCGGGCCGCGCGCCCGAATGAGGCGGCACCTATTGGCAGGAGCAGTTATACTCCTGCTGCTCAACGAAAAGCTCGTCTGCGCCCGACCGAATGAGGCGATGGCGACGCAAACGCGAGGTGCCGGGCTGACTGCTGGACCGACCGCCGGGCTGACACTGACCGCCGCCTTTGCCCGCCCCACCGTGCGCCTCGGCGAAATTGTGACGTTGCGGCTCCAATGCCGCCACCCGGCGGGCGCCAACTTTATCTTCCCCGATTCGAGCGCCGATTTCCGGCCCTTCGAGCTGGTGCACCAGCGTTACGTGCCCACCCGCACCCGCGTCGGCGTCAGCCTCGACGAAGTGCTGTACGAGGTGCGCACCTTTGCCCCCGACTCCACCCAGACACTGGCGCTGGGCGGGCATCTGTTGACGCCGCACGGCGACACCGTGCCTGTGCCCGGTCCGACGGCCCGGATTCAACTCCGCTTCACGTCGCCCCCGCCCGACCCCATCCGCCCGCCCGCGCTGCGCCCGCTGCTGCAAACCGAGCCGCTGCCGCCGCGCTTCAACTGGCCGGGCCTGCTGGCCGGCGCCGTGGGCCTGGGCCTGGCCGCGCTGGGCTTCTGGCTGCTCTACGGCCGCACCGTACGGGCGCGCTACCGGCGTTACCGACTGCGTAAAAACCATCAGTATTTTCTGACGCAATACGCCCGCCTGACCGAGCGGTTTACCCTCTCGCGGTCGGTGCTGAATCTGGAACGCACCATCACGCTCTGGAAAAACTACCTCACCGGCCTGGAAGACCGACCCATTAACTCACTGACCACCAAAGAGATTGTTACCTCTTATGCAAACGACCCGCGCGTAGCCCGTGCCCTGCGCCTTGGCGACCGGGCCATCTACGGTAACCAGCTTCCGGACACCGACGACGAGGCCGGCACCCCTACCGGCGCCGACGAAGCCAGCGCCGCCCTGCTGGCGCTGCGCACCTTTGCCGAAGAACGTTACGCCGCCCTGGCGGCGCCGCTGGCTGCTTCCCTTTCTGCTACTCCCGCCGATGCCCGTCCCGCTCCCCTCGCCTGACGTTCCCCTCGACTGGCTGCGGCCCGGCTGGTGGACGCCCGCTACGCTGGCGTCGTTCGAGTGGGCGCACCGTTCGCTGCTATACTTCATTCCGGCCCTGCCGCTGGTTTGGGTAGCGCGCGCGCTGCTGGCGCTGCGAACCCGGCCACGTCTGGAGATGGCCTTCTTCCCGGACCAGGCGCGCTGGCGCTGGGTGGGGCTGCTGCGCTTCGTACCCGATGCCGTATTAGCGCTGGCCATGGCGCTGGTCTTGGTAGCGCTGGCCCGGCCGCAGCAGACGTCGCACCTGGTCGAACAAAACAGCCAGGGCATCGATATTCTGCTCGTGCTCGACACTTCCGCCTCGATGCAGCTCCGCGATCTGGAACCGAACCGCCTGGAAGCTGCCAAAGGCGTGGCGCGCGAATTCATCCGGGGGCGTTTTCACGACCGCATCGGCCTCGTCGTGTTCGCTGGGGAAGCGTATTCGCTCACGCCCCTCACCACCGACTACGACCTGCTGCTCCGCCAACTGGCCACCGTGAAACTGGGCCTGATTGCCGCCGACGGCACGGCTATCGGCTCGGCGCTGGGCGTGGCCGTGAACCGGCTGCGCGACTCGCCCACCCGCTCCCGGGTCTGCATCCTGCTTTCCGACGGCGAGAATACCGCCGGCCAACTGGCCCCGGAAACCGCCGCCCGGCTAGCCCACCTCTTCGGTATCCGGCTCTATACCATCGGCTTAGGCAAGGATGGACAGGTAGCGTTCGACACGGATTCCGTTTCGGGCCAGACCCGCTACGTCGATACCCGCCTCGACGAAACCACGATGCGCCAACTGGCGACTTTGGCCGACGGCCAGTTTTTCCGGGCCACCAACGAAGCTGCCCTCAGCACGATCTTCCGCGAAATCGACCGCCTCGAAAAGGCAGAAATTCGCGAGACGCGCTTCCGCGATACCCGCGACTTTTACCCCATCTACCTGCGCTGGGCGATGGTGCTGTTCGTAGTCTGGGTGGCGCTGAAAAGCTCCTTTCTGAATTCGGCACTGGAGGATTAGACGACGGTGGCGCCATCAAGCGGGCTGAAACCACCCGGCGTAGGTTTGGTAATTTGCCGCCGTGCGTACCAGGGCGGCGCGCTGCTCGTCGCTCACGGGCTTGATGCGTTTCGCTGGTACGCCCGCGTAGAGACAGCCAGCTTCGCAGACCTGATTTTCGAGCACCACCGCGCCGGCCGCAATGATGCAGCCGGTTTCCACGCGGGCGTGGTCGAGCACTAGTGCGCCCATTCCGATCAGCACCTCGTCTTCGATCACGCAGCCGTGCACCACCGCCCGATGACCGACACTGACGCGCGCACCAATCTGCAAATCAGCCTTTTGGTAAGAGCCGTGCAGCACGGCCCCGTCTTGGATATTGGTTTCGTCGCCGACGCGGATGGCGCAAACATCGCCGCGCACCACGGCCCCGAACCAGACCGTGCAACCGCGCCCCAGCACCACGTCGCCCACGAGCGTGGCGGTCGGCGCCAGCCAACAATCCGGCCCGAAGCGGGGAAGAACGCCGTGGACCGGCAAAAGCAGCGGAGTAGGAAGCATCGACATAAGGACGGGATGGTGGGCCACGAAAGTAGCGCCCCGCCCGCCCCTGCCCTACTTTTGCAGTCGTCGCCTTTTCCCGACTTCCTTCCTGATGACCGCCTACTCCGTCTTCCTCGCCCTGCATTCCTGGTCCCGCTGGCTCGTACTGGGCTTCGGTCTCTGGGCCATTTTCCGCGCCCTGACCGCTGACAAGCAGATCTGGACCAAAGCCGACAATATCGCCGGGGCGTCGTTCGTCGGCTCAATGCACCTGCAACTGCTCATTGGGCTGGTGCTGTACCTGGGCCTCAGTCCCTGGGGTCTGCACGCGCTGCAAACCGGCGGCGCGGCCGTGATGAAGGACCGCACGGGTCGGTTCTTCGCCGTCGAACACCTCGTGGGGATGTTACTGGCCGTGGTTTGCGCGCAGATCGGCCGGTCGCTGTCCAAAAAACAGGCGCTGATCCCGGCGCGGCACCGGAAGGCACTCGTGTGGTTCAGCCTCGCGCTGGTGCTGGTGCTGCTGATGATTCCGTGGGGCATCTGGAACCCGGCGCGGCCGGTGTTCGGCTACTAAGCGGCGCTTCACCATGGCCCATCATCCGCACCCCGTTCCGGAGCGCTGCCTGAATTGCCATCACGCGCTGCACGGCACCCCCTACTGCGGCACGTGCGGCCAGGCTGCCCACACCCCGGCGCGGATCACGCTGGGCCACTTGCTGCACGAGCTGCCACACGTCGTTTGGCACGTGGACAAAGGCGTGATCTACACCTTGCAGCAGATGTGGCGGGCACCGGGCCATACCATTGCTCGCTACCTGCGCGGCGAGCGGGCCCCGTTCTTCCCGCCGCTTTCGCTGCTGCTGCTGCTGGCGGGCGTCAACTCGTTCGTGTACCTGGTGCTACACATTCAGCCTTTCTACCACGACCCGCACGCGTCTGCCCGGCTGCTGGCCAGCGTGGAGCAGTTCGTGCACTTCGTCACCAAGTATCAGGCGTGGATGCAGGTGGCGCTGCTACCGCTTTCCGCGCTGATGGCCCACCTGTTTCTGCGCCGCCGCACGCGCCTGCTTTACGCCGAGCATCTGGTAGCCGTCACGCTGCTGATGGGCGCGTTCACGGGGCTGGGCCTGCTGTTTTTGCCGGCGTTGTGGTACCTGAGCGGGCGCCCCGAAGTGCAAATGGTCGGCTTGGCCATCAACGCGACGATGATCGGCTTTCGAGCCTGGGGCTTTGCGCAGCTCCTGACCCATAGCCCCACCCGCCCCGGCCCCGCACGCCGCTGGGGGCGGGCCATCGCGCTGGTGGTGGCCGATTACCTGCTCACGGTGGTGCTCTTCCTCGGGGTGCTGGTACTGCTGATAAAACGGCCCCATTGAGAGGGGTACGGCCGGGCAGGGCGCTGCCGTCCCCGGCGTTGGCAGGAAAGCGTGGCGAAACGCGCTCCTCACCCATCCACCAGTGGCTTACGAAGGCGTGACTAAGCTATCCCGCTGGCCGGCAAGTGCCCCCGAGTGGGGCAGCTTGGCCATCGACCCTCTTTTAGCCGGGTCACCGTCCTCGTACTACCACCCGGCTACCACGCGCATCCATCCCCGCCTCCCAAAAAAAGGGCGCCCGTTACCCTGCCAAGCAGCGTAATGGGCGCCTTTTTCAGCTCAAACCTTCCCACCCTAACCCCCTCAAACCCTCCTCCGCTCAGTCCACGTTATCGTGCAGGTAGCGGTTATCGCCCAGCAGCTCGTTGTCTTCGCTTAGGCTGAAGCGCGAGATCTTGCGCTCCGCTGACGCCGGGGCGGCGTCGAGAGGCACATTGCGACGCAGGTAAGCCGGCTCGTCGAGCTTCTGCTTGAATTCTTCGCTTGTAATGTCAGTACCCGCCGAGAGGCCACGCAGGCGGTCGCGCCAGCTGCTGCTGCGGCCCTGGCGGGCGGCAGCGGTTTCGGCGGGGGCTGGGGCACCAGGGCGCGGCACCAGGCGCGGCTCACGGCCGGCGTTGTTCTGGTGAGTCAGCACGACGGGCGCCGTTTCGGGGCTAGGCTGGTCGAGGCCCATCAACACCCGCGCCGGGGCTTCCGGAGCCGCAACGGCGACCGGCGTTTCCTGCGGGGTGGCGGTGGCCGTCACCAGGGCAGGTGTTTCGACTACGGCTGCTGGTTGTTCGGCCACGACCGGGGCCGCGGCGGGCGCAACCGCCGGCGCGGGCGCCGTCCAGTTCTGGGCGTAATCGATGCCGGGGGTCGAGTTTACGAGTTGCGGCGTCGCTACGCGCGCCGGGCGCAGCGTGCTTACGCCATTCTGGCGCGGAAAACCGGTGGCGATCACCGTCACCCGGATCGAAGCGCCCAGGTCGCTGTCGATGCCGTGGCCGAAAATTACTTCCGCTTCCTCGCCGGCTTTTTCCTGGATGAACTCCGTGATCTCACTCAACTCGTCCATCTCCAGTTCGGCCTCTTCGCCGGACATAATCGAGAGCAGGATTTTCTGGGCGCCGAAGATATCCGTCGAGTTCAGCAGCGGCGACGACAGGGCTTCCTCGGCCGCCCGGCGGGCGCGGTTCTCGCCCTCGGTGATCGCCGACCCCATCACGGCGGCGCCGGAGTCCTTCATCACCGTTTTCACGTCTTCAAAGTCCACGTTCACATCGGCCGTCACAGTGATGATCTCGGCGATGGACTTGGCGGCCGTCGTCAGCACCGAATTGGCCTTCGCGAACGCCGCACGCACGGCCATTGCGCCGTACATCTCCTTGATTTTCTCGTTCAGGATCACGAGCACCGTATCGCAATTCTCGCTCATCTCGCGGATGCCGCGCTCGGCTGCCTCGCGCTTCTTGGGGCCTTCGAACTTGTAGGGCGCCGTCACGATGCCCACCGTCAGGATACCTAATTCGCGGGCCACCTGCGCGATGACGGGCGCCGCGCCCGTGCCCGTGCCGCCGCCCATCCCGGCCGTGATGAAGACCATCTTGGTACCCTGGTTGAGCAGCTCGCGGATTTCCTCCTTGCTTTCGAGCGCCGCCGACCGCCCCCGCTCCGGGTTGGCGCCAGCGCCGAGGCCCTCAGTGAGGTTGTCGCCCAAGGAGAGTTTATTGGGCACCGGCGAGGCCAGCAGCGCCTGCTTGTCGGTGTTGCAGACCACGAACTCGACGTCCTTGATCCCCTGGTTGAACATATGATTCACGGCGTTGGACCCGCCGCCGCCCACCCCGATCACCTTGATGATGGAGGGCGTGTTTTTTGGAATATCAAACTTGTAGGAAAGAGCCATTGAAGGGGAATTTTTGATGGAGTGATTGAGCGATTGAGTGATTTTTAGGAGGAGGCCGATTTTCGCGCTCTTGCCAGGATGGCGGTTATTTCCTCAAAATCAGCGTGAAGCGGCAAGACGCGCGCCGCAGGCAGCATATCGGTTTCAATGATAATCTCGAGCCACAGCGCGCTTTCGTCGGCTTCTTCCACCGTAATACTAAGTTTGGCAAAATATTCGGCTTCGGAACGAGCGCGACAGACGGCCCGATAGTTAGCGGCTGTTGAGGTAGCGGAGCGCAGCAACTGTTTGCCCACCACCCGTGCATCTTCTGTAATAGGCAGTTCGCGATACAAGCTAATAGTGCGAAGGGCAAGTGATTTTGTCTGATGCCGCATTGTCTCGGCGAACTTCTCTTTGGAGACGCGCTGATCAAAAAGGGCCATAATCACTCAATCGCTCAATCACTCAATCACTCAATAATTTTTGTCGTCTCCGAGGTCATCAATCATCAGGCCCTTGGCGCGCTCGATGAACGATTTGAGGAAGCCGCCGCCGCTACCGGCCGGTTTGGGCGTTTTGGGTGGGCCGGATTTAAAGAATTTTTCGGCCCGCGAAGCCCCTGCCACGGGGGCGGCGTGGTGCAACTGGTCTTCGGCGTCTTCCATCCGCTTCCAGAGGCGGTCGTCGAGCGAGGCGCGGTAACCGGCCAGCACCAAGCCTACCGTGGTGGCATACATCGGGCTTTTCACGGCCTCCACGTGGCTTTTGCCCAGGTGTTCGTTGGGGTAGCCGATGCGCGTTTCCAGGCCCGTGATGCTTTCGGCGAGGGGTACCAGGTGCTGGAGTTGCGCGCCGCCACCGGTCAGCACGAGACCGGCCGTCAGGTCCTGCGGGGCGAAGCCGAGGCGCTCCATTTCCACGGCCACCAGTTCCAGTACTTCTTCCATCCGGGCCTCGATGATATGGGCCAGGTTGCGGCGCGAGATTTCCTTCGGCGCGCGGTCGCGCAGGCCAGGGATCGAGATGAACTCGTCCTCGGAAGCTTCGTCGGCGATAGCCTTGCCGAACTTCACTTTCAGCGCCTCGGCCTGGGCCGGCAGCACCGAGCAGCCCTGCTTAATATCCTGTGTGACGATATTACCACCAAACGGCAGCACCGCCGCGTGGCGGATGATATTGTCCTTGAAGATGGCCAGGTCGGTGGTGCCGCCGCCGATGTCCACCAGCACCACGCCGGCATCCTTCTCTTCGTCGCTCAATACCGACATCGACGACGCCAGCGGCTCCAAAATTAGGTTGTCGATCTCCAGGCCCGCCCGCTGTACGCACTTGCGCAGATTGGCAATGGCCGTCGATTGGGCCGTGATGATGTGGAAGTTGCCTTCCAGCCGGCGCCCACCCATCCCAACGGGGTCGGTGACACCTTCCTGAAAATCAACCTTGTACTCCTGCGGCATCACGTGCAGGATTTCGGAGCCCGGCTGGATCACGAGCCGGTACATATCGCTCGACAGGCGCTTAACGTCGGCGATACTGATCTCGGAGTCCGAGTCGCGCATAATCGAGCCTTGATGTTGCAAGGAGCGGATGTGCGAGCCGGCAATGCCGACGTTCACCAGCTTAATGTCGATATTCGCCTGATCTTCGGCGATGCGCACGGCCTTGCGGATGGCATCGACGGTTTTGTCGATATTCGAGACGATACCGCGCACCACGCCTTCCGAAAGGGCCTTACCCATTCCCAGAATTTCGAGTTTGCCAAACTCGTTGCGCCGGCCCACGAGGCAGCAGATTTTGGTGGTGCCGATGTCGAGGCCGACGACAATCTTATCAGTGCTGTGCATTGCAAAAAAACGGTTACAGCCGGGGTGCGGGGGGCAGTGAAGCCGGAAGCATCCCGGTTGGAAGCGGAAGGTACGGGTGTTTCGGTGAGCGGAAGGCTACGAAAAAACGAAAAAATACAGTCAGCCCGAAAGCTGACCGAGCTAGGTCATTGACAGACAATCTGGTTGCGGTACTCCACATTTACCCGTCGGTAGGCATCCCAGCCCACGGCGGGCAGCCCGTGCTGGTAGAAAGCCAGCAGCTTGGTGAGCTTCTCGCGGGTGCGGTCGGGGTAACCAAACTCAATGAGCTGGTCGCCGACCTGCGGCCAGAGGACCACCTTGCCATTCGGCAGGATGCTGACCTGCGCCACCTGCGCCCGCCAGAACGGGTCGGCGCTCAGGTGCTGCACTAGCGCCAGGTAAGCCCGACCGACGGAATCCTGAAAGAAAGTAGGCGCAAACTCGGCCGTCGGGTCGGTGAAGCTAATGGGCAGCACCCGCGCGGTGTAGCGCGTGGAAAGCGGCAGCCGCCGGCCGTCAGCATCGATATACACATCCTGCCCAGCGTCGTCGTGAATCAGACGGGCCACCGGCCGGTTTTGCCGCACCCGCACCCGCAACCCGCCGCGCAGGTCGCGCCACACTTCGGCGTCGCGCACGTAGGGGTTAGCGCGCAGACGCTGTTCGAGCGCGCCCAACTGAATACCAGCCGTGGGCCGGCCCTGGAGCGGTTCGACACCGTTGCGCGTCAGCAATTGCTGTACGTCGTGGGCGTTGATAAAAAAATTGTCGGACTCGTCGTCGATCCGCACCTGCGGTGCTTCCAGGCTCTGCCGCGCGGCCCGGCGCACATTGCCAAACACGACGCCAGTCGCCAGAAGCGACAGGCAGCCAAAGGCAAAAAGCAAATGAAGGAGGGTGCGCGACACGGGCAGGGAAGGCAGGCAGCAAACGAGGCCCGCAAGTTAGGCCCGCTCCGTGGAACGTTAGTGGAACATCGGCAAAAAAAGCCGGATTTTTTCTACAAACGCTCCTTGCAAGTACTGCCGGCCGTTAATTCGCCGCGGCCAGCAACGCCCGCAGCGGCCCGACCAGCGTATCGATATCGCCGGCGCCTACGGTCGTCACCACGTCCAGCGGGGCGTGGCGGGCTTGCAGAAACGGAATCAAGTCGGCTTTGTCGTGGAGCAGGGTTTTGGCGGGTACCGTCAGGGCGTCGAAGATCAGCGCGGCCGTGACGCCGGCCATTGGCAACTCGCGGGCGGGGTAAATGGGCAGCAGCACCACTTCATCGGCCAGGCTGAGGGCAGCGGCGAAGCCGGGCGCAAAGTCGCGGGTGCGACTGAAGAGGTGCGGCTGGAAGATGGCCAACAGCTTCCGGCCGGGGTACAGCGCGCGCAGGGAAGTCAGCAGCGCCTCGATTTCGCGCGGGTGGTGGGCGTAATCGTCCACGTACACCGGCGCCCCTTCTCCTCCATCGTACACGAACTCAAAACGGCGACGGACGCCCGCGTAGGCCGGTACGGCGCGCTGCAAAACCTCCTCCGGCGCTTTCAGGAAAGTGGCGATGGTGGCAGCGGCGACCATATTTTCCACGTTATGAAAACCCGGCACCTGCAAACGCAGCGCGTCAGCGGCGCCGAACGGCCCGGTCAGGCTGAACCGGAAGGTGCGCCCCTCCACCTGCACCGGACCAGCGTAGGCTTCAGCGCCAGGGCGGTTCTGGCGATGCTCGTAGAGGCCGTAAGGGACAACGTGAACCGTCGGATCAATGTGGGCCAAAATGCGCGGATCGGCGGTGCGGTTGAGCAGCAGCAGCCCGTGAGGCTGAATCTGGCTGACGAAATCGCGGAACGAGTCAAGCAACGCGTCGGAGTGGCCGTAAATGTCGAGGTGGTCGGCGTCGGTGCTCGTGACGACGGCAATCGCGGGGTGCAGCGTCAGAAACGAGCGATCGTACTCGTCGGCCTCCACCACCGTCCATTCCTGATTAGTGATTGAGTGATTGAGTGATTGAGTGATTGATGCGTCGGACAGCAACAGGTTTGACCCAAAATTGACGGCGATGCCCCCCAAGAAGGCCGTCGTTTCGATTCCCGCCGAATGCAGCAGATGCGCCACCATCGATGAAGTGGTGGTTTTGCCGTGGGTACCGGCTACGGCGATCAGGTTCTGGCCGTTAGTCAGTTCGCCCAGCACCTGGCTGCGCTTGGCGATCCGGTAGCCATTCACCTGAAAATAAAGCCACTGCGGATGTCCGGCGGGTACGGCGGGCGTCCGGACGACCAGCACGGCGGCGGGGTCGGCGGTGACCCAGGCGGGCAGCGCGGCGACCGTTTCGTCAAAAATGACTTCTACCCCTTCCCTCACCAGCGCTTCGGTGAGCGGCGTGGGCGTCCGGTCGTAGCCGCCCACCCGATGACCGCGTGCCCGGAACCAGCGCGCCAGCGCACTCATCCCAATGCCGCCGATGCCAAGAAACCAGATCTGGAGTTGCTCGTTGCTCGTTGCTTGTTGCTCGTTATTTTCGGCCATTGACGATAAAAGAATTCCGGCCGTCAGCAAAACCAGCTAACGCCCTCAACCAAAAACGAGAAACCAAAAACCAGCAGCCCTACGCCTTCCGCACCAGCGCCAGCACTTCGTTGACGATGGCCGAGGTGGCGCGCGGCTTGCCCAACGGCAGCAGATTTTTGCGCAGACTCGCCTGCTGCTTTTCATCGGCGAGCAGCGCCAGGAGCTGGTCGATCAGCTTCTCGCCGGCTTCGCTGTCTTTTACGCATAGGGCCGCACCGCGCTTTTCGAGCGCCTGCGCATTTTTCGACTGATGATCTTCCGCCACATTCGGCGACGGCACCAGGATGCTGGGGTGCCCCGTCAGGCTCAGTTCCGAAATGGCCAGCGCCCCGGCGCGACTCACCACCACCGTGGCGAGGCCGAAGGCGAGATCCATCCGCTTGATGAAGTCGAACACCCGGACGCCGCGCCCGATGTAGGGCGTGGCTTTCGCCGTGGCTTCGGCGAAATAGGGCTTGCCGGTCTGCCAGATCACCTGGTAGCCCGCTTCGACGAGGCGCGCCAGACCGGCGGCCATGGCCAGGTTCAGCGTCCGGGCGCCAAGCGAGCCGCCGATCACCAGCACTGTGGGGCGACCGGCGGCCAGCTCGAAGTGCTGCGCCGCCTCGATGCCGTGCGAGTGGGCGTGCATAATATCGGAGCGCACCGGGTTGCCGGTGAGCACCAGCTTGTCGGCCGGAAAGAAGCGCTCCATTCCTTCATAGGCCACGCAAATGCGCTGTACCCGCTTGGCAAGCAGCTTATTGGTGAGGCCAGCGTAGGAGTTCTGCTCCTGAATCAGGGCCGGGATATGTTCGTAGGTAGCGGCCAGCAGCGTGGGCGCCGAGGCGTAACCACCGACGCCTACTACCACGTCCGGGGCAAAATCGTGGACGATGCGCCGGGCCTCGCGCACGGCCCCGATCAGTTTGAACGGAAAGGCCAGATTTTGCAGCGTCAGGCGCCGCTGAAGGCCCGCCACGCGCAGCCCCCTGATTTCGTAGCCCGCTTCCGGCACGCGCATCATCTCCATCCGGCCCAGAGCGCCCACGAACAGGATTTCGCAGTCCGGCTGCCGCGCGCGCAACTCGTTGGCGATCGCCACGGCCGGGTAGATATGGCCCCCCGTGCCGCCGCCACTGATGATGACCCGCAGCGGGCGGGAAGCGGGCGTAGAAGGTTCGGACAAGGACACAGCGGAGGAAGCAGACATCAGGAAGGCGGATTGGGCCGCAAAGATGCGGGCCGGGACGGGGTTTCCTGTTCCTGGTTTCTTGTTAGCAGGTGGAAACAACCAAAAACCAGAAACCACCAACCATAAACTCCTCACCCCGCCGTCACGGCATCGGCGAGTTTGGGGGCGTCCGGCTCGCCCCGGCTCACGGACAGGATGATGCCGATGGCGATACCCGTGAAAATCAGGCTCGTGCCGCCCATACTCAGCAGCGGCAGCGGCAGGCCCGTGATCGGGCCGAGGCCCACGGCGACGCCCATATTCACCATCGCCTGCAACACCAGCGAGAAGCATAAACCCGCACTCAGCAGCCCGCCGAAGGCACCGAGCGAGTTGCTGACCGTTTTCAGGCCCCGGTACAGAAAAGCGAGGTACAGAAAGACGATGATCGTGCCCCCCACGAGGCCGTACTCTTCGATGATGACGGCGAAGATGAAGTCGGAGTATGGGTGGGGCAGGAAATTGCGCTGATCCGAGTTGCCCGGCCCTTTGCCCACCACGCCGCCCGTAGCGATGGCGATGTAGGACTGCTCCAACTGAAACGGCACGTTCGCGGGGTCTTTGTCGAGGAATTTCTCGATCCGGCCCACGACCGTCTTACCGCGCTGGCCCAGCGCCAGAGCGCCGCCGCCGAGCGTGCCCACGATGACCGTCATCGCCACCAGTTGACGTACCGGCACCCGGCCGATGAACATCAGCAGCAGGCAGGTCAGGAAAAGCAGCGAGGCGGTGGAAGCGTTGGAGAGGGCAATCAGGCCGCAGATCACGCTCGTCCAGGCCATAATCGGGAGCAGCGTGCGCTGCCAGTCGTCGAGCAGGTGCTGCCGCCGCGAGAGCATCGAGGCGAGATAGGAAATCAGCGCCAGCTTGGCCAGATCAGAGGGCTGAAAAGTCTGGTTGATGATCGGAATCGTGAGCCAGCGCGAGGCGTCATTCAGCGTCGTGCCGCCATAGGCATACGTAAACACCAGCAGCGGCACACTCACCAGCAGGGCGTAGAGCGAGAGGCGGGCGTAGTAGCGGTAATTGATGCGGTGCGCCCACCACATAAAGACGAGGCCCGCCAGAATCAGCCCGGTATGTTTGAACAGGAAGTACTCGGTGTTACCGTGCATCTTCTTGTAAGCCAACGTGCCGGTGGCCGAATAGACGACGGCGATCGAGATCAGCGAGAACGCAATCACGATGCCCCACAGCACGGGGTCGCCCTGCAGGTTGCGGCGGAGCCAGGTTTTGATTTCTTCCATCAGCAACTGCGCGCCCGGTGAAAACGGACCGCCGGGCAAAGGTCCGTTACAACGGGCACTTTCCGGGGCGACGCAGCCGCGCTACTTTTGATTTTTCCGATTACCCCGCCCCTACCTGTCCCTAGCCCCTTTATGCCCCGTCTGCCCCCACCCGCCCGTACCATCCTCGTCATCAAGCTGGGGGGGCTGGGCGATGTCTTCCAGGCGACGGCCGTGCTGACGCCGTTGCGGGCCACGTATCCGGATGCCCCGATCGACTTTCTGGTGGAAAAAGCCGCTGCCGTCGCCATCGAGCGCGACCCGCGCGTACGGCGGGTACTGCGGCTCGATAAAAAGGAGATGTCGTCGCTCGATACCATTCGCCTCGTGCGGCGCGGGCACTACGACCTGGTCATCGACCTTTATGGTAATCCCCGCTCGGCCATTCTCACGTTTTTCAGCGGCGCCAAACACACCGTGGGGCTGGCCTACGGCTGGCGCGGCCACCTCTACGGCCTCACGGCCGAAACCCGCCGTGCAGAGCTACCCGGCGCCGAAGTGAACCTGCAAGCGCTGCGCGCAATGGGCATTCCGGCTGAGGCCCCTGGTCGGCTACCCTTTCCAATACCGGCGGAAGCCGCGGAAAAAGCGACGGCTTTCTGGCAAGCAAACGGCTTGAATGGGCAGTTTGTACTGGGGCTGCTGGCCACCGGCTCGTGGCCAGCGAAACGCGCCGCCCCGGCAATGCTGGCAGCAATGGCCCAGGCCATCAACGAGCCGCGCGCGGGCCGGGTGCTGCTGATTGGGGGGCCGGGTGATCAGGATGATCTGCACGAAGTCCACGCCCGGTACCCCACTGCCACCCTATTGGCCCCGCTCGGCGCCCTGGCCGACGCCCTGGCGCTGGCCGCGCGCTGCACCCTGCTGCTGGCCAACGACTCCGGCCCGATGCACCTGGCCTCCGGCTTCGGGGTGCCCATCCTGACGCTGTACGGTCCCACCGCGCCGGAAGGCGCCTACGGCCCCGAGCACGGCGCCATCTGGCTCGAAGGGCTACCCTGCCTGGTCTGCAACCTGCTGCACTGCCCCGTGCCGGGCCACCCCTGTATGACGCAGATTCCGCCCGCTGTAGCGGCGGCTAAAGCCACTGAATTGTTGGTCCGCGCCGGGCAATAATTAGTTGAAAATCTGGCAGCTTCGGCGCTGATCGCGGCTATTCCTCGAACACGTCGGCCCATTCGATGATCAGGTCCGGCAGCGTGGCGCTGGGCACGAGGCCGGGGGCACCGAAGTCGCCGACAGTACGGTAGCGGCCGGTAGTGGCATCGCGCACGAAGACGGAGATATTCTGCTCACCAGGCGCCACGATCCAGTATTCCCCCACGCCGTTTTCCTCGTAGAGGTCGTACTTGTCGCGCATGTCTCGGCTGGCCGTACCCGGCGACAGGATTTCTATGATCCAATCCGGGGCGCCGTGACAGCCGCGCTTGTCGATCTTAGTGGGGTCGCAGATCACGCACAGGTCGGGCTGCACGACCGTAGTGATGGCCGTATCGGCGGCGTTGGGGCCTTTGGTGGTCAGCCGAACATCGTAAGGGGCCGCCCGCACCTGGCACACCTGACGGCGTAGGTAGGGGTGAATCAGCCCGAAAATATTACCAAACACCGCCTGATGCACGTCCTGCGGCGCGCTCATTCGGGCTACTTTACCCTTCAGCAGTTCCACCCATTCGGTGAACTGCCAGGTCAGGTAATCGGCGTAGGTGTAGGTAGCGGCCGGGTCGAGGTCGGCCAGCGAACGGACGGGAGTAGCTGCCATTGGGCGAATTTACGGGCTTCTGCTCCTGCCCCTACGCCACGGGCAGCACCTCCAGCAGAGCGGCGGTGGTGGCCACGGGCTGGCCGCGCCGGAACGTGACGTCGAAACGGCCGAGGTTCAGACCGGCCCAGCCTACCTGGTTGATGCGCGTCGTCCAGCCGTTGGGGCCGGTGATCTGGACCGGTTCGGGCAGGAACGTGTGCGTGTGACCGCCCAGGATCAGGTCGATGCCCCCGACGCGGGCGGCGAGCTTGCGGTCGTCGATCTTGTCGGACTCATACTCGTAGCCTAAGTGCGAGAGGCAAATCACGAAGTCGCACCCCTTTTCCTGCCGTAGCGCCCGCACCTGAGCTTCGGCTACGGCCACGGGGTCGAGGTACGTGGTGGCGCCGAATTTGGCGTCCGGCACCAGCCCGGCCAGCGCGATGCCCACCCCGAAGACGCCCACCCGCACCCCGCCCTTCTGGAACACCCGGTGCGGCGTAAAGCGCCCGGCGAGAGGCGTCCGGCTGAAGTCGTAGTTAGCGCTCAGGAATGGAAAGCCCGCGTGGGGCAACTGCTTGAGCAGCCCTTCGAGGCCGTTATCAAAATCGTGGTTGCCGAGCGTGGCCGCGTCGTAGCCCATCTGGGTCATCAACTGATACTCCAGCTCGCCGCCGTAAAAGTTGAAGTACGGCGTTCCCTGCCAGATATCGCCGCAGTCGAGCAGCAGCACGTGGCTGCCGTTCGCCGCCGCCTCGGCCCGCACCTGCCGGACCAGGGCCGCGCGGCGGGCCATTCCGCCCTTGCCGGCAGTGGGCAGCCCGTCCTGCGGAAAAGGGTCGATCCGCGAGTGCATATCGTTGGTATGCAGCACCGTCAGGCGCGTTTCGGCGGGCCGGGCCAGGGCACTCGACAGCAGCCCCGGCGCCAGCACAGCGGGCGCCACCAGGGCGGAGGAACGAAGGAAGTCGCGGCGGGTCATTGGGAGGAGGGTGAGAGGGTGCGAAGCGCGAAGCGCAAGTGCGTGTAGCCAGGGGCTTCGCCCCGCAGCAACCAAGTCGCGAGGCGACGAGGGCGAGGAACTGACTGGGGTGTTGGGCCTTGGGTGTTGGGCCTTGGGGCTTGCCGCTACCCTCCCTCAAAACGGCTTCACCGTGCGCTCGCGCCGCAGAAAGTCGAGCAGCGCCTGGCGAATAGTTTTTTTTGCCGGGGTTTGGAGCAGCGGGCGCAGAAAACTCATCCCGTCGCCGCCGTTGGCGAGGTAGTCGTTGATGGCCAGCGTGTAAGTGCGCGCCGGGTCCAGGGGCAGGCCGTTGAGGCGGATGGCCGTGGCCTTCTTATCCGGGCCAGCTTCCCAAGTCAGGCCCACGGCGGCCACGTTGTCGAACTGAATGGCGTAGTCGCAGAGCGCCTGCACCACCGGGCCGGGCACGGGCAGCACGGTCAGTTCATTTTCGAAAGGCATCAGCTCGAAGACGTTGCCCACTGTGACCGGCCCCAGCGGGATGCCCGCCCGGATCGAGCCATTGGTCAGCACCGCGAAATCGGGCGTGGTGCCCAGCGTCCGACCGGCCTCGGCTTGCAGCACCCCGGCCACCCAGCGCGTCAGGGGGGCGTTGGGGCCCTTGTTGGCGGCTTTCGACCACGCCACCGTGCTGGTGCCCAGCACTTCGGCCATTTCACGGGTCACGCGCTGGCGGTACGGCCGAATGGTGCGCTCGGCGAGCGAATCGGTGGGCACGGCACTGGTCACGGGCTGCGAGGCCGTGGCCGAGCCGGGCGTCAGCGCCGCCACCTGCCAGGGCCGGGGAGCGCAGCCGGCCAGCGTGAGCAAAAGACCGGGCAGCAGTGCCGCACAGCAAGAGCGGGTAGAGTGAAAAAGCATCAGCACAACGGAAGGCGAAAGCAGCGCGCGGGCACGGGCGCCCGGTTCGGCAAAGCTACCGGCGCCGGGGCGGTGGCGAAGCGGTTGGGGCTTTGCCGCAACCTTGCCGGCTGCCAGGCAGTACAGCAAAGCCGATTTAACTCCCCCCATGTCCCCGCCCCCCCAATGGTTACCACCAAAGTCAAAGCCTACGGCGCCACCGGTTCCGTCTTCAACCAACTCAAAGAACTGGAGATCGAACGCCGCGCCCCCACCGCCGATGAAGTGCAACTCGACGTGCTGTACTGCGGCGTCTGCCACTCCGACCTCCACCAGGTCCGCAACGACTGGCACAACACCGTTTATCCGTGCATCCCCGGGCACGAAATCGTGGGCCGCGTGACGCAGGTCGGGGCCGCCGTGCGGCACTACCAAGTGGGCGACCTGGTGGGCGTGGGCTGTATGATCGACTCGTGCGGCACCTGTTCCTCGTGCCGCGAGGGCGTGGAAAACTACTGCGAAGGCCCGGTCGGCTTCACGGCTACCTACAACGGCTATATGAAGCCCGACGGCAGCGGTTACAATACCTTCGGCGGCTACTCGACGAGCCTCACGGTCAAGGAAGCGTTCGTACTGCGGATTCCCGCCGCGTTGGACCCCGCCGCCGCCGCGCCAATTCTGTGTGCCGGCGTGACCACGTATTCGCCCCTCAAACACTGGGGCGTGAAGCCCGGCGACCGCGTCGGCGTAGCCGGCCTCGGCGGCCTGGGGCATATGGCCGTCCAGATCGCGGCAGCAATGGGCGCCCACGTCACGGTAATCACGGAACACGAGAAAAAGCGCGCGGCGGCGCAGGAACTCGGCGCCCAGGAAGTGCTGATTTCCAGCGACGCTCAAGCGATGGCTGACCAAGAACTGACGCTGGACTTCATTCTCGTGACCATCCCCGACGCCTTCGACGTGAACCCTTACCTCAAGCTGCTCAAGCGCGACGGGGTGCTGGTGACGGTCGGCCTGCTGGCCCCGTACAAAGCCGCGACGAACAATATGGAAGTGGCGATGCACCGCCGCTCACTCGGCGGCTCGCTGATCGGTTCAGTGGCCGAAACGCAGGAAGTGCTCGACTTCTGCGCCCAGCACCACATTCAGCCCGAAACCCGCCTGATCCGGATGCAGGACATTAACAAAGCCTTCGACCGGATGCTCGACAGCGAAATTCGCTTCCGGTACGTGATCGATATGGCCACGCTAAGCACAGCGGCGTAACGGGTGGCGGCGGGATGGCAGGTCACGAACAGGTTGGCGCCCGCCGCTACGGCGCATTCTCCCCCACCACCGTTCCTGCCGGCTTATCCGGTACGGTCAGCTTCAGCGGGTGCGGCACCAGTTCGGGCAGCAGGGCGTGCTGAATCACGTCGTCGACGCGCGCCACGTACTCGATTTTCAGCCCTTTGAGGTATTCCGGGGCGATTTCCGACACGTCTTTGCGGTTTTTGTCGCTCAGCAGCACCACTTCGATGCCCGCGCGGCGAGCCGCCAGCAGCTTTTCCTTGATGCCGCCCACTGGAAGCACCCGGCCGCGGAGGGTGATTTCGCCGGTCATCGCCAGCTTGGCCCGGACGCGCCGCTGCGTGAAAACGCTGGTGATGGCCGTGAAAATGGCAATGCCCGCCGAGGGGCCGTCCTTCGGCACGGCGCCTTCGGGGAAGTGGATGTGGAGGTCGTAGTGGTCGAAAAGGCGGTAGTCGATGCCCAGGTCGTCGGCGCGCGAGCGAACGTAGCTCAGGGCCGTCATCGCCGATTCCTTCATCACGTCGCCGAGCTGGCCGCTGAGCGTCAGCTTGCCGCGCCCCCGGCTCAGGAGGGTTTCGATGAAGAGGATATCGCCGCCGACGCTCGTCCAGGCCAGGCCCGTGACCACGCCGGCCGTGTCGTTATCCTGGTACAGGTCGCGGTCGAAGCGTTCCGGCCCCATAATGCCCACCACTTCGTCGGGCTGAATGGCGCGCGGGCTGAACGCCTTGCCGTCGGTGGCTTTTGCGCGGGCCACAGAGCGTAAGAGCTTGGCAATCTGGCGCTCCAGGCCGCGCACGCCGCTCTCGCGGGTGTAGCCGTCGATCACTTTGTGGAGCGTCGGCACGGGTACGCTCACGTCTTCGGGCAGCAGGCCGTTTTCGAGCACCTGCTTCGGCACCAGATGGCGGCGCGCAATCTGGGTTTTCTCTTCCAGGGTGTAGCCGGTCAGGTCGATGATCTCCATCCGGTCGCGCAGGGCTGGGTGGATGGTATCGAGCGCGTTGGCCGTGGCGATGAAGAGCACCTTCGAGAGGTCGAACTCGACTTCGAGGTAATTGTCAGTGAAGGTGGCGTTTTGCTCCGGATCGAGCACTTCGAGCAGCGCGGCCTGGGGGTCGCCCCGGAAGTCGTTGCCCACTTTATCGATCTCATCGAGCAGAATGACGGGGTTGGATGAGCCGACCTTTTTGAGGATCGTAATCAGCCGGCCCGGCATTGCGCCGACGTAGGTTTTGCGGTGTCCCCGGATTTCCGACTCGTCGCGCACGCCGCCCAGGCTCATCCGCGCAAACTTGCGGCCCAGCGCCCGCGCCACGCTTCGGCCGAGCGAGGTTTTGCCCACGCCGGGCGGGCCGTAGAGGCACAGAATCGGCGCCCGAAGGTCGTTTTTGAGCTTCAGCACGGCCAGGTAATCGATCAGGCGCTCCTTGACCTTATCGAGGCCGTAGTGATCCTCGTCGAGGATTTTGCGGGTGCGCTTGAGGTTGAAATTGTCCTTCGTGACCTCACCCCACGGCAAATCCAGCAGCAGCTCGACGTAGTTGGTGGTGATCGGAAACTCCGGCGACTGCGGGTTCAGCCGGCCCAGTTTTTCGACTTCCTTCGTGAAGTGCTTCGCCACGGCTTCAGGCCAGGGCTTGGTCGCGCCGCGCGCCTTGAGGTGTTCGACCTGCTTCTCCGGGCCGTCGTAGCCCAGTTCGTCGTGCAGGGTTTTGATCTGCTGCCGCAGGAAGTATTCGCGCTGCTGCTGATCGATGTCGGACGAGACTTTGGTGTGAATCTCGCGCCGGATTTCCAGCATCTGCACTTCTTTCAGCAGCAGCCCCAGCAGCTTTTCGGCGCGCTCCGGGCCGTGATCGATTTCCAAAAGCGCCTGTTTCTGCGCCACTTCGGCGTTGATATTCGACGACAGAAAGTGAATCAGAAACGCCGGCGAATCGATGTTGTCGAGCGCCATCTGAGCTTCCTGCGGAATCTCCGGGTTGAGCTTCAGGATTTTCTGCGCCGTTTCCTTCACCGAGTTCAGCAGCCCGCGCACTTCCTTGGTGGGGCGCTCCGGAAACCGCTCCGGCAGGTACTGCACGTGCGCCGCCAGCCAGGGCGTGGCCTGGGTCAGCTCCTGAATCCGGAACCGGCTCTGCCCCTGGATGATGATCGTGATGTTACCGTCGGGCAACACCAGCAGCTTCAGGATGCGCGCCAGGGTGCCGACCGGGAAGAGGTCGGCTAGGCCGGGGTCATCGGCCGAAGGATTCGTCTGAGCTACCACGCCGACCAACTTGGCCTGCGTCCGATAGGCGCGGCGCACGAGCTTGATGCTCTTCTTGCGGTTCACCGTGACCGGCAGCACCACGCCCGGAAACAGCACCGTGTTGCGCACCGGCAGCAACGGCAGTGGGTCGGGGCGCTCGGCGTCGGCGCCGCCGCCACCGCCGGGATTATCGTCGCCGGCAATCAGCTCAGCCTCGTCGTCGCCGCCATCCGGCGAAAAATCAGTAGGAATGGCCACCAGCGGAAAGTAACGGAAGTCGGGCGTCATCAGGAGTTGGCAGAAAAAGGCGCGTCGGGGGCCGCAAAAGCGACCGTCCCCGCGCGCAACAGGGCCGCCGCGCGCCACAATGGCAGCGAAGCTACGGGTCCGTCCGGCGCGGGGCGCAGGCGGTCAGGTTTCTCAAGGGCCGTGCCGGGGGTGGGGATGGTGGTGGGGTAGTGAGGTGGTAGTGGTGGTGGCGGAGCGCCACCGGCTACCTGCGGCGAGGCTGGCTCGACAATAAGTTCGCCCCCAGCCCGTCAGCGGCGCCAAACCCGACCATACCTAACCCCAATGGCTGAATCGACGAAACCCCTGCGCGTGGTGCTCACCGGCGCTTCCGGAATGGTGGGCGAAGGCGTCCTATTGCACTGCCTGCAAAGCCCTGCCGTGGGGCACGTACTGGTGCTAAGCCGCCGCCCTTGCGGCCACCAGCACCCCAAAATGCGCGAGCTATTGGTGCCGGACTTCCACAACCTCTCCCCCATCGCCGACCAGCTGACGGGCTTCGATGCCTGCTTTTTCTGCCTCGGCACGTCGGCCATCGGGATGACGGAGGCCGATTACACGCGCGTCAGCCACACCCTGACGCTGCACGTAGCCGAAACCCTGGCGGCGCGCAACCCCGCCCTGACATTCTGCTACGTGTCTGGGGCGGGCACCGACTCTACCGAAAATGGCCGGCAGATGTGGGCGCGCGTGAAAGGCCGCACCGAAAATGATCTGCGGAAGCTGCCTTTCCGGGCTGCCGTGGCGTTCCGGCCGGGCACCATCAAGCCGCTGCCGGGGCAGTTGCACGTATTGAAGCTGTACCGACGCCTGAGCTGGCTCTACCCCATCGTGCGCACCCTCGCGCCCGGCTTTGCCGGCACCGTCAGCGAGATAGCCCAGGCAATGATTCACACGGCTCAGCGCGGCGCCCCCAAACCCGTGCTGGAAGTACGCGATATCCGCGCGCTGGCCGCTTGATGCGGTGCCAGGGTGTGCTACCTTGCCGGCCAAATGCTGCACCTCGACTTTTCGCTGTTCCCCACCCTCACCACCGCCCGCCTGACGCTGCGCGAACCGCATCCGGACGATGTGAACGCCCTTTTCCTGATTCGCTCCAATCCGACACTGATGCAGTTCATCCCGCGTCCGCTGGCCCGAACCCCGGCCGACGCGGCCGCCGTGCTGACGCTGATCCGCGACGGCCAGGCGCGCACTGAGCGCATCAACTGGGTCATCACCCGCACCGGGCAAAGCGACGAACTGCTGGGCATCATCGGCTACGTGAACATCTACCCGGATGCGCACCGCGCCGAAATCGGCTACATCCTCCGCGCCGATTGCCATGGCCAGGGCTTGATGGACGAAGCGCTGCAAGCCACCGTCGCCTATGGCTTCGACGTGATGCGCCTGCACTCCATCGAGGCCATCATCCGGCCCGAAAACGCGGCCTCGCGTAAGCTGGTGGCGCGCAATGGCTTCGTGCAGGAAGGGCTTTTCAAAGAGAACTGCTTTTTTGAGGGCCAGTACCTCGATTCGGCGGTGTACTCGCGGCTGGCGAGCGTGTAAGCAGCAATCGGTATCGCAGCGCGTTACTGATTTCCACTGCCCTACTCTAGGGCTTCCAGCAGCGCATCCAACTCGCCGGGCAGCAGGTCTTCCTTTTCCGACTTGTCGTAAAGCGTCACCAGCGTGACGGTACTTTCGGCCAGCACGACCAGCGTAACCACCCGCGCACCGCCCGACTTCCCCTTGCCTTTGCTGCGGATGGCGAGGCGAATCTTGTAGCAGTTGTGGCCCAGCGGTTCGCCAAGCTGCGGTGTTTGGCTGAGTTGGCCGATCAAGGCCAACACATCGGCCGGAAGCGATGCGTATTTTTTGAGCAGCCGCTTCAGGGCGCGCTGAAAGGGCGCCGTCGAGCGTACCTCAATCGGCGTCGGTTCAGCAGGGGGCGTCGGCGTCTTCATCCTCGTTCAGCGAAGCAAAGAGTTCTTCGACGGTCATCAGCGGCGGCCCGCCGTTTCGGGCCGCTTTAATTTCAGCGAAGGCTTCGCGCAGGTCGTCGGCAACGTGGCGCGGGATGGTGGGGCGCTTCGGCACCTGAATTACTTCGTCGGCGCCCAGCTCGTGCAGGCGCTGCACCCACTGCAGGACTTCGTTATCAGGAACTTCAATGGTGAGCAGCATCGCGGAAGGTAGTTTGGAATGAGCAAGATACCGCACCGGGGCGGGTTTTGGTTCAGCGGGGCCAAAGCGGCTGGGCCGGGCCAAGCGCGCTTCCCGGCCGACGGGCCTGCTCACGCTATGTAGGTTGCCTAAAAAACGCGGAACTTTGCCCCGCGCGGCCGCATTGCCAACCGAATGAGCCAGCCCAGACAGGTCGGCTATTTTAGTTAGCTTTGCTGTCTGCCTGATGCTGAAGCGCGCCCCTTCCCGTTCTGACCGCAAGTTCGCCGCTGCACGCGCGGCGTCTGCCTTGATTGTAGATTCGCCAATGCTTGATTCGCCGCACGACCTGCCGTCAGACCTCCCGCACGAGCCGGAACCGCTGATGGGCCCCACCGACCTAACGACGGACCCGGCCGCGGCCGAGGAAACCATCCACGACATCGTGCCGGTGGCGGGCCTCTACCAGAACTACTTTCTGGACTATGCCTCCTACGTGATTCTAGAGCGCGCCGTGCCTGCCATCGAGGACGGCTTCAAGCCCGTGCAGCGACGCATCCTGCACGCCATGAAGGAGATGGACGACGGTCGCTTCAACAAAGTGGCCAACGTCATCGGTCAGACGATGCAGTACCACCCGCACGGCGATGCGTCCATCGGCGATGCGATGGTGAACATCGGCCAGAAAGACCTGCTGATTGAAACCCAGGGCAACTGGGGCGACGTGCGCACCGGCGACTCGGCCGCCGCGCCGCGCTACATCGAGGCGCGGCTCTCGAAGTTCGCGCTGGACGTGGTCTTCAACCCCCGCACCACCACCTGGCAGGCCTCATATGATGGCCGCAAGCTGGAGCCGGTGACGTTGCCCGTGAAGTTTCCGATGCTGCTGGCGCAGGGCGTCGATGGCATCGCGGTAGGCCTGAGCACCAAGGTGATGCCCCACAACTTCCGCGAACTGTGCAAGGCGTCTATCGATGTGCTGAAGGGGAAGCCCGTGCAGTTGCTGCCTGATTTCCCGGCCGGGGGCCTCTGCGACGCTGCCGACTACCGCTCCGGAATGCGCGGCGGCAAACTACGGCTGCGCGCCACCATCGAGAAGACCGACAAGACGCTGCTCACGATCCGGGATATTCCCTACGGCACGACGACGACGAGCCTGATGGAGAGCATCGTGAAGGCGTCGGAAGCCAACAAGATCAAGATCAAGAAGGTGGTGGACAATACCGCCGCGCTGGTCGAGATTCAGGTGCAATTGCCGCCGGGCGTCTCGCCGGATGTGACGATTGATGCCCTCTACGCCTTCACCGACTGCGAGATTTCGATTTCGCCGAACACCTGCGTCATCATCGGGGGCAAGCCGCGCTTTGTGCCGGTGGAAGAGATTCTGCGCCTTTCGACGGCCAACACGAAGGAGCTGCTGCGGCGCGAGTTGGAAATCCGGCAGGCCGACCTGGAAGCCCGCTGGCACGCCGCCTCGCTGGAACGCATCTTCATCGAAAAGCGGATTTACCGCCAGATCGAAGAGTGCGAAACGTGGGAGGCGATTCTGGAAACCATCGAAAGGGGCCTGCGCAAGTACGTCCGCGAGCCGGACGAGAAGGTGAAGGCCACCGATACGCGCCTGCCGCTGCGCCGCCCGCTGAACCTCCCCGACGACCTGGCCCGGCTGACGGAAATCAAAATCAAGCGCATCTCGCGCTACGACGCTGCCAAAGCCGACGAACTACTGGCCCAGCTCGAAGCTGAGCTGGCCGAAGTGGCCGACCACCTGGCGAACCTGACGCGCTACGCCGTCAGCTATTTCGAGGGGCTGCTGAAGAAGTACGGCACCGGCCGCGAGCGCAAAACCGAGCTGCGGAGCTTCGAAACCATCACGGCCCAGAAGGTGGCCGTGGCCAACGAAAAGCTCAGCGTGAACCGTACTGATGGGTTCGTGGGCATCGGCCTGAAAAAGGACGAAAAGACCGAGTTCGTCTGCGACTGCTCCTCGCTGGATGAGGTCATCGCTTTCAAATCCGATGGCACGTTCGTGGTGACGAAAGTGGCGGAGAAGACCTTCGTTGGCAAGGATATTATCCACGTTGAAGTCTTCAACCGGCAGGACGAGCGGCGCACCTATAACCTCGTGTACACCGACGGGGCGTCGGGCGTGGCGCTGGCCAAGCGGTTCGCCGTCACGGGCATCACGCGCGACAAACAGTACGACCTCACGAAAGGTACAAAGGGTAGTAAAGTCCTGTATCTGACCTCAAACCCCAACGCCGAGAGCGAAGTGGTGCGCGTCCAGCTTCACCCCTCGGTAACAGCCCGCAACAAGGAATTCGACTTCGATTTCGCCGAACTCGCCATCAAGGGCAAAGGCGCTGGCGGCAATATCGTGACCAAGTATCGCCTCAAGAAAGTACAACTTCTCAAGAAAGGCGAAAGCACCCTGGGAGGGCGGGCCATTTCGTTCGACGAAGTGACAGGGCGCCTCAATACCGAGGGCCACGGCCGGTTGCTGGGCTATTTCAACACCGACGACACGGTGCTGGTCGTGTACAAGGATGGCACCTACGAACAGACTTCCTTCGACCTGGCGAACCACTACGACCTGCCACAGTTGGCGCTGCTGCGCAAGTTCGATCCGGAACTGGTGCTGTCGGCGGTCCATTTCGACCCCGACAAGAAGGAGCACTTCGTCAAGCGTTTCCGGATTGATACCACCTCGGTGGGCCGGCGTTTCCCGTTTATTTCCGAAGAAAAGGGCGCCAAGCTGCTGGTAGTGAGTGCGCAGGAAGCTCCGGAAGTGAAGCTCACCGTGCAGAAGGAAGCGCGCGGGCCCAAAGAAACGCTGACCCTGAACCTGGCCGAGTTCACCGAGCCGCGCGGCCGGCAGGCGCAGGGCCGGACACTGCACTACTTCAAAGTACTGGATGCCACGCTGCTTTCGCCGGAAACGCAGTCCGTGGAAACCGACGAGGCGCCCACCCCGCCCGCGCCGCGCGTCAAACTGCCAGCTGAGAAGAAGGCGCCCGCCCCGCCCCTCTTTGCCGACACGCTGCCGCTGCCCAGCGAGCAGAAAAAACCCGCCGCCAAAGCCCCGTTGCCGGAAAGTGAAGGAATACCGGTAGGCACGGAGATCGAACTGGACGTGAAACCGAAGCAGATTCGGCTGTTCGAGTAGCAAACGGTAACCCGACCGGAACCGGGGCTACGTCGCGCTTCACCTCGCTGACGCAGCCCCGACGCCCTTCCGTGCGTATTTGCGCCGTGCGCCGCCGAATGCTCATCTCCCGCCTCCTGATTGGTCTGCTAGCCAGCCTATTGCTGCTGGGCACCTCGTGGCCGGGCCGCGCTCAGGTGGCGACGCCGCCCAAAAAAATTAAGGCGCGCATCAAAAAAGCCCTTCCCGTGCCGCTTTCGCCGGACGCCGTGGCTGCCCACCGGGCCGACTCGCTGGTGGCGCTGGCCCGAACGCTGGAAGCCAAATACCAGGAAGCTGAGGCGCTCGAAAAGTGCCAGCTGGCGCTGCGCTTCGCTCCCACGCACCTGGACGCTCTCTACCGGGCGTCGATTTTAAGCAGTCGTTTGGGCGGACGTTTTACTGACGAAACGCGCCGCGCCACTTACTACGAACAGGCCCAGGGCTACGCCGCCCGCGCCGTGGACGCTTTTCCGCGGGCCGCCCCAGCCAACTACGCGCTGGCACTGGCCATTACCAATATTGGCTCGCTGGCTGGGCCGCGCGGGCGCTTCAACGCGCGCCTCGACGCGCGTCCTTACCTGGAAAATGCCCTCGAAGCCGACCCACGCTACGCGCCGGCGTGGCAACTGATGGGGCGCTGGCAGTTCAAAGTGGCGAACTACAATTTTTTCGAGCGCCTGGGGTCGCGGCTGCTGACCGGCTCGGTGCCACGCGGCGCCACTAACGCCAGAGCCGTGGCGGCGCTGCGCCGGGCCATTGCTTACGACTCCACGCACCTCGATTATTACTACGACCTGGCCCGAATGTACGCGCTGCGCCGCCGCTACCCCGAAGCAATGGAAGTGCTGGCCCGCACCCAAACCATCGACCCCGCCACCGCTGAGGAATTGGCCGTCAGCCGCCAGTGCGCCACCTTGCTGGACCAGCTCCGCCGACGTCGGAAGATGGTCCCGCCGGACCTGGAGCGGTGAAGTTGGCGGTGAGGCTGACCATTATACGGCATTACCCTACCCGCTGCCGACCAGTCGTCAGCCACTGGTATTCAGCACCGCTGATACGTACTTCGAGTTGCGCGTCAGCCGAAACGGTATCTGCGGTAATGCCGCTGCCGGATGACCGACCGGGTATTTCAGTTCCAGCACGGTCGCGCTGTCGGACACCCAGGCCGAGAGCAACGGTGGCTGTAAGCTGCCCGTAGCCGGGGCATATTGCAACGCCCGGTCGAGTGTCAGGCGCAGCCGCCCGTCAGCGGAAATCAGATAGGAGCGCCGGTAACGCACCAACGCCACCGGTTCCAATTCCGGATGCAGGGCAAGCCACGGATGCGTGGCGGCGTAAGCGCGCCACGCGCCACGCCCAGGGGTTGGGGGCCAGGCAGGCAGCGCAAGTAACTCCTTGGTGCCCACCAGTCCGTGGCGTCGTTTCAGTTCAAAGTGCGGCGTTTGAAACAGGTCGCTTCCGTCATCGGACGGCGCCGCGCCGTTCACCGGCTCGTACCATCGCAGGCGCGGCTTGACGCGCTCCGGCAGTCCGGCCGTGGCAGCGTGAAACGCCTGCCGGTCCGGCGTATCCAGATACAACGAACAGACGATCCGGTCCGGATAAACACTCCGAAACAACGCCGACAGCCCCCGCACGGCCGCCAGCACTTCGTCAGCGGAGGCTTCCGCGGCCTCCACCCGAAACTTGCGCTCGTAGCGGGCGAGGGAATCCATTAAACTACTGAGTGACTGAGTGACTGAGTGGAACTGAGTGACTGAATGATCGAGGAACTGATCACTTGATGCTTATCGATCAAAGGGACTGTTTTGCTTTGTCGGCTGTACAGCACGTTGTTTCTTGTAAGAATCACCACGCAGGGCAGAGCCGAATCATCGTGTGTTCCAGAGGAAGTTCGGAGACTTTATGCACTCGCTGGCGAGGGTTACAGCTTGCAGCCTAACCTAGCGTCAGTACTTCTATCGCTCAGTCAATCAGTCACTCAGCTCCATTCAGTCACTCAGTTCCATCCAGTCACTCAGTCCAAAACGCTAGTGCAAAAGCTCCCGTTGCTCCACGGCAGCCACCTGCACCGTGGGGTGGAGCGCCGTCAGCGCGGCCTGGGCACGCAGGAGCGCATCGGCATCAGTAGGCGCGGGTAGCAGCCAGGCGAGGGTAGCCGTAGCGGCGTCAGCATCCAGGCGACGCAGCGCAGCGGCAGTAAAAGCCTGATTGACAATTGTCCGGAACGTTTCGGCCAGCACCGCCGGGCCGCTGACAGTCAGGAAAACCTGCGCACCGGCCGCGCCGCGCCCGCGCCCGGCCAGCCAGCCCTGCGTACCGAGCAACAGCAACACGCCCAGCACCGCCGTGGCGGTCAGGACCAGATAACCCGCGCCGATAGCCAGGCCAATGGCCACGCTCAGAAATAGATAGCCCAACTCTTCCGGCTCTTTGATGGCCGTGCGGAAACGAATCAGCGAGAGCGCCCCCACCAGCCCAAGCGAAAGCGCCACCGAAGTTTTGACGACGTGAATGATCAACAACGTGGTGAGTGTCAGCAGCAGAAATTGGCGTGCCAGCGTCCGGCGGTCGGCCAGGGCCGTACCAAAACGCACATAAAACAGCGCTACCGCCCAGGCCAGCCCGGCGGCGGTCAGCAGCTTGTAGAGAAACGCAAACAGGTCGGGTAAAGCAGGCACCAAAAGCAGCGCGGTGGGCGGGCAGGAAAACAGAAGCACCACCAACCGGAGTACAAACTTCGGCACGAACCCTGGGAGCAGCCCGCGCCGTGGTCCTGCGTTTCGTTGCCGCCCTACCTTTGTGGTCCGGTGCGCCCGCTTTGTATCCCGGTGGCGCCGGTTTTTCCCTTTGCGCTTTTTGTCTCCGTCGATTTTATTGCCCGCCGTGCGGCGCGCGTTTTGGCTGAAAGGGTACGCCGTCGTGGTCGCCGGATTGTTGCTGGCCGCCTGCGGCCCGAAAGAACAGCCCGCCGATCAGCCACTGGTCAATCCTGCTACCGTTCGCACGATGCCGCTGCCCGAACAGGTACGCGAGGTGTCGGCGGCGATCCGGCAGCAACCGCGCAATGCGGCGCTTTACGCCCGCCGGGCGCGCCTTTACTTTAAGCTGGACTCCGGCCGCGCGGCCCTGCGCGACGCCGAACAGCTCCTGCTGCTCGAAGGCCCCAAAGGCGCCAATCTGGTGCTGAAAGCGCGGGCCTTGCTCAAGATCGGCAATGTGCGCGAGGCGCAGAAAACCACCACTCAGGCTGAAAGCCTGGGTTACGCCGATGCCGAACTGCCGCTGCTACAAGGCGAACTGGCTTTTATTCTGCGGCAGTATCAGCCCGCGATTACCTATCTGAACTCGGCCCTCAAAAAGTCGCAGTTCGAGGAGCGGGCCTATTTCTACAAGGGAATGGTGTACGCCGAAACCGGCGACACCGCGCGCGCCATCTCGTCGTTCCAGACGGCCATTGAGCAGCAGCCCGGTTTCGCCGATGCCATCGGCCAACTGGCGGGTATTTACGCCGCCAAGCGCGATTATAAAACGGCCGCCACTTACCTGACCTCGGGCCTGCGGACGGCTCCGGACAACGGCTTTCTGCACCTGAACCTCGGCTCGGTCGTGCAGCGCCAAGGCGAGCCGGATTCGGCGCTGAAACTCTTCATCCGCGCCACCCAGCTCGATACGACCCTTTACCTGGCCCACTACAACGCCGCCGTGCTGCACTACGACCGGGGCGAGTACGCGGCCGTCGTGCGCCACCTTCGCGCCGTGCTGCGCCGCACCGACAAGCTGCCCAGTACCCGCCTGCTGCTCGCCGACGCCGCCGACCGCCTCGGCGATGCCCGCACCGCCGCCACCGAATACGGCCGCCTCAGCAAGGCTGACCCCACCGATACCCGCCTCACCTTCCGCCTTTATCAGGCCAAAGTCCGCCTCCGCCAGCTACAGGCCGACTCGCTGGCTGGGCGCGTCAGCAAGCCGGTTCGCCTCGATTCGCTTCGCAAAATCCGTTGAGTTTCTGGTTAGTGGTTTATCATTTTTAGTCTCCCCTGACCCAAAACCAAAAACCAAAAATCAAAAACGATAAACTCAAAACCAATGATCAATATCACCCTCCCCGACGGCTCCGTCCGGTCCTACGAAACGGGCGTCACGGGCTACCAGATTGCCGCCTCCATCTCCGAAGGCCTGGCCCGCAACGTGCTGGCTGCGCGCGTGAACGGTGACGTGTGGGACGCCGCCCGTCCGATCTCCGCCGATGCCAGCGTTCAGCTACTGACCTGGAACGACGACGCCGGCAAGAACACGTTCTGGCACTCGTCGGCGCACTTGCTGGCCGAGGCGCTGGAAAGCCTTTACCCCGGCGTGAAATTCGGCATCGGTCCGGCCCTCGAAAACGGCTTCTACTATGACGTGGAACTGCCGGAAGGCCAGTCGCTCACGCAGACCGACTTTGAGAAGGTCGAGAAGAAAATGCTCGAATTGGCCAAGCGAAAAAGCGTGTACACCCGCCGCGAAGTCCCAAAGGATGAAGCTATTGCCTACTTCGAAGCCAAAGGCGACCCTTACAAGCTCGACCTGCTGACCGGCCTCGACGACGGTACCATCACGTTCTATTCCCAGGGCGATTTCACGGACCTCTGCCGGGGGCCGCACATCCCGAACACGGGCTTCATCAAGGCCGCCAAGCTCACTAACGTGTCGGGCGCCTACTGGCGCGGCGACGACAAGGGCAAGCAGCTCACCCGCGTCTACGCCATCACGTTCCCGAAGGCGCAGGAGCTGACCGAATACCTCGAACGGATGGAGGAAGCCAAGCGCCGCGACCACCGCCGCCTCGGCAAAGACCTGAAGCTCTTCGCGTTCTCCGAAAAAGTAGGCGCCGGCCTGCCGCTCTGGCTGCCGAAAGGCACGGCCCTGCGCGAGCGCCTCGAGAACTTTCTACGCAAGGCCCAGCAGAAGGCCGGCTACGTGCAGGTCGTCACGCCGCACATCGGCCATAAGGCGCTGTACGTCACCAGCGGCCACTACGAGAAGTACGGTGCTGACTCGTTCCAGCCCATCCGGACGCCGCAGGAAGGCGAGGAATTCTTCCTCAAGCCGATGAACTGCCCGCACCACTGCGAAATCTACAAAACCGAGCCGCGCTCGTACCGCGACCTGCCGCTGCGCCTGGCCGAATTCGGCACCGTGTACCGCTACGAGCAGTCCGGCGAACTCAGCGGCCTGACGCGGGTGCGCGGCTTCACCCAGGACGATGCCCACATCTTCTGCCGCCCCGATCAGGTGAAGGACGAATTCCTGAAGGTGATCGACATCGTGCTCTACGTGCTGAAGGCCCTGGATTTCGGCGAGTTCACGGCCCAGATTTCGCTGCGCGACCCGGATAACAAAGCCAAGTATATCGGTTCGGACGAAAACTGGGAGAAAGCGGAGAACGCCATTAAGGAAGCGGCCCTCGAAAAAGGCCTCAAAACCGTCACCGAATTGGGCGAAGCCGCCTTCTACGGCCCCAAGCTCGACTTTATGGTCCGCGACGCACTGGGCCGCAAGTGGCAATTGGGCACGATTCAGGTCGATTATAACCTGACTTTTAATCAAACTACCAATACTGCCGCAAGCACCAATGGTGTATTTAAAATTACTGATTGCATGCAGGATGTAGTAAGCTCCATGTATTATGCCCGCAACATTAATTTTGATAAATATAAACCCGGCGATAAAATTCCTTTTGATATGTTTTTGGATGATGAGATTTATCACCTGTATATCCGCTACATGGGTAAGGAAAAAATAAAAACAAAGTATGGTAAATTTAAGGCCATCAAATTTAAACCCCTCCTGGTAAAAGGTACCATGTTTGAAGGTGGCGAAAAAATGGTGGCATGGATAAGCGATGATCCCAATCATCTCTTGTTAAGGGTAGAAAGCCCCATCTCTGTGGGAAGTGTAATTGTAGATATGATGAGCTATAAAAATTTGAGGTACCCGCTTACTTCAT